>NZ_JBAJNS010000001.1:3367500-3721250 GCF_037911585.1 Streptomyces sp. GSL17-111
GGTGCTGCGCGTCGCGGCGGTCCGCCCCGGGGCGCGGCTCAACCTCCTCGTCACCGACGGCCGCACCGTCACGGCCACCCGGCACGGCGACACGCTGTGGTACCGGACGGCCGAGGGCGGCGTCACCGTCGCCTCCGAGCCGGACGCGCGCGACGGGTGGCAGGAGGTGCCGGAGGGGTCCGTGCTGCGGGCCACGCCCACGGCCGTGCGCACCGCTCCGCTCGACGCCGCCGCGCGGCGGCCGGAGCCGCCGCCCGGAACCGCCGGGCGGCCGGACGGCCGTCCGCAGCCCGCAGCCCCCGCCCCGGAGAGGACCACCTCGGCATGACCAGCAGCTCCGACCGCTTCAGCCTCACCCGCCGCCTTCCCGCCGACCACCAGGCCGAGGCGCTGCGCTCCGACGTCCTCAAGGGCCTGACCGGGCAGCCCAAGACCCTGCCGCCCAAGTGGTTCTACGACGGGCGCGGCAGCGAACTCTTCGAGCGCATCACCCGGTTGCCCGAGTACTACCCCACCCGCGCCGAGCACGCGATCCTCCGGCAGCGGGCCGACGAGATCGCCGGGGCGGCCGGGGCGGCCACCCTCGTCGAGCTCGGTTCGGGCTCCTCCCGCAAGACGCGGCTCCTGCTGGACGCCCTCACCGCGCGCGGCACCCTGCGGCTGTACGCGCCACTGGACGTCAGCGAGGACGCGCTCGTCGCGGCGGGCGGCGCCCTGACGGCGGACTACCCCGGCCTCACGGTCGCGGCGGCCGTCACCGACTACGAGGTGGACCTCACGCTGCCGGGGAAGGGGCCCCGGCTCGTGGCCTTCCTCGGCGGCACCCTCGGCAACCTGGACGACGCGGGCCGCCGTGCCTTCTACGCCGCGCTGCGCCCGCAGCTCGGGCCCGGGGACGGGCTGCTGCTGGGCGCGGACCTCGTGAAGCCGGCCGACGTCCTCGTCCCCGCCTACGACGACGCGCAGGGGGTCACCGCCGAGTTCAACAAGAACGTCCTGCACGTGCTCAACCGGGAGCTGGACGCGGGCTTCGACCCCGACGCGTTCGACCACCGCGCCCTGTGGAACGCGCAGGAGTCCCGGATCGAGATGCGGCTGTGCTCCCGCCGTGCGCAGACGGTGCCGGTGCCCGCGCTCGACCTCACCGTCGACTTCGAACGCGGGGAGGAGCTGCGCACGGAGATCTCGGTGAAGTTCCGCCGCGACGGCCTCACCGCCGAGCTGGCACGGGCGGGGTTCGACGTCCGCCACTGGTGGACGGACGAGGGCGGGCGCTTCGCCCTCCTCCTCGCCACCCCCGCTCCGTAGGGCTCCTGAGCCCCCGTCACCTCAGCTGTTCGCCGCGACGCCGGCACCGGTCCCGCCCGGTGTCGGCGTCGCGGCGATTCGCGCGGTTTGTGGCGCGTGCGTCCCGCCGGGTGGGGTATACGAACCGGGAGTCATCGCCCGAATGGGTCAACCAGACGGGACATTGCTTACAAATCACCTCAGCCTGAAAGCACACAGGTACACCCGGGCCGGGGAGCGGGTGCGCGCGCATCGCCGCGTGGCCCGCTCGTAGGAGGTGCCGCTATGCCGCAGGTGCAGGTCTACGTCTCTATCCCCCTGCCCGTCGACGAGGTCTTCGGCTTCCTGGCCGACGGACGGAATCTGCCGCGCTGGCATTCCGGGGTCATGGAGATCCGGGGCACCGATCCCTTCGGCCCCCGGTGCGGTGAAGGGTGCGTCTACCGCTACCGCTTCCCGGGCCGGCACCGCGACTTCCGGCTGGAGTGCTGCGCGTTCGAGCCCGGCCGCCTGATCGGGTTCCTGGGCCAGCGCATGTGGACCCCGCTGGGCACCCAGGTGCCGCGCTACGACTTCCGGCTGTGGCCGCAGGGCCCGGGCTGCCGGGTGGGGGTGCAGGTCACGTCCTGGCTCACGGGCGGCATGCTCGCGCTGTGGCCGGTGGTGTCGGTGGGCTGGCGCCGCGACCTGCCGGACGACGTCCAGCGGCTCCACGAGGTGCTGACCGGATCCGAGGAGCCGGCCGACATCGGCTTTGACCCCGGACCGGGCGTCATCCGCCCCCAGCACCCGCGGCCGCCGCGGCCCACACAGCACCGCCCCCGCCGCCCGGCCCGCCGCTTCCGGCTCCCCGCGACCCGCTGACCGGCCGCCCTCGGCACGGCGCGGGCCCGGTCGCCATGCGGACATGGCGACCGGGCCCGTTCCGTCGGGCGCACGCGGGGTCAGGGCAGGGCGTCGAGGGAGAGCAGGGGGCGCACCCGGCCCTCGATCATCGCCGTGACGCCGCTGACCGCCGCGGCCGCCGGGGCGTCGGCGACGTGCACCGCCATGGACGTCGCCCGGTGCAACCGGTCCGCCAGCCCCGGAAGGTCGGCGTAGCCGCCGGCCAGCATGACGCCCCGGTCGGCGAGGTCGGCCACGAGGTCGGGCGGGCAGCGGTGCAGCACGCCGCGGATGGTGTCCAGCACCGCCATGAGCGGGCCGTGCGTCGCCGCGTCCACCTCGTGGGCGTCGATCTGCACCGTGCGGGCGAGCCCGGTGGCCGCGTCGCGACCGTGCACGACCAGGCCGCCGGGGTCGCCGGGCAGCCCGCCCGTGCCGCCGGCGGTGACCTCGGCGTGCAGGCCGCGCACGGCTTCGGAGGGGATGGAGAGCTCGTAGCGGTTGCGCAGGTGACGGCCGACCGCGCCGTACAGGGTCTCGCCGCCGACGCCGACCTGTGCCGCGGCGACGATCGCTCCCAGCGAGAGGACGGCGACCTGCGTGGTGTCCGCCCCGCAGAGCACGACCATGGTCGCCTCGGGACGCTCCACCGGCAGACCGCACCCCACGGCCGCCGCGAAGAGCGTGTCGACCAGCTCCACCCGGCGGCAGCCGAGCCCGGTGAGGGTCGCCACCGCGGCCCGCTGGGCGAGGGGGTCGGCGTCGTGGGGGACGCACACGGCCGCCCGCAGCAGCGGACGGCGGCGCCAGGCCCGGCGGACCTTCTCCCCGACCATGGCGCGCAGCATGCGCTGGGCCATCTGGACGTCGTGCACGGTTCCGTCGGCGACGGGCCGGACGACCCGGATCTGCGGCGGCGTCCGCCCGTACATCCGCTGGGCCGGAGTGCCGACGGCGATGAGCGCGCCGGACCTGGTGTTGACGGCGACGACCGACGGTTCGTCGACGACGACCCCGGCGTGTTTGAGGTACACCCGCGTCCGGTCCGCGCCCAGGTCGACGGCGACGGTGCAGCGGCGTAGTTGCTCGTAGCTGAAGTTCACGGCGCTTTCTCCCCGCGCGAGGCTGTAGGTCCCACCATCGTCGGCCGGTTCCCGCAACCCCGCGCGCGCGGCTGCGCCGTCCGGCCCAGCACCCCGGCGCTCGCGCCGGGGTGCTGGGCCGGGGCGCTGGGCCGGGGTGGCGGGCCGTCACCCGCCTACGGCGGGGGCGGACGCGGCGAACTGGGTGCGGTGCAGTTCGGCGTAGCGCCCGGCACGGGCCAGCAGCTCCTCGTGGGTGCCGCGTTCCACGATGCGGCCGGCCTCCAGGACGAGGATCTGGTCGGCCTGACGGACCGTCGAGAGCCGGTGGGCGATCACCACGGCGGTGCGTCCGCTCAGCGCCTCGGTCAGGGCCTCCTGCACGGCCGCCTCGGAGGTCGAGTCGAGGTGGGCGGTGGCCTCGTCCAGGATCACGACGCGGGGCCGGGCGAGCAGCAGCCGGGCGATCGTCAGGCGCTGCCGCTCCCCGCCGGAGAGCCGGTAGCCGCGTTCGCCGACGACCGTGTCCAGGCCGTCGGGCAGGGCGGCGACCAGCGCGTCGATCCGGGCGCGGCGCAGGGCGTCCCACATCTCCTCCTCGCTCGCGTCGGGGCGGGGCAGGAGGAGGTTGGCGCGGATCGTGTCGTGGAAGAGGTGGCCGTCCTGGGTGACCATCCCGACGGTCCGCCGCAGGGACTCGGCCGTCAGGTCGCGCACGTCCGTTCCGCCGACGCGGACGGCGCCGCCGTCGACGTCGTACAGCCGCGCGGCGAGCTGGGCGACGGTGGACTTGCCCGCACCGGAGGAACCGACGAGCGCGACCATCTCCCCGGGCCGCGCGTGGAAGGAGACGCCGTGCAGCACCCGCTCACCGCCGCGCGCGTCCAGCGTCGCGACCTCCTCCAGTGAGGCGAGGGAGACCGCCGTCGCGGCGGGGTAGCCGAAGTCGACGGCGTCGAACTCCATCGAGGCCGGGCCCGGGGGGACCGGGACGGCGTCAGGCGCCTCCTCGATCAGCGGCTTGAGGTCCAGCACCTCGAAGACGCGCTGGAAGCTCACCAGCGCGGTCATCACCTCGACCCGGGCCCCGGCCAGCGCCGTCAGCGGGGCGTAGAGGCGGGTGAGCAGGAGGGCGAGCGAGACGACGGTGCCGGCGGCGAGCCCGCCCCCGACGGCGAGCCAGCCGCCGAGTCCGTAGACGAGGGCGAGGGCCAGGGCGGAGACGAGGGTGAGCGCCGTGACGAACGACATCTGGAGCATGGCGATGCGCACACCGATGTCCCGCACCTCCGCGGCCCGCCGTGCGAACTCGGCGGACTCCTCCTCCGGCCGCCCGAACAGCTTCACGAGCGTCGCGCCCGGGGCGGAGAACCGCTCGGTCATCCGGGTGCTCATCACGGAGTTGTGGTTCGCGGCCTCCCGCGACAGCCGGGCGAGCCGGGTCCCCATACGCCGCGCGGGGAGGACGAAGAGCGGGAGCAGGACGAGGGCGAACAGCGTGACGCGCCAGGACAGCTGGAGCATCACCACGAGCGTCAGCAGCAGCGTGACGAGGTTGGAGACGAGCCCGGAGAGGGTGTCGCTGAAGGCCCGCTGGGCTCCGATCACGTCGTTGTTGAGACGGCTGACGAGGGCCCCGGTGCGGGTGCGGGTGAAGAAGGCGACGGGCATCCGCTGCACGTGGTCGTAGACGGCGCCGCGCAGGTCCAGGATCAGGCCCTCGCCGATGCGGGCGGACAGCCAGCGCGTCAGCAGCCCCGTCGCCGCCTCCGCGACGGCGATCAGGGCGATGAGGACGGCGAGCAGGACGACGGTGCGGCGGTCCTCCCCGGCGACGATGACGTTCACCACCCGGCCGGCCAGCAGGGGCGTCGCCACCGCGAACACGGCGGCGACGGTGCTGAAGACCAGGAAGAAACCGATGAGCCGCCGGTGCGGCCGGGCGAACACCGCGATACGCCGCAGGGTGGCCCGGGAGAAGGGGCGTCGGTCCTCGCTGGCGTGGCGGGCGTTGTAGAGGGCGTTCCACGCGGTCATGTGCATCGACATCCGGGCCTCCGGCGCGGCGGGTGGTGAGTGGGGTCCCGACGCTAGGAGTTCAACCGGACTTCAGGTCAAGGTGTTCCGGTGTGGCGTGGCGTGGCGCGGGCGCCCCGGGGCCCGGGCGTGCGAGGAGGCCGGGCCCGGGGCGGTCCGTCACCAGCTCGACTTGCGGACCCCGGGCAGCTCCCCGGCGTGGGCCATCTGCCGCAGCCGGATCCGGGAGAGGCCGAACGCCCGCAGGTGGCCGCGCGGGCGGCCGTCGACGGAGTCGCGGTTGCGGACACGGGTGGCGCTGGCGTCACGCGGCTGGCGCCGCAGCTCCCGCCGCGCGGCCGTCCGCTCCTCCTCCGGGGTCGTCGGATCGGCGAGGACGCGCTTCAGCTCGGCCCGCCGGGCGGCGTACCGGGCGACGACGGCCCGCCGCTGGTCGTTCTTCGCGATCTTGCTCTTCTTCGCCACGGTGTTCCCTCAGACCTTCCCGCCGCGGGCCCGGATGCGGGCGACGGCGGCCTCGATGCCGATGGCGTCCACGGTGCGCAGCCCCTTGGTGCTGAGCGTCAGCCGCACGTGGCGGCGCTCGCTGGGCAGCCAGTAGCGCTTGCGCTGGATGTTCGGGTCGAAGCGGCGCGACGAGCGCCGGTGGGAGTGGGAGATCTGCTGGCCGAAGACCGGCGCGCGGCCGGTGAGCTGGCAGTGAGCGGACAAGGCGGAGCTCCTTCGCAGCGTTAATGAACATGATTTTCGTTTGTGTATAGTACCCCGCATGCCACGCACCGACGTCCGCCCCGTCATCAAGCTCAGGTCCACCGCCGGCACCGGCTACACGTACGTGACGCGCAAGAACCGCCGGAACGACCCCGACCGGCTCCGGCTGCGCAAGTACGACCCCGTCGCCCGGCGCCACGTCGAGTTCCGCGAAGAGCGCTGATCCCCGCCCGACCCCGACCGACCCCGACCGGCGTTGCCGGTCCCGCCCGCCCTCCCGAAGGGAGCACCCCCCCCCGTGAAGCCCGGCATCCACCCCCCGTACCGGCCCGTCGTCTTCCGCGACCGCGCCGCCGGATTCGCCTTCCTGACCCGGTCCACCGCCACCAGCGACCGGACCGTCACCTGGGAGGACGGCGCCACCTACCCGGTGGTGGACGTGGAGATCTCCTCCGCGAGCCACCCCTTCTACACCGGCACCGCCCGCGTCCTGGACACCGCCGGCCGCGTCGAGCGCTTCGAGCGCCGCTACGCCCGTCGCGAGGCCCGCTGATGCTGCCCGTCGTCATCGTGGCCGGCATGCACGCCGACGCCCGCCGGGCCGCCGTCGACCGGATGCTCGCCACCGTCCCCGGCAGCGTCGCCCTCCACCACGACCTCACCGACGCCCCCGGGGGAACGGTGCGCCGCACCGTCCGCGAGCACGGCGGCGTGCTGGACGCCGGGCACACACCGCTCGTCGGCGACTGCGCCTGCTGCGCCCTGCGCGAGGACCTCGTCCCCGAGCTGGAGCGGCTCGCCCGCGCGGGCGCGCACCGGCTGGCCGTCGTCGAGCTGTGGGACTCCGTCGAGCCGCGCTCCATGGCGGAGGTCGTCGCGGGCTGCGGCTGCGCGGACGTCCGGCTGACCGGCGTCGTCACCGCCGTCGACCCGGCGCTGATGCTGCCGTGCCTCGGCAACGGCGACGACCTCGCCGAGGCCGGGCTCGCCGCCGCCGCGAGCGACCGCCGCACGGTCGCGGACACCTTCGCCCGGCAGCTGGAGTACCCGGAGCTCCTCGTGCTGGCCGACGGGCCGGAGCCGGGCGACGCGGAGGACCACGCGCTGCTGGCCCAGCTCACCCCGGGCGCCCGGCGGGTGCGCGTCGAGGACGCGGCGTTCCCCGGTGCCGTCACCTCGGCCGGACGCCCCTTCGACGTCGAGGCGGCGGCGGCCCGCCAGCACCCGGCCTCCGCCCTGCTGCCGCACGACACGGAGGGCCCGGAGCGCACCGGCGCCGAGGACGGGGACGGCGGCGTCGGCACGCTCGTCTGGCGCCGGGCCCGGCCGTTCCACCCCGGGCGGCTGTACGCGGCGCTGGAGGACCTGTGCTGTGCTGCGGCGCGCAGCCGCGGCCGGTTCTGGCTGGCCGACCGCCCCGACACGCTGCTGAGTTGGGACGCCGCCGGGGGAGCCCTGTGCGTGGAGAGCGCGGGGCCGTGGCTGGCGTCCCTGCCGGACGCCGCCTGGGAGCTCGTGCCCGCGACCCGCCGCGCGGCCGCCGCCCTGGACTGGCACCCCGTCCACGGTGACCGCTGCCAGCACCTGGTGTTCACCTCACCGGACCTCGACCGCGAGAATCTCGTCGCCGTCCTGGACTCCTGCCTCCTGACGGACGCCGAGTACGCGGCCGGGCCCGCCGCCTGGCAGGCGCTGCCCCGCGCGTTCGACGCCCTCCTCGACCCCGTCTCCTGACCGGGGCCGAACCGTCCCGCCCCGCACGGCCCCTCCCGGCCGCGAACCCGAACCGAAGGACCGTCCCAGTGCCCCGTCGCCACGAACCCCGCAAGCCCGCCCGGCCGCGTCCGAACCCGCTGGACGCGGCGGGCATCGTCTACATCGACTACAAGGACACCGACCTGCTGCGGAGGTTCCTCTCCGACCGCGGCAAGATCCGCAGCCGCAGGGTGACGCGGGTCACGGCCCAGCAGCAGCGGCAGTTGGCCCGCGCGATCAAGAACGCCCGGGAGGTGGCCCTGTTGCCGTACGGCTCGCGCTGACGGCCGGTTTGCGGGCCGCCGACGGGGGAACCCGGCGCGCGCTCACTGCGTCTACCGGTGCGTAGGCCCACGGGTGACCCTGCGCGCCCTTCTCAGGTCTCAGGCGGTAGCCGGGCCGCAACCCGCTGTCGTGCACGTGCATCGGCACATGCAGATGCAATTGAACGACGTTATGATCCCGCATAGTTGACCGCGCAACCGGCATTGACCTACCCGGGAGAGTCCTATGCAGCAGGCGTACAACGGCATGGCCGCAGCGGACCTGTCCGGGGTCAGCTGGCAGAAGAGCCGACACAGCAACTCGCAGGGCACGTGCGTGGAGTTCGCCAAGCTGCCCAGCGGTGACGTCGCGGTGCGCAATTCCCGCTTCCCCGAGGGCCCGGCGCTCGTCTACACGCCCGCCGAGGTGGAGGCGATGCTGCTCGGCATCAAGGACGGGGAGTTCGACCACCTCATACGCGACTGACCGGTCGGCTGACCGACCGGCCGGGGGCGGATCGCTGCACGCGGGAGGGGCCGGACGTCCGCCGTCCGGCCCCTCCCGCGTGCCGTTGCTGTCGTGTCGCCTCGGGTCCCTTCCGGGCGGCCCGCTACGTCGCGGGGGACGCCACCCGGAACAGGGCCCAGACGACCTTGCCCGGCAGTGTCCCGTGCAGGGGCTGCCAGCCCCAGCTGTCGCTGAACGCCTCGACCAGGAAGAGGCCCCGGCCCGACTCGGCGGTTCCCTCCGAGAAGCCCGCCGCGTCCGGGTTGCCGGAGACGGGCGCCTCCCGGCTCGGGTCGCGCACGGCGCACACCAGCCGGGACGCCCACCGCATCAGGTGCAGCCGCACCGGCGGGTCCGTCGGGGTGGCCGCCGCGCACGGCAGGCCGTGCCGCAGGGCGTTCGTCACGAGCTCCGAGACGGCCAGGGTGACGTTGTCGCACTCCCCGTCCAGTCCCCATCCGGACAGCGTGACGCGGGTGAACTCGCGCGCCGCGCGTACGGCTTCGAAGTGTGGGGGAAGGGCGCAGGAGGCCGACCCGGACAGGGTTCCGGCGTCCTGCGGAGGGAGGCTACGCCATAACGGATCGAGCACCGTCGTTCCTTCAGTCCCCATGAACGAGGTCCCCCTGACTGTGACGGCTGTTGCGTCCCCGGATGGCGCGGGAACCCAAATCTGTTGGCACTTAGTGCACTTGGGCAATGTCCATGGTTCCGAATGCTTGCGGCGGATGCAAGGGCAGATGCACGTGCACGAAGAACTTTCGATTCTGTGTAACCACTTGGGCACGCAATGAAGCCCGAAGATGGCAGACTGATCCCCGGGCGGGGGTGCTTGTCTGATCAGATAAGGAGTTTTCCGGTGGCAAGCGGATCAAATGGGGCAGGCGGGTCCAACGGCTCGATGGTCCGCCGGATACTGCTCGGCTCGCAGCTGCGGCGCCTGCGCGAGAGTCGCGGCGTCACGAGGGAGGACGCCGGGTACTCCATCCGCGCTTCCGAGTCCAAGATCAGCCGGATGGAGTTGGGTCGGGTGAGCTTCAAGGCACGGGACGTCGCGGATCTGCTGACGCTCTACGGCGTCACGGACGACGCCGAACGGGAACCGCTGCTCAACCTGGCGAAGGACTCGAGCGTCGCGGGCTGGTGGCACAGCTACAACGACGTCCTGCCGTCCTGGTTCCAGACCTACGTCGGGCTGGAGGGCGCCACCTCCCAGATCGACACCTACGAGGTCCAGTTCGTGCACGGCCTGCTCCAGACGGAGGAGTACGCCCACGCCGTCGTGTCCAGCGGCCACAGGGCGACGCGGCTGTCGAAGGCCGAGATCGAGCGGCGCGTCGCCCTGCGCATGGAGCGGCAGAAGATCCTCTTCCAGGAGAACTCGACCGTCCTGCGCTGCGTCCTCGACGAGGCCGTCCTGCGCCGGCCCTTCGGTGGCCCGGCCGTCATGGACAAGCAGATCCAGCACCTCATCGACCTCTCCGAACGGCCCAACATCCAGCTCCAGGTGGTCACCTTCGACCTGGGCGGCCACCCCGCCGAGTCCGGCGCCTTCACCGTGCTGCGCTTTCCCGAGCCGGAGATCCCCGACCTCGTCTACCTGGAGCAGCTCACCGGCTCGCTCTATCTGGACAAGCCGGAAGAGGTGGCCGCCTACGGCGCCGTCCTCGACCGGCTCATCGAGGACGGCAGTCTCTCCCCGCGCGACACCCGGGAACATCTGCACAAGGTCCGCCAACTCCCCTGAGCTGCACGTACGATGACGTGGCATCAGAGGCGTTCTCTCTCCTTACGCATGAAGGAACCCCACGAAGGAACGACATGCCCTACTTCACGGACCTGGCGCAGCAGTACATCGACGGTGAATGGCGGTCCGGGAGCGGTTCCTGGGACGTCATCGACCTCAACCCCTACAACGGCGAGAAGCTGTGTTCCATCACCGTGGCGACGGCCGCGGAGATCGACCAGGCGTACCGCGCCGCCGAACGCCACCAGGTGACCTGGGCCGGCATCAGCCCCTACACCAGGCGTCTCGTCTTCGAGCGGGCCGTACGCCTCATCGAGGAGCGCGAGGAGGAGATCACCGAAGCGATCATCGCCGAGCTGGGCGGCACCCGGCTCAAGGCGGCGTTCGAGCTCCACCTCACCAAGGAAGCCCTGCGCGAGGCGATGGCCATCGCCCTGCGCGCGGACGGCCGCATCCTCCCCTCGCCCGTCGACGGCAAGGAGAACCGCCTCTACCGCGAACCCGTCGGCGTCGTCGGGGTCATCGCCCCCTTCAACTTCCCGCTCTTCCTGGCCATGAAGTCCGTCGCCCCGGCGCTGGCCCTGGGCAACGGGGTCGTCCTCAAGCCCCACGAGGACGCGCCCGTCGTCGGCGGCACGCTGCTCGCCAGGATCTTCGAGGACGCCGGCCTGCCGGGCGGCGTGCTGAACGTCGTCGTCACCGACCTGGCCGAGATCGACGACGCCCTCCTGGAGCACCCGGTCCCGAAGGTCATCTCCTTCACCGGGTCCGACCGGGTGGGCCGGCACGTGGCGACCGTCGCCGCCGCCCACCTCAAGCACGCCGTCCTGGAGCTGGGCGGCAACAGCGCCTTCGTCGTGCTGGACGACGCCGACCTCGACTACGCCGTGGACGCTGCCGTCTTCAGCCGCTACGTCCACCAGGGCCAGGTCTGCATGGCCGCCAACCGGATCATCGTCGACCGGTCCGTGGCGGCCGCGTTCACCGAGAAGTTCACCGCCAAGGTGCGCACCCTCGCCTGCGGGGACCCGAGCGACCCGCGCACCGTCATCGGCCCGCTCATCAACTCCTCGCAGGCGGACCGGCTCAACACCCTCGTCGAGCAGGCCGTCGCAGCGGGCGCCACCGCGCTCGTGCGCGGCCGGGTGGAGGGGAACCTCGTCCACCCCACCGTCCTCACCGACGTGCCGGCGGACTCGCCCGTGCTCACCGAGGAGATGTTCGGCCCGGTGGCCGTGATCATCCCGGTGGACGGCGAGGACGAGGCCGTCCGCGTCGCCAACGACAGCCGCTACGGGCTGAGCGGCGCGGTGCACACGGCCGACGTCGAGCGGGGCGTGGCCGTCGCCCGCCGCATCCGCACCGGGATGGTCCACGTCAACGACGGGACGGTCGCCGACGAGCCCGTGGTGCCGTTCGGCGGCGAGAAGAGCTCCGGTCTCGGACGGCTCAACGGCGACCACTTCGTCCACGCGTTCACCGTGGAGAAGTGGGTCGGCGTCCAGCACGGCCGCAGCACCTTCCCGTTCTGATCGAGGACAGGAGCTGACCGCAAGGGTCCGTAGCGTTCTTCCTGTCGGAGGGGCCGCCCGCACCGGGCGGCCCCCGACTTCCTCCGAAAGGTGACGCGCTATGCCCACCCCTGTTGCTCCCGAGGCCCACGGCGACGAACGCGGCGCCCTGCTGTCCTACCTGGACGCCCAGCGCGGCGGCGTCCGCCGGGCCGTGCTCGGCCTGACCGAGGAGCAGGCGTGGTCCGCCCCCTCGGCGAGCGCGTGCTCGGTGGCGGGGCTCATCAAGCACGTCGCCCTGTGCGAGCGCGGCTGGCTGCGGACGATGACGGGTGAGCCCGTCGACTACACCGACCCCGCCGTGCTGGCGGAGTGGTCGAGGAGCTTCCAGCGCGAGGAGGGCGAGACCGTCGCGGGGGTGCTGGCCCTGTACGACGGGATCGCCTCGGACACGGAGCAGGCGGTGCGGGGGGTGGCGTCGATGGACGAGACCTTCCTGCTCCCCGAGGCGCCGTGGGACGCCGGCGGCCCCCGCTCGTGGCGCTGGGCGCTGCTGCACCTCATCGAGGAGGTCGCCCGGCACGCGGGCCACGCCGACGTCGTGCGGGAGACGATCGACGGCAAGAGCGCGTTCGATCTGGTCGCCGAGGCCCAGCCCGAGGCCCGGGGCGAGGCCCACGCCGAGCGCTCGGAGGCGGCCGCCGGCTGATCCGGACGTGCCCGGGCTTGCACCTCACGCGACGTGAGGCGGCACGGTGGAGGCGTCAACCACACCAGGAGACGGCTGTGAGCTACGCCATCGGGCAGGTCGCCGGATTCGCCGGCGTCACCGTACGCACGCTGCACCACTACGACGAGATCGGCCTGCTGGTGCCCGGCGAGCGCACCCGCGCCGGGCACCGCAAGTACAGCGACGCCGACCTCGACCGGCTGCAGCAGATCCTCTTCTACCGGGAGCTCGGCTTCCCGCTGGAGGAGGTCGCCGTGCTGCTCGACGACCCGCGGGCCGACCCGAGCGCGCACCTGAGGCGGCAGCACGCGCTGCTGACCGGGCGCATCGAGAGGCTGCGGCAGATGGCCGACGCCGTCCAGCACGCCATGGAGGCACGGAAGATGGGCATCAACCTCACCCCCGAGGAGAAGTTCGAGGTCTTCGGGGACTTCGACCCCGAGCAGTACGCCGAGGAGGCCGAGCAGCGCTGGGGCGACACCGACGCCTGGGCGGAGTCGCAGCGCCGCGCGGCGTCCTCCACGAAGGAGGACTGGAAGGCCTTCATGGCCGAGTTCGACGGCATCCACGGAAGGATCGCCGCCCACCTCGACGCCGGAACGCCCCCGGACGCGGCGGAGGTGCTGGACCTCGCGGAGGAGCACCGGCTCTTCCTGTGCCGCACCAGCTACGACTGCACCTACGACATCCACACCGGGCTGGGAAAGATGTACGTCGCCGACCCGCGTTTCACCGCCTACTACGAGGCGATCCGCCCGGGGATGGCGGCCTACGTGCGCGACGCCATCGTGGCCAACGCCGTCCGTCACGGCCACACTCCCCCCGGTGCGCCCTCGCGCTGACCACCCCACCGGCCCGGCGGTTCCGCACGCCACGTGCCTATGCTGCTGGAGGACGATCCGAAGAGAGGAGGGAGACGAAGGGACGTGGCCGCGGACCACAGGAGGCAGCAGCACCCCGGCAACGGTGAGGAGCCCGAGGACACCAAGCCGCAGTCGGACGAGGCACACAGCGCGTTCACCCCGCCGCTGGGCGTCCCCCTGCCCCCCTCGCCCCCCGAGAGTGAGCACCCCACCTCGGAGTTCGCCCTGCCCGAGGGTTTCCGTCCGCCGGCCCAGGAGCAGCCGGGCAGTGCCTTCCGCGAGCCGGGGGACCTCCGCACCGCCGAGTACGGCCACTTCACCCCCGCCACCGGCATCCCGATCCTCGGCGCGCTCGTGAAGCAGAACGCGCCCTGGCAGGACCGGATGCGCACCATGGTCCGGCTGCCGCTCGGCGAGCGTCCCGCGCCCCCCGAGCGGCGGCCGAAGAGCGAGGACGAGCCGGCCGTCTCCGTGCCCCGCGTGCTCGACCTCACGCTCCGCATCGGCGAGCTGCTGCTCGCCGGGGGCGAGGGCGCCGAGGACGTGGAGGCCGCCATGTTCGGCATCGCCCACGCCTACGGCCTCGACCGCTGCGAGCCGACCGTCACCTTCACCCTCATCTCCATGACCCACCAGCCGTCGCTGGTGGACGACCCGGTGACGCTGAGCCGCACGGTGCGGCGTCGCGGCACCGACTACACCCGGCTGGCGGCCGTCTACCGGCTGGTCTCGGACATCACCTCCTCCAGCGAGGAGATCTCGCTGGAGGAGGCGTACCGGCGCCTGGCCGACATGCGGCGCAACCGGCACCCGTACTCCAAGAACGCCCTCACCCTCGCCAGCGGAGTCCTGGCCGGCGCGGCGTCGACGCTCGTCGGCGGCGGCCCCACGGTGTTCGTGCTCGCGGCGATCGGGGCGATGCTCGGCGACCGGCTGGCCTGGATCTGCTCCAGCCGGGGTCTGCCGGAGTTCTACCAGTTCGCGGCGGCGGCCATGCCGCCCGCCGCGATGGGCGTCATGGTCATGCTCGTCCAGCACCCCCTGCTGGAGGGCGCGCGGGCGGCGGCCGTCGTCACCGGTGGACTGTTCGCGCTCATCCCCGGGCGGGCACTCGTCGCCGCCGTCCACGACGGGCTGACCGGCTTCTACATCACCGCGTCGGCCCGCCTGCTCGAAGTGGTGTACCTCGTCGTCGGCATCGTCTGCGGCGTCCTGATGATCCTCTACGTGGGCGACCAGTTCGGCGGCGACTTCCCGCCGGTCGACTCGGTCCGCGTCGAACGGCCCGGCGTCCAGCTGATGGCGGCCACCCTGCTGGCGCTGGCGTTCTGCGTGATGCTCCAGCAGCAGCGGGACACGGTCGTGTGGGCCACCCTCAACGGCGGCGTCGCCTGGCTGGTCTACGGCGTGCTCGCGCACACGGCGGACTTCGACCCCGTCTTCGCCACCGTCACGGCGGCCGGGCTGGTCGGGCTGTTCGGCCAGCTGATGTCCCGCTACCAGTGGGAGTCCGCCCTGCCGTACGTCACGGCCGCGATCGGTCCGCTGCTGCCCGGTAGCGCCACGTACTACGGGCTGCTCAACATCGCCCAGGGCAACGTCAACGGCGGCGTCCAGTACCTCTCCACGGCGGCGGCACTGGCGCTGGCCATCGCCATCGGGGTGAACCTCGGCGGCGAGCTGGCCCGGCTGTTCATCACCTCACCCGGCGTCGAGACGCCGCTCCCGGGCCGCCGGGCCGCCAAGCGCACCCGGGGCTTCTGACGCGACGACGGGCGCGCCCCCGCGAGGGGACGCGCCCGTGCGCGTCGCGCGTCGGCCGCCTCGGCCGGCCGCGCTGGCCGGTGGCGTCAGTGCGCGCCGCCGCTGGCCTCCAGCCGCTTCACCGACGCCTCGACCTCGGCCTCCGCGTCGGTCCGGCCGACCCAGTTGGCGCCCTCCACCGACTTGCCGGGCTCCAGGTCCTTGTAGACCTCGAAGAAGTGCTGGATCTCCAGCCGGTCGAACTCCGACACGTGGTGGATGTCGCGCAGGTGCTCCATGCGCGGGTCGGACGCGGGGACGCAGAGCAGCTTGTCGTCGCCGCCCGCCTCGTCCGTCATCCGGAACATGCCGATGGCACGGCACTTGATGATGCAGCCCGGGAACGTCGGCTCGTCCAGCAGCACGAGCGCGTCGAGGGGGTCGCCGTCCTCGCCCAGGGTGCCGTCGACGAACCCGTAGTCGGCCGGGTAGACGGTCGAGGTGAACAGGTGACGGTCCAGGCGGATGCGCCCGGTCTCGTGATCCACCTCGTACTTGTTCCGCGAACCCTTCGGGATCTCGATGGTGACGTCGAACTCCACTGGGAGGCTCCTCCGTGATCAACACATTCTCTGGTGATTAAGTGTCCCCCACGCAGGTGTGTGCTCGCGAAAGGGGCTGGTCCGAGGTGCGCGGTACGGCCGGTGACGGATCGAACAGCACGTTCCGTGGCACGGCCTGGCGGGCCGGTACGGCGTGGGCCCGGCGCGTCCGACGGCGCTGGCGGACGGTGCCGCCCGAGCGGCGGACCCTCGGGCTGACGGCGGGTTCGGCCGCCGTCGGCCTCGCGGTGTCCCTGGGCGCGGTGGCCGCCGCGGGACCGTGGGACTCGGGTCAGCGTACGGCCGAACGCTCCCGCGCGGTCAGCCAGGAGCCGGACAGTGGCGTGCGCCACACCGACGACGCCCGCCCGCCCGGCCGGGCCGGGGCGAACGCCCCCGAACCGGCCCCGAGCGCCGCCCCCGTCCTGGGCCCGGTGGGGCCGGAGGGCGCCCCGCCCACCCGCGCGGGGCTGGCCGAGGCGCTGGAGGACGGCCTCGACGACGAGGCCCTGGGGAAGACGGTGACCGCCTCCGTCGTCGACGTGGCGACCGGCCGGGTGCTGTTCCGGTCCGGCGGCGACCGGCCCGTCGTCCCGGCGTCCACCATCAAGCTGGCCACCGCGACCGCCGCGCTCACGGCGCTCGGCCCCGACCACCGGCTGGCGACCCGCACGGTGTGGGACGAGGAGGAGCGCCGCGTCGTCCTGGTCGGCGGCGGCGACCCGACCCTGGACGAGAAGCGCCTGGCCGCCCTGGCCGACGCCACGGCCGAGGCCGTCCGGGAGGCCGGGCTGAAGCCACGCGCCGTCGCCTACGACGTCTCCCGCTGGACGGGCCCCGCCCGGCACCCCATCGGCGTCAACACCAACATCGCGCCGCTGAGCCCGCTGATGCTCAACGCCGCCCGCACCGACGACTCGACCAGCGGCCCGGCGCCCCGCGCCGCCGACCCGGCCGAGGCGGCCGCCGACCGCTTCGCCGCCCTGCTCGCCGAGCGGGACGTCACCACGCGCACGACGGCGAAAGCGAAGGCGCCCCGGGACGCCCGGGAGCTGGCCGTCTCCCGCTCGGCGCCGCTGTCCGCCCTGGTGGAGCGCATGCTCACGCGCAGCGACAACGACCTCGCCGAGGCCCTCGCCCGGCACACCGCCACCGCCGTCGGCGAGTCCGCCGACTTCGACGGCGCCCGGGCGGCCACCGCCGACGTCCTCGGCGGCCTGGAGCTGCCCGTCGACGGCGCGCGGTTCGCGGACGGCAGCGGGCTCAGCCGGGACAGCCGGCTGACGGCGACGTTCCTGGCCTCGCTGCTGGCCACCGCCGCCCACCCGGACCACCCCGAGCTGCGTCCCGTCCTCACCGGCCTGCCCGTCGCCGGCTTCACCGGCACCCTCGGCGGCCGGTACACCGGTGAGACCACCCGGGACGCCGCCGGGCTGATCCGCGCCAAGACGGGCACCCTCACGGGGGTGAACGCCCTGGCGGGCACCGTCGTGGACGCCGACGGGCGGCTGCTGTCCTTCGCCTTCCTCACCACCGGCTCCCAGGAGCGTGCCGCCGCGCACGCCGCGCTGGACCGGCTCGCGGCCACCGTGGCCGCCTGCGGCTGCCGCTGACGCCGCTCGGGGGGGGGCCGCTCCGGAGGCGTCCCCCCGGGGGGTGCCGCCCTTGATCGGCTGTGCCCGGCACCACGGACGCCGTACGGTGAAGGCATGACGAGTCCCGGCCCCCGGACGGTGGAGAGCCCGTGAACCCGCTGAGCAGCCCCGACAGCCCCGACCGCATGGTCGACTGGAACCTCGCGGCCGCGACCGCGACCCGCCTCGTGCGGCCGGGCCCGGAGGTGAGCCGCCAGGAGGCGCGGGCCGTCGTCGCGGAGCTGCGCCGGCACGCCAAGGCGTCGGAGGAGCACGTGCGCTCCTTCACCGGTCTGACCCCGCAGGGGCCGGCGGCCGACACCCCCGTCCCCGTCCTCGTCGTCGACCGGCCCGGCTGGATCCGGGCCAACGTGGCCGGTTTCCGCCAGCTGCTCGTCCCGCTGCTGGAGAAGATGCACGAGCGCCGCAGCAAGGCCCCCGGCGGCATGGTCCTCGGCGCGGTCGGCGGCAAGCTCGCCGGTGTCGAGATCGGGATGCTGCTCTCCTTCATGGCCTCCAAAGTGCTGGGCCAGTACGAGACGTTCGCGCCGCCCTCGGCCGAGCTGCCCTCGGCGCCCGGCGGCGGCGGGCGGCTGCTGCTCGTCGCCCCGAACATCGTCCACATCGAGCGCGAGCTGGACGTCCCGCCGCACGACTTCCGGCTGTGGGTGAGCCTGCACGAGGAGACCCACCGCACGCAGTTCACGGCGGTGCCCTGGCTGCGGGAGCACCTGGAGGGCGAGATCCACGCCTTCCTGTCCGAGGCCGACATCGACCCGTCCACGCTGCTGGAGCGGCTGCGGGAGGTGGGCCAGGCCTTCGCGAGCGGCCGCGGCGACGGCGCGGGCGAGGGCGGCGACGGCGGGCTCCGCGACGACGACGGCGGTCGCGGCATCGTCGACCTCGTGCAGACGCCCGCCCAGCGGGAGGTCCTGGACCGCCTCACCGCCGTCATGTCGCTGCTGGAGGGGCACGCCGACTACGTCATGGACGGCGTCGGGCCGTCGGTCGTCCCGGCGGTGGGGGAGATCCGCGAGAAGTTCCAGAAGCGCCGCCAGACGGGCGCGAGCCGCCTCGACCTCGTGCTGCGGAAGCTGCTCGGCCTGGACGCCAAGCTGCGCCAGTACCGGGACGGCGCCCGCTTCGTGCGGGCCGTCGTGGACCGGGTCGGCATGGACGGCCTCAACCGGGTGTGGACGTCCCCCAACACGCTCCCGACGCGCGCGGAGATCGCCGAACCGGCCGCCTGGGTGGCCCGGGTGCACCGGCCTGCGGACTCCTGAGCCGGGAAATCACCCGTCCGAGGGACCGTGGGCGGGTGTGGCCGCGTGCGATGCTCGGAGCCGCCGTCCACCTCTGTCACCATCGACACACCCAGCGTGATCAGTGACCGGGTCGGTGGGCGGCGTCCCCGCTGACGGCAGCGTCTCGCTGTTCCGCAGCTCCCAGAGCCTTGAGGAAGTGAACGGACATGGGTCCTCATCCCGCGGTCGCCGCGATACGCCTGGCGGTCCGCCGCACCCTTCAGGACGTGCTCGCCGACACGGCGGACGGCACGGCCGTCCCCGCCGCGTCCCCACCCCCGCCCGCCCCCCTCGTGCTGGTGGCCTGCTCCGGCGGTGCGGACTCCATGGCACTCGCCTCCGCCCTCGCCTTCGAGGCGCCCCGGCTCGGCCTGCGGGCCGGCGGCGTGACCGTCGACCACGGGCTGCAGGACGGTTCGGACGTCCGGGCCGACGAGGTCGCCGAACGCCTCACCGCCCTCGGTCTCGCGCCCGTGGAGACGGTCGCCGTCACGGTGGGGCGCGGCGCCGGGCCCGAGGCCGCCGCCCGGCAGGCCCGCTACGCGGCGCTGGACGCCGCCGCCCTCCGCTCCGGCGCCGTCTGCGTCCTCCTCGGGCACACCCGGGACGACCAGGCGGAGACGGTGCTGCTCGGCCTCGCCCGCGGCTCAGGCACCCGTTCGCTGGCCGGGATGGCCGCCGTCTCCGCCTCACCGGCGGGCGGCTCCGGGGCCGAGCGCCGCTACCGCCGCCCGTTCCTCGCCGTCGACCGGCAGACGACACGCCGCGCGTGCATGGTCCAGTCGCTTCCCGTCTGGGACGACCCGCACAACGCCGACCCGGCGTTCACCCGTTCGCGGGTACGTCACGAGGCGATGCCCACGCTGGAGAAGGCCCTGGGCAAGGGCGTCATCGAGGCGCTGGCGCGCACCGCCCAGCTCTCCCGGGACGACGCGGACGCCCTGGACGCCTGGGCCGCGCAGGCCGAACGGACCGTCCGTGTCACCCCCTCCGGGGGGCCCGAGCACGGCGGCGCGACGCGACAGGCGCACGCCGTCGTGCTGGACGTCACACCGCTGGGCGCGCTGCCGCCCGCCGTCCGGCGCCGGGTGCTGCGCCGGGCCGCCGTGGACGCCGGCGCCCCCTCGGGTTCCCTCTTCGCACGGCACGTGGAGGAGACGGACCGGCTCGTCACCGGCTGGCGCGGTCAGCGCGCCATCAACCTGCCCGGCCGCGTGGTGGCGCTGCGGCAGGGTGGCACACTGGTCATCCGGCAGAGCGAGAGCTGAGCCGCGCGGTCTCCCCGGCCGGTGCTGGGAGGCGCCCCCAGGGCGACCGGGCGTCCGGCGAACCACGAGGCGAGAGCAGCAGGGTGGACGACAAGGACATGGGCACCGACCTCAAGTCGGTACTCGTCACCAAGGAAGAGATCGACGCGAAGCTGGCCGAGCTGGCCGAGCTCATCGACAGGGAGTACGCGGGGCAGGACCTGCTCATCGTCGGCGTCCTCAAGGGCGCCGTGATGGTGATGGCGGACCTGGCGCGGTGTCTGTCGACGCCCGTCACGATGGACTGGATGGCGGTGTCCTCCTACGGTGCCGGCACCCAGTCGTCCGGTGTGGTGCGCATCCTGAAGGACCTGGACACCGACATCCAGGGCAAGCACGTCCTGATCGTCGAGGACATCATCGACTCGGGGCTGACGCTGTCCTGGCTGCTGTCGAACCTCGGTTCGCGCCAGCCCGCGTCGCTCAACGTGTGCACGCTCCTGCGCAAGCCGGACGCCGCGAAGGTCGCGATCGACGTCAAGTGGGTCGGGTTCGACATCCCGAACGAGTTCGTCGTCGGCTACGGCCTGGACTACGCGGAGAAGTACCGCAACCTGCCGTTCGTGGGCACGCTCGCCCCGCACGTCTACGGCGGCTGAGAACGTCGGCCGCCGCGCGGGCGCTCCCGGTGGGCCGTGAGCAGGCCGTGCGGGCCGCCGGGAACACCGGAGCCGCCCTCTCCGTTGGAGCAGGCGAGGGCGGCTCTCTTTACCACGCCCGCGAGCGGTGGGGGACAATGCTGGGGTACCGTCCGAAGGTCGGTCTTTTCAACTCACGATGGCAGGAGGGACGGGGCGTCACCGCCTCGTATGGATGGACGTGAAGCGATACTTCCGTGGGCCGGTCATGTGGATCGTGCTGGCCGTCCTCGCTGTGGTCGTGTTGATGCAGGTCGTCGGGTCATCCGAGGGCTACAAGACCGTTGACACCGGCCAAGTGGTCAAGGCGATCCGAGAGAACCAGGTCGAGTCGGCCAAGCTGACGACCGGCGACGAACAGACGGTCGAGCTTGAGCTCAAGGACGACGTCAAGGTCGAGGACAGCGACAAGATCAAGGCCAGCTACATCGACGACCAGGGCGTCGAGCTGGCCCGTGACCTGCAGGCCAAGTACCAGGACGGTCAGCTCGAAGGGGGCTACACCGTCTCGCCGAAGGAGCAGAGCCCGTTCGTCGGGATGCTCTTCTCCTTCCTGCCGTTCCTGCTGATCATCGTGATCTTCCTGTTCCTGATGAACCAGATGCAGGGCGGCGGCTCCCGGGTGATGAACTTCGGGAAGTCGAAGGCCAAGCTCATCACCAAGGACACGCCGAAGACCACGTTCTCGGACGTGGCCGGGTCGGACGAGGCCGTCGAGGAGCTCCACGAGATCAAGGAGTTCCTCCAGGAGCCGGCGAAGTTCCAGGCCGTCGGCGCGAAGATCCCCAAGGGCGTGCTGCTCTACGGCCCGCCCGGTACCGGTAAGACGCTGCTCGCCCGGGCCGTCGCCGGTGAGGCGGGCGTGCCCTTCTACTCGATCTCCGGCTCCGACTTCGTCGAGATGTTCGTCGGTGTCGGCGCCAGCCGGGTGCGCGACCTCTTCGAGCAGGCCAAGGCGAACGCCCCGGCCATCGTCTTCGTCGACGAGATCGACGCCGTCGGTCGCCACCGCGGCGCCGGCATGGGCGGCGGCCACGACGAGCGCGAGCAGACGCTGAACCAGCTCCTGGTCGAGATGGACGGCTTCGACGTCAAGGGCGGCGTCATCCTCATCGCCGCCACCAACCGCCCCGACATCCTGGACCCGGCGCTCCTGCGCCCCGGCCGCTTCGACCGCCAGATCGCGGTCGACCGCCCGGACATGCAGGGCCGCCTGGAGATCCTGAAGGTGCACCAGAAGGGCAAGCCGGTCGCCCAGGACGTCGATCTCGGCGCCGTCGCCCGTCGCACCCCGGGCTTCACCGGTGCGGACCTGAACAACGTGCTGAACGAGGCGGCGCTGCTCGCCGCCCGCTCCAACGCGAAGATGATCGACAACAAGTACCTCGACGAGGCGATCGACCGTGTCGTGGCCGGGCCGCAGAAGCGGACCCGGATCATGAGCGACAAGGAGAAGAAGATCACCGCGTACCACGAGGGCGGGCACGCCCTGGTCGCGGCGGCCTCGCCGAACTCCGACCCGGTGCACAAGATCACCATCCTGTCCCGGGGCCGGGCGCTGGGCTACACCATGGTCCTGCCCGACGAGGACAAGTACTCGACCACGCGCAACGAGATGCTCGACCAGCTCGCCTACATGCTCGGCGGCCGGGCCGCCGAGGAGCTGGTCTTCCACGACCCGACGACCGGCGCCGCCAACGACATCGAGAAGGCGACGGCGACGGCCCGTGCGATGGTCACGAAGTACGGCATGACGGAACGTCTCGGTGCCATCAAGTTCGGCTCCGACCAGTCCGAGCCCTTCCTCGGCAAGGAGATGGCCCACCAGCGGGACTACTCCGAAGAGGTCGCGGGCCTCGTCGACGAAGAGGTCAAGAAGCTGATCGAGACCGCGCACAACGAGGCGTGGGAGATCCTGGTCGAGAACCGCGACGTGCTCGACAACCTGGTCCTCGCGCTCCTGGAGAAGGAGACGCTGGGCAAGGAGGAGATCGCCGAGATCTTCCGGCACATCGTCAAGCGTCCGGCCCGCCCGGCGTGGACGGGGTCCACCCGGCGCACGCCGTCGAGCCGCCCGCCGGTGTCCACACCGAAGGAGCTGGCCGTCACCAACGGCAGCGCCCCGGTGCTGGAGAAGGGCAAGGAGATCGGCCCCGTCGAAGCCCCCTCCGAGGCGGAGCGCCGCACGGAGAGCTGAGTGTGCGGGCCGTGCCGCCCCGGAATGCCGTCCGCGCCCCTCGGGTTCTACCCTGAGGGGCGCGGACGCTTTCGTGCGTGTATTCGAACGGTGCGGACGTGAGCACCGCGCACAGGCAAGGAACGAGGCAGACCCATGACCGACCCGGTGAGGCTGGCAGGAGACGGCGAGATCGGTGAGTTCGACGAGAAGCGGGCGGAGAACGCCGTCCGCGAGTTGCTCATCGCCGTCGGCGAGGATCCGGACCGGGAGGGCCTGCGCGAGACGCCGGCCCGCGTCGCCCGGGCCTACCAGGAGATATTCGCCGGGCTGTGGCAGCGCCCCGAGGACGTCCTGACGACGACGTTCGACCTCGGGCACGACGAGATGGTGCTGGTCAAGGACATCGAGGTGCTCAGCTCCTGCGAGCACCACCTGGTGCCCTTCGTCGGCTTCGCGCACGTCGGCTACATCCCGTCGGCCGAGGGCAAGATCACCGGTCTCTCCAAGCTGGCCCGGCTGGTGGACGTCTACGCCCGCCGCCCGCAGGTGCAGGAGCGGCTGACGACGCAGATCGCCGACTCGCTGATGCGCATCCTCGAACCGCGCGGCGTCATCGTCGTCGTCGAGTGCGAGCACATGTGCATGACGATGCGGGGGGTGCGCAAGCCCGGCGCCAAGACGCTGACCTCCGCCGTGCGCGGCCAGCTCCGTGACGCGGCGACCCGCTCGGAGGCCATGAGCCTGATCATGGCCCGCTGAGCCGCGCGCCGGCCGCCGCCGCACCCGGCGCGGCGGCCCGCTCCGGGGGAGCACATACGCTGGACGCATGAGTGCGAACCGGCGTCCACGGAGAAGCGTGTCCGGCCTCCCGAGGTGGGACCGCTGCGCGGTCATGGGCGTGATCAACGTCACCCCGGACTCCTTCTCCGACGGCGGCCGCTTCTTCGACCCGGCCGCCGCCGTCAAACGCGGCCTGGAGCTGACGGCCGAGGGCGCCGACCTCGTCGACGTCGGGGGCGAGTCCACCCGCCCCGGCGCGCAGCGCGTGGACGAGGAGGAGGAGCTGCGGCGGGTGCTGCCCGTCGTGCGCGGCCTCGTCGGCGAGGGCGTGCTGGTGAGCGTCGACACGATGCGCGCCTCCGTCGCGGAGCGGGCCGTCGCGGCCGGGGCGCGGCTGGTCAACGACGTTAGCGGGGGCCGTGCCGACGCCCGCATGGTGCCGGTCGTCGCCGAGGCCGGGGTGCCGTTCGTCGTCATGCACTGGCGCGGACAGTCGGCCGACATGAACGACCGCGCGGTCTACGGCGACGTCGTGCGCGAGGTGTCCGATGAGCTGCGGGCCGCGCTCGACGGGGCCGTGGCGGGCGGCATCGCCGCCGAACGCATCGTCGTGGACCCGGGCCTGGGCTTCGCGAAGAACGCCGAGCACGACCTCGCGCTCGTCGCGGCGCTGGGGGAGCTCGCCGAGCTCGGACGGCCGCTGCTGGTCGCCGCCTCCCGCAAGCGCTTCCTCGGCCGCGTGCTGGCCGGTGAGCCGGGGGCGACGCCGCCGCCCGCCCGGGAGCGGGACGCCGCCACGGCGGCCGTGACCGCCCTGGCGGCGCGGGACGGCGCGTGGGCCGTCCGCGTCCACGAGGTCCGGGCCAGCGCCGACGCCGTCCGGGTGGCGCACGCCGTCGAGCGGGCCGCCCGGTGAGCGAGGGGCTGTCGGGGGAGGACGCGGAGGCCGTCCTCCAGGAGGTGGAAGCGGCCAACACGGCCCTGTACGACGCGGTGGAGAGCGGCGACTACGACGCGCTGGCCGAGCTGTGGCTGGAGGGCGACGTCAGCGTCGTGCACCCGGGCTGGCCGGTGCTGCGCGGCCGGGGCGAGGTGCTGCGGTCCTACGCGCTGATCATGGCCAACACGGACTACATCCAGTTCTTCCTCACCGACGTGGAGGTCTCCGTCGTCGGTGACGCCGCGCTGGTGACGTGCACCGAGAACATCCTCAGCGGCGGCCCGGCCGAGGCCGACGGGTCGGCGGGGGAGCTGGTGGGCGGTCTGGTGGTGGCCACCAACGTCTTCCGCCGGGACACCGACGGCGCCTGGCGCGTCTGGTCGCACCACGGCTCCCCGGTCATCACCGGCGAGGACGACGCCGAGGGCGGCCTGGACGAGGACGCCCGGGGCGACGGGCCGGAGCACTCCGGCGGCCCGGCGGACTGACGGCCGGGTCGTCGGAAACGCTCCGGCCGTCACCCACAGGGGTGGAAGCGGGGAATACCGGCGTTCGTGCGGTCGGTTAGGGGTAGACGCGCCCGGTCGGCCTCGCTGTGGGCCCCCGCGAGCACGGGCGCGGGGTCGGCGCGGGTAGATTCGACGCGGTGCCGCTGGGCGTCCGTGCTCCGGCACGCCGCGGCGGACACGGCACCACCGGACGAACGACACGGACGGCAGGACGAGAGAGGCGGACGGGGTGACGCACGCGTGGACCGGGTAGCCGTACGCGGGCTGAGGGCGCGCGGGCATCACGGGGTCTTCGAGCACGAACGCGCCGAGGGCCAGCTCTTCGTCGTAGACGTGGACATGGCCGTGGACACCCGGGCCGCCGCCGCGGGGGACGAACTGGCGAAGACCGTGCACTACGGCGTCGTCGCCGAGGAGGTCCACGCGATCGTCACGGGGGAGCCGGTGGACCTCATCGAGACGCTGGCCCAGCGGATCGCGGACCAGTGCCTCAGCCACGACGCGGTGCGGGAGGTGGAGGTGGTCGTGCACAAGCCGGAGGCCCCCATCACCGTGCCCTTCGACGACGTGACCATCACCATCAAGCGGAGCCGCTCATGACGCCGAACAGTGACCCCACCGTGCAGCCGGTACCGGCCTCCGTGGTGCGGCAGGTGGACGCCGCCGACTCCACGCTGGCGAACCCCCAGCGCGCCGTGATCTCCCTCGGCAGCAACCTCGGCAACCGCCTGGAGACCCTCCAGGGAGCCGTCGACGCCCTGGAGGACACCCCCGGTGTCCGGGTCAAGGCCGTCTCGCCGGTCTACGAGACGCAGCCCTGGGGCGTGGACCCGCAGTCGCAGCCCTCGTACTTCAACGCCGTGGTCCTCATCAAGACGACGCTGCCCCCCGCGTCGCTGCTGGAGCGCGGGCACGCGATCGAGGAGGCGTTCCAGCGCGAGCGCTCCGAGCACTGGGGCCCGCGCACCATCGACGTCGACATCGTCGCCTACCAGGACGTCGTCTCCGGCGACCCGGGGCTGACGCTGCCGCACCCGCGCGCCCACGAGCGCGCCTTCGTGCTCGTGCCGTGGCACGACGTCGACCCGGAGGCCGAGGTGCCGGGGGTGGGACGGGTGGGCGACCTGCTGCGCGGTGTCCCCCGGGAGGGCGTCACCGTCCGCACCGACGTCGCCCTCGTCCTGCCCGAATAGCCCGCCGGAGGCCGGAACCCCCGTGAAGCAGCTTCGTCTCCGCACCCTCGTCGGCGTCTTCCTGGCGAGCGGGGTGCCGGCCTGGGCCGGTGCGCGCCTGTGGCACAACCTGGGCTCGCTGCCCGCCGTCCCGGTACTGGCCCCGGTCGTCCTCGGCGGCATCGCGGCCGTGCTGCTGGCCACGGCCCTCTCGCTGCGGTCCCGGCTGAAGGCCCAGCGCGAACGGCGGCCCGGCGCCCGGGGTGTGGAGCCGATGATGGCGGCCCGCGCCGTGCTCTTCGGCCAGGCGAGCGCCCTCGTCGGCGCGCTCGCCGCCGGGGTCTACGGCGGCACGGGGCTCTTCCTGCTGACCTCCGACCTCTTCCAGGTCGACCCGCGCCGGGACCAGGCCCTGTACGCCGGACTCTCCGTCGTCACCGCCGCCGGGGTCGTCGCCGTCGCGCTGTGGCTCCAGCACATCTGCCGCCTGCCGGAGGACGAGGACCCGACCTCCACCGCGACCGTTTCCTGACCCGCACCCGCCCGGGGGCAACCCCACGGGCGGTCCGTCGGTCGTAGGGGCATGCAGCCTGCACGCACCCGCCTCCTGTTGGGCCTCACCTCCGCCGCCACGGTCGCCGCCACCGCGTACGTGGCCCTGCCCTCCCCGGACACCGGGCCGCGACTCGTCCCCCGTGCGGTGTACGACCCCGTCCGGGCCTCCGCCTCGGCGGCGGACTGGGTGGCGCACGCCGACCACGTCGTCGTCCTCGACGTCACGGGCGAGGAGCCGCGCGGTGGCCCGGACGCGTTCGGCTGCCTCGGGCGCTCGGTCACGGCGCGGGTCGCGGAGGGGCTGTGGGCCCGCGAGGGGGCTCCCGCCCTGCCCAAGGACGTCACGATGCGGGTGGACGGCTGGTACGGCGCCGACGGCACCGACGGCGACGGACGCCGGGAGGCCGGCGTCGAGGCCGCGCCCCGGATCGAGCCCGGTCACCGCTACGTCGTCGCCCTCGTGGTGAAGGGACGGACGGCCGAACCGGTGGGCGTGGACGCGGTCGTCCCGTACGACGGCGGGACGGTGGGGGCCGGCGAGTTCGAGGGCCGGACCGTCGCCCCGGACGCCTACCGGGACGCCGTGGAGCAGCCGGCCGAGGACACCGTGGCCGAGCACCTGTCCGTCCCCGGCCGGTCGGCGCGGGACGTACGCCCGCTGCTGTCGTCCGCCTCCGGCTGACCGGCTCGGACGAGGGCGGTGCGGAGCTCGTGGTCGAGGAGGTGGCGCTTGCGCTCCAGACCGCCGCCGTAGCCGGTGAGACCGCCGGACGAGCCGACGACGCGGTGGCAGGGCACGATGATGCCGACCGGGTTCCGGCCGTTGGCCAGGCCGACGGCCCGGGAGGCGCCGGGGCGGCCGATGCGGCGCGCCAGCTCCCCGTAGGAGACCGTCTCGCCGTAGGGGATCTCGGTCAGCGCCGCCCAGACGGTCCGCTGGAACGGGGTGCCGTGCAGGGCGAGCGGCAGGGAGAACGCCGTCCGGCCGCCCGCGAAGTACTCCTCCAGCTGCTCGACGGCCCGGGAGAAGCCCGAGGGGTCGGGCACGCCGAAGCTCGCCCGCGCCGGGCGGTGCCGCTGGTCCTCCATGTAGACCCCGCACAGGACGCCGTCCTCGGCCACCAGGGTCAGCGGGCCGACGGGGCTGTCCAGGACGGTGTGGGTGCGGTGCGCGTAGGTGTTCACGGCTCCAGTCTGCGCCCGCCGGAGCGAGCGGACCGGCGGGTTTCGGACACCGTCATGGGTGGACGCTGTCCAGCGTGACGGTGTCCCGGGGCCGGTCGCCGTCCCCGGTGGCCACGGAGCGGCGCAGCGCCTCGTGCAGCCGGGACGGGGTGAGCACCCCGGCGAACCGCTCGCCGTCCAGGACGGCGACCCAGCCGGCGTCGTACTGCAGCATGGTCGCGAACGCCTGCTTGAGCGAGGCCCCGAGCGGCAGCCACGCGTCCATGCGGCGGGCGTGGGCGCGCACGGTCGCGGTGCCGTCCGCCGCGTCCGCCAGGGCCTCGGCAGCGACCCAGCCGTGCAGCGCGTCCCGGTCGTCGAGGACGACGGCCCAGCGGGCGTCGTCGGCGCGCAGCCGGGCGGCGGCCCGGTCGAGCCGGTCGTCGAGGTGGACGACGGGGGGCTGCTCCAGGTCGGCGGGTTCGATGGGCGTGACGGAGAGCCGCTTCAGCCCCCGGTCGGCGCCGACGAACTCCGCGACGTAGGGCGTGGCGGGCGCGCCGAGGATGCGGGCGGGGGAGTCCAGTTGCTCGACGCGGCCCGCGCCGTAGACGGCGATGCGGTCGCCCAGCCGGACGGCCTCCTCGATGTCGTGGGTGACGAAGAGCACCGTCTTGCGCACCTCCGACTGCAGCCGGAGGAACTCGTTCTGGAGGTGCTCGCGCACCACCGGGTCCACGGCCCCGAACGGCTCGTCCATCAGCAGCACGGGCGGGTCGGCGGCCAGCGCGCGGGCGACGCCGACGCGTTGCCGCTGCCCGCCGGAGAGCTGGTCGGGGTAGCGCCCGCCGTGCACGGCCGGGTCGAGGCCGACGAGGTCGAGGAGCTCGGCCGCCCGGCGCCGGGCGGCCGTCCTGGACGCACCGAGCAGCGCGGGCACCGTCGCGGTGTTGTCCAGGACGGTTCGGTGCGGGAAGAGGCCGACCTGCTGGATCACGTAGCCGATGCGCCGCCGCAGTCGCACCGGGTCGGACGCGGCGACGTCCTCGCCGTTCAGCAGGACGCGTCCGGAGGTGGGCTCGACGAGGCGGTTGACCATCTTCATCGTCGTGGTCTTGCCGCACCCGGACGGGCCGACGAGGGTGACGAGCTCGCCCTCGGCCACGTCGAGGGACAGGTCGTCCACGGCGGTCGTGCCGTCCGGGTACCGCTTGGTCACCCGTTCGAATCGGATCATCACCACCCCTTCGCCGACCGGTTCGTCGGCTGGACATTCTGTCACTCGTGCGCGTTAGGGTCGCCGGGTGATGACGACCGGGACGGAAAGCTGTCTGTCCACCAATGACTGGATCTGTGCGGAATACGTCCGTACGCGCGGTCCGGAGTTGACCGACGCGACGGTCCAGCACATCTGGATCACCCTCACCTCGGTCGGCGTCGCGCTGCTCGTCGCCTTCCCGCTGGCGCTCGTGGCCCGGCGCTGGCGTGCGGCGGCCGGGCCGGTGCTGGGGCTGACGACCGTCCTCTACACCGTGCCCTCGCTGGCGATGTTCGCCCTGCTCCTGCCCGTCCTGGGGCTCTCACCGGCCGTCGTCGTCACCGGGCTCGTGCTCTACTCGCTCACCCTGCTGGTCCGCAACATCCTGGCCGGGCTCGCCTCCGTGCCCGAGGAGACGCGGGAGGCGGCGCGCGGCATGGGGTACGGGCCGGCGCGGATGCTCGTCGGCGTCGAACTGCCGCTCGCCCTGCCCGGCGTGCTGGCCGGAGTGCGGATCGCCACCGTCTCGACGGTGTCCCTGACGACCGTCGGCTCCATCGTGGGCTACGGCGGTCTCGGCAACCTCATCTACAGCGGCATGGACAGCTTCTTCAAGGCGGAGGTGCTGACGGCGTCCGTGCTGTGCGTCGTGCTCGCCGTCCTCTTCGACGTCGCCCTGCTCGGCCTGCAACGGCTGCTGACGCCCTGGGCGCGCGCCGGACGGGCCGCGCGCCGCCGGGCGTTCCCGGGCGGCCTGCTGCCGCGTCGGCTCGGAAAGGCGGCCTGAGATGGGCGTGGTGACCGACACCTGGGACTGGCTGACGGACGGAGCCAACTGGAGCGGCCCGGGAGGCGTCTGGGAGCGGCTCGGGGAGCACCTGTTCCTCACCGGCGTCTGCCTGGGCCTGGCCTGCGCCATCGCCCTGCCCGTCGCGCTGTGGCTGGGCCACGTCGGGCGGGGCGGCGCGCTCGCCGTCAACCTCTCCAACGTCGGCCGCGCCGTCCCGACGTTCGCCGTGCTGGTCCTGCTCGGCCTCACCCCGCTCGGCGGGCACGGCGCGTGGCCCACCGTCATCGCCCTCGTCCTGTTCGCCGTGCCGCCGCTGCTGACCAACGCCTACGTCGGGATGCGGGAGGCCGACCGGGGCGTGGTCGAGGCCTCGCGGGGCATGGGCATGTCCGGCGGGCAGCTGCTGTGGCGCACCGAACTCCCGCTCGCCTACCCGCTGATCATGACCGGCGTCCGCTCGGCCGCCGTGCAGGTCGTGGCGACCGCGACGCTGGCCGCGCTCCCGGGCGGGGGCGGACTCGGCCGCATCATCACCGCCGGTTTCCGCACGTACGACACGCCGCAGGTCGTGGCGGGCGCGGTGCTCGTCGCCGCGCTCGCGCTCGCGGTGGAGGGTGTCCTCGTCCTCGCCGACCGCCTCCTCGACCCGATGCGCGGCCGGGCCCGGGCCGCCCGCGCCACGAGCGCGCCGGCACCGCTCAGGGCCGACCAGGCCACGCCGTGAGCCGCACCGCCGTACCGCCGCACCACCGCCGTCCACGAGAAGGAGCAGCACTGTGAGAACCTCCCGCACCCCACGACGTCCGCGCGGCACCGCCGTCCTCGCCGCCGCCGCGCTCGCCGCCGCCCTGACGGCCTGTGGCGGCGAGAGCCTGGAGGAGGAGAGCGGCGACGGCGGTGACGGCGGCGGCAAGGGCAGCCTCGTCATCGGGTCGGCCGGGTTCACCGAGTCGAAGATCATGGCCGAGCTCTACGCCCAGGTCCTGGCCGAGGCCGGGTACGACACCAGCGTCCAGCAGCTCGCCAACCGCGAGCTGTACGAACCGGCCCTGGAGAAGGGCGACATCGACGTCGTCCCCGAGTACGCCGCGACGTTGGCCGAGTTCCTGAACGCGAAGGTGAACGGCGCCGCGGAGGCGGCCGAGAACCCGGTCGCGAGCAACGACGTGGCGGCCACCCTGGCGGCCCTGGAGGAGCTGGCGGACCAGCGGGGGCTGACCGTGCTGGAAGCGGGCGACGCCGTCGACCAGAACGCCTTCGCCGTGAGCGCCGACTTCGCGGAGGAGAACGGACTCAGCACGCTCACCGACGTCGGCGAGCAGGGGCTGGGGATCCGCCTCGCCGCCGGTGACGAGTGCCCCGAACGGCCCTTCTGCCAGCCGGGTCTGGAGCAGACCTACGGCATCGACGTCACCGCGCTCGACCCCAAGGGCGTCGGCACCGTACCGGCCAAGCAGTCGGTGGCCGACGGCGAGAACGACATGGTCCTCACCACGACGACCGACGCGACGCTGGAGCAGTTCGGCCTCGTCCTCCTGGAGGACGACCAGGGCCTGCAGAACGCCGACAACGTCGTCCCGGTCGTCAACACCGAGGACGCGGGGGGTCAGGACGTCGCGGACGCGCTCAACTCCCTGACCGAGGTGCTGACGACGGAGGACCTCACCGAGCTGAACCGCAAGGTCGACGCCGAGCGCCAGAAGCCCGCAGACGTCGCCCGCGCCTACCTGGAGTCCGAAAACCTCCGGTAGGTCCGGAAGATCCGCGGGGGCGCGTACGGCCGGGATAACCCCCGGAGAACGATTCGTCACGCGCCCTCCCGGACGAACGCCACGCAGGGTAAATTCCGGGCCATGCCACGAGGACGTCACCGGCAGGCCCCACCCCTGCACCGGATGCTCGCCCCGGCGGCCCTCGCCGCGACCGCGCTCACCTGCGCGGGCGGCGCCTGGCTGGCCGCCGACGGGCTGTTGCCGCGCGTCCTGGCCACGGGCGCGGCGGCGACCGCCCTCGCGGGTGCCGTCCTGCTGCGCGGCTGGGACCGCACGGCGGGCCGCCGCCTCGGCGAGGCCCAGGCCGCCCGCCGCAGCCTGGAGTGGCGCGTCGAGGAGCGCTGCGCCGAGCTGGAGGAGGACCTGGAGGAGGCGCGCGCGCTGCGCCGGACGGCTCAGGAGGAGGCGCGGGCCGCGGAGGAGGCGTTCGAGCGGCTGCGCACCGAACACGCCGCGCTGCTGCGCCGGTACGCCCACGCGGAGACCGACCGCGCCTCGGCGCTGGAGGGCCGCCGTCAGCTCGCCATCGCCGCCGCCGAACCGGCGAAGGCGCTGCCGCCGGGCCGGTCCGCCTCCGCCCTCGGCCCCGACGCCTACCGCAGGGCCTGCGCCGCGCTCGACCTGCTGGCCGCCCGCTCCGAGGCCGCGGCGCCGCGCCCGGCCCCCGCCGACGGCGGCGCGGACGGCGGCGGTACGGACACCGGTGGCAGCGGTGACGGTGGCAGCGGTGACGGGTTCGACTACTTCGGCGCCGGCGGCCCCCGCCCCGCCGCGCGGCGCGAGGCCGCCCGGGCCTCCTGAGCCGTCGGCCCGCCCTACTTGTCGATGTCGCCGACGACGAAGAAGAACGACCCGAGGATCGCGACCATGTCGGCGACCAGCGTGCCGGGCAGCAGCTCGGTGAGGGCCTGGATGTTGTTGAACGACGCCGAGCGCAGCTTCAGCCGGTAGGGCGTCTTCTCGCCCTTGGAGACCAGGTAGTAGCCGTTCAGCCCGAGCGGGTTCTCCGTCCACGCGTACGTCGCGCCCTCGGGGGCCTTCAGCACCTTCGGCAGCCGCTGGTTGACGGGGCCGGGGGGCAGCTCGGCCAGCCGGTCCAGGCAGGCGTCGGCCAGTTCCAACGCGTTGTGCGTCTGGGCGAGCAGCACCTCGAAGCGAGCCAGGCAGTCCCCGCCGTCCCGGGTGACCACGTGCAGGACGTCCCGCAGCTCCCCGTAGGCGAGGTAGGGCTCGTCGCGGCGCAGGTCGAAGTCGACGCCGGACGCGCGGGCGATGGGCCCGCTCACCCCGTAGCCGTGCACCGCCGCGGGGCTCAGCACACCGACGCCCTCGGTGCGCGCGCGGAAGATCTCGTTGCCGAGCACCAGGTCGTCGTAGACGCCCATGCGGGAGCGCAGCGCGCCGACGGCGGCGCGGGCCCGGTCCGTCCAGCCCGCCGGGAGGTCCTCCTTGAGGCCGCCGACGCGGTTGAACATGTAGTGCATCCGCCCGCCCGACAGCTCCTCCATCACGTGCTGGAGGTCCTCCCGCTCCCGGAAGGCGTGGAAGATCGGGGTGATGCCGCCCAGCTCCAGCGGGTAGGAGCCGAGGAACATGAGGTGGTTGAGCACGCGGTTGAGCTCGGCCAGGAGCGTCCGCAGCCACACGGCCCGCTCGGGCACCTCCATGCCGAGCATCCGTTCGACGGCGAGGACGACGCCCAGCTCGTTGGAGAAGGCCGAGAGCCAGTCGTGCCGGTTGGCCAGGACGATGATCTGCCGGTAGTCGCGCGCCTCGAAGAGCTTCTCGGCCCCCCGGTGCATGTAGCCGACGACGGGCTCGGCGGCGCTGATCCGCTCGCCGTCCAGCACCAGGCGCAGCCGCAGGACGCCGTGGGTGGACGGGTGCTGGGGGCCGATGTTCAGCACCATGTCGGTGCTCTCGGCCGCGCCTCCGATGCCGACTGTCGTCTCCGTCATGGGCCAAGTCTGACAGCCGGGCCGCCGCTCCGGTGCCGCCGCCTACCCTTGACGCATGCAGGAGCAGGCGCAGCACGGGCCGGCGGGGGAGCCCCCCGAGCCGGGGGCACCCGTACCGGAGAACGCACCGGACGAAGCACCCCGTCCCACCTCGGCGGGAGGCGCGGCACCGAACGCCCCGGCGTCGCCGCCGACGACCGGGCCCTTCGAGCCCGAGGAGCCCGAGAAGCCGGAGTGGCGCGGCGTCGAGCGGGCGCTGCTGAGCATGCGGCGCATGGTGCTGCTGACGACCATGGGCGTGCTGACGCTCGCCACCGCCCTGCCGCTGGCCCTGCCGCTCGGCCCGGCCTGGGCCCTGTTCGCGCTGCCGTGGCCCGCCGTCGCCGCCTGGGGCTGGTACGCGCTGGGCCGCAACTGGCGGTCCTGGCGGTACGCGGAGCGCGCCGACGACCTGCTGATCAGCCGGGGCGTGCTGTGGCGGGAGACGACGGTGGTGCCCTACGGGCGGATGCAGCTCGTCGAGGTCACCTCCGGGCCGGTGGAGCGCCGGTACGGGCTGGCCCGTCTCCAGCTGCACACCGCCGCCGCCACGACGGACGCGGCCGTCCCCGGGCTGGTGCCCGCCGAGGCGGAGCGGCTGCGGGACCGCCTCACCGAGCTGGGCGAGGCCCGTTCGGCGGGCCTGTGAGTACCGAGCGGGAGCCGGACGGGCCGTCGGAGAAGCCAGGAACGTCGGGGAAGCCGGGCACGTCGGGGAAGGACGTCGCGCCGCAGGAGGGGCGGCGGCTGCACCCCATCACGCCGTGGCGCCGGGCGTGGGCGCCCATCGCGGCGCTCGTCGTCTTCTCCGTGCAGGACTACCAGCGCACCCGGGAGTGGGTGGAGGCGCTGACGCTCGGGTGGCTGGCGCTGGCCTTCGCCGTCGTGGTGCCGGTGGCGGCCGGGTACGGCTTCGTCTCGTGGTGGGTGACGCACTACGCGGTGACGGACACCGAGCTGCGCATCCGCACCGGGGTCCTCTTCCGCCGCGTCGCCCACATCCGGCTGGACCGCATCCAGGCCGTGGACGTCTCCCGGCCGCTGCTGGCCCGCGTCGCGGGCGTGGCCAAGCTGAAGCTGGACGTCGTCGGGGCGAACGAGAAGGACGAGCTGGCGTTCCTCGGCGAGGCCGACGCCGTCGCCCTGCGGGCCGAGCTGCTGGCCCGCGCCGCCGGGATCGCCCCCGAGGCGGCGCCCGAGGCGGGCGAGGCGCCGGAGCGGGTGCTGGTGCGGGTACCGCCGGGCATGCTCACCGTCGCGCTGCTGCTCATGGGCAGCGGCTGGGGGTTCCTGGCGGCCCTGGTCATCGTCCCCGGCTTCCTGTGGTGGACGAGCGGCAGCCCGGCCGCGGCCCTCGCGGCGGCGGTGCCGATGGTGGGCGGCGCGTGGGTGGCGACCGTGGGCCGCTACCTGTCCGAGTACGACTGGAAGGTCGCCGAGTCCCCGGACGGCGTCCGCCTCGACCACGGGCTGCTGAACCGGGAGCACGCCACCGTGCCGCCGGGCCGGGTGCAGGCCGTGCGGATCTCGGAGCCGCTGCTGTGGCGGCGGCGCGGTTGGGTGCGCGTCGAGCTGGCCGTCGCGGGCAACGACGGCGACACGCTGCTGCTGCCCGTGGCGGAGCGGGCGGTGGCCGCCCACGTGCTGGCCACGGTGCTGCCGGGTGTGGACGTGGCCGAGGCGGTGGCGGCGGCCCGGCCCGTGGCGCGCCGGGCGCGGTTCGCGGTGCCGGTGTGGTGGCACGGCTACGCGCACGGGGTCACCGACGCCGTCTTCGTCACCCGCCACGGACGGCTGCGGCGCGTGCTGGAACTGGTGCCGCACGCGAAGGTGCAGAGCGTGCGGCGCACGCAGGGCCCGTGGGAGCGGCGGCTCGGCCTGGCGGACGTCCACGTGGACCACGGTGCGAACGGCTCGGTGGTGGCGCGCCTGCGGGACGCCGAGGAGGCCACGGCCGTCGTCGCCGCTCAGGCGGAACGTTCCCGTACCGGACGCCGCACCGCCCGGCCGGAGCGCTGGCTGACCTGAGCACCCGCCGACCCGGCACGACCCCCCTCAGGACCGTGCCCGGCACGGCCCCGCTCAGCGCAGCACGTCGCCCGTGCCCACCGGCTCGACGAGCCACAGGTGCCCGCCCAGCCCGGCCGGGTCGAGCAGCTCCGCCGCCTCCCCGGCCCGCACCAGGGCCCGCACGTACCCGGCCGGATCGGTGGTCGCCGAGGCGAGCGGTGGCCGGTCGCCGCGCACCCCCAGCCGGGTCAGCGCCGTGCGCTGCGGCAGCAGTGCGGCCCGGGGCCCGGCGCAGGCGTCCAGCGCGACGTGCGCCGTCAGGTCGCACGACCCGTCCGGCACCGGGAGCACCGGGCGGCCCTCGCGGTAGCCGGTCAGGGTGCCGAACGGCGGCCGGTCCGCCCGCAGGTGGCCGTAGTCCACGGCGACGGCCAGCCCCCGCTCCAGCACCCCGACGGCCGCCCGCCACGCGGCGTCCCGGGGACCGCCCGCCTCGGCGCGGTGGCCCGGCTCCGACGGGCCGGGCCACCACCGGGCCAGCCACCGCGCGTCCGCCCCGGCGACCGGCGGGCCCAGCCGCTCCACCCCGTCCGCCCGCACCTCCACCAGGCGCCAGCGCCCCTCGCCGTCCGCCTCGACGACCTCGCAGGGCACGTTGTCCAGCCACTCGTTGGCGAACACCAGGCCCGTCAGCCGGCCCTCCGGAAGCCCGGACCGCCACTCCACCCGTGCGTCCAGCTCCGCCGGACGGGCCGCCCGCTCCACGGCGACGGGACGCACCCGGTCCGCCACCCCGGGCGGCAGCGCGGCCAGCACGCCGGTGAGCAGTTCGCCCCGCCCCGCCCCGACGTCGACCAGCGCGAGTTCCGGGGGCCCGCCCAGCTCGGCGTCCACCCGCAGCAGGAGCTCCGCGACGGCCGCCGCGTACTGCGGCGAGGCGTGCACGGAGGTGCGGAAGTGTGCGCCCGGGGCCTCGCGGACGAAGAAGCCGTCCGGGCCGTAGAGGGCCCGCTCGGCGGCGTCCCGCCACCCCGTGAACCCCGCGTCCGCATCGCTCGCGCCGCTCATCGCGGGGCCTTCCCTTCCACATCGGTTCCGACGCCCGTCCACCGGGCCGGGGCCCGGCCCGTGCCGTCCCCGTATCCACCCTGGGAAGTAGTTGAACGTAGCAGGGATCGGTCCTCCGGTTGACCCGTCGGCCTTTCGGGCTGTTTACGCTGGGTGACGTGCATCGGCTCTACGAGTTCCTCCGCAGACATCCCATGTGGGTGGACGGCTTCTGGGCCGTCTGCCTGCTCATGATGTCCGCCGTGTGGCTCGTCGCCGAGGCCGCCGCCGGGGACCACGGCGGCGCGCTCGAGGAGTGGCAGATCCTCGCCGCGATCCCCGTCACGTTGGCGCTCGCCGTCGTCGTCTGGCTGCGCCGTCGCTGCCCGCAGCAGATGCTGCTGCTCGCCGCCCTCGCGGGCGTGGCCCAGCTCGTCACCGACGTCTTCGCCGTGCCGCCGGACTTCGCGATGCTGGTGATCGTCTTCACCGTCGCCTCCGGGCCGGTGCGCTGGGCCTCCCGGCTGGCGCTCGTCGGGGCCTTCATCGCCCCCACCCTGGCCGCCCTCCGCTTCTTCGCCGGGGAGGGCAGCTCCCTCAGCACCATCGCCGGCCTGGTCTTCCTGACCGTCTGCTTCCTGCTGGCCTGGGTCCTGGGCGACTCGCTGCGGACCCGCCGCGCCTACTACGTGCAGCTGGAGGAGCGCGCCGCGCGGCTGGAGAAGGAGCGGGAGGCACAGGCCAAGGTCGCGGTGGCCGCCGAGCGGGCCCGCATCGCCCGCGAGCTGCACGACGTCGTCGCGCACAACGTGTCCGTCATGGTGGTGCAGGCCGACGGCGGCGCCTATGTCCTGGAGACCGCGCCCGAGCAGACCCGGCAGGCCCTGGAGACGATCTCCGGCACCGGGCGGCAGGCGCTCGCCGAGATGCGGCGGCTGCTGGGCGTCCTGCGCACCAGCGAGGACGGCGAGGCGGGCGAGTACGTGCCGCAGCCCGGCGTCGACCAGCTCACCGAGCTCGTCGAGCAGGTGCGCGGCACGGGCCTCACCGTGGACTTCCGCGTCGACGGCTCCCCCCGACCGCTGCCCAGCGGCGTCGAGCTGACGGCCTACCGCATCGTGCAGGAGGCGCTCACCAACACGCGCAAGCACGGTGGGCCCGACGTGGGGGCGACCGTCCGCCTCACCTACGGCACCGACGAGCTGAGCCTGCTGGCCGAGGACGACGGGCGCGGCTCCCAGGCGGAGCTGTACGAGGAGGGCGGCGCGGACGGCCTCGGGCACGGGCTGATCGGCATGCGCGAACGCGTCGGCATGGTCGGCGGCCGCCTGGAGGCCGGCCCCCGTCCCGGCGGCGGCTTCCGCATCCACGCCCGGCTGCCGCTGGCCGGGCGGACCTGACGCCCACGCCCCGGGCACCCACCGCGGCCCCCGTGCCGCCCCGCTGAGAAGAGGACCGACCCATGACCGTCCGCGTGATGCTCGTCGACGACCAGGCACTGCTCCGCACCGGCTTCCGCATGGTGCTGGCCGCCCAGCCCGACATGGAGGTCGCCGCCGAGGCGGGCAACGGCGCCGAGGCCCTGGCCGCCCTGCGCACCACCCACGTGGACGTCGTCCTCATGGACATCCGCATGCCGGTGATGGACGGCGTCGAGGCCACCCGGCGCGTCTGTCAGGAGGGCGAGGGCGGCCCGGGAGACCCGAAGGTGCTCATCCTCACCACCTTCGACCTCGACGAGTACGCCTTCGCCGCCCTCAAGGCGGGGGCGAGCGGCTTCCTGCTCAAGGACGTGCCCCCCGGCGAGCTGCTGAACGCCATCCGGGCCGTGCACAGCGGCGACGCCGTCGTCGCGCCGTCCACCACCCGGCGGCTGATCGACCGCTTCTCCCCGATGCTCCCCGGCACGGCGGACGCCGCCGAGCACCGCGAGCTGGCCCGCCTCACCGACCGGGAGCGCGAGGTGCTGCTGCTCGTCGCCCAGGGCATGTCCAACGGGGAGATCGCCGCCCACCTCGTCCTGTCGGAGGCGACCGTCAAGACGCACGTGGGCCGCATCCTCACCAAGCTCGGCCTGCGCGACCGCGTGCAGGCGGTCGTCCTGGCCTACGAGACGGGCCTCGTCCGCGCCGGCCGGGGCTGACCCGCCCCCTACCGGAGCGGCGCGTACGTCAGGAACGACGTGAGCGCCGCGTGGACGTCCGCGGCGCTCCAGCCGAGGCCCGCGGCGTCCACGGTGACCTCCGTGAGCGCCAGCCCCGGCGCCCCCGCCGCCGTCCAGCGTCCGAACAGCGCGGTCCCCGTCTCCTCGGCCTGCCGCAGCGAGGCCGACGTCAGCGCCTCCGCGTCACCCGCCAGCCACACGTGGAACTGGTGGGTGTGTGGCTCCTGCGGCTGCACCCGCGCCCACGGCACGTCCGCCGCCGCGAACCCGGACCGCAGCGCCGCCGCGACGAGCCGGGCCCGCGCCACGTACGACGGCAACCGGGGCAGCTCCCGCTCCAGGCCCCGCAGCGCCGTCAGCGCGGCGGGCCACTGCTGGAAGACCGAGCCGCCGTACCGGTGCCGCCACACCCGGGCCTCGTCGGCCAGTTCCACCGGACCGGCCAGCGCGGCGCCGGACAGCCCGCCCAGCGACTTGTAGAAGGAGACGTAGACGGAGTCCGCGAGCCCGGCGATGTCGGACAGCGGCCGGTCGAACCACGTCGTGCACTCCCACAGCCGCGCCCCGTCGAGGTGGACGACGGCGTCCCGCTCCCGGGCCGCCGCCACCGTCCGCGTCAGCTCCTCCCACGTGGGCAGGACGAACCCGGCGTCCCGCAGCGGCAGCTCCAGCATGACGGTGCCGACCGGCTCGTCGAGGGTGCGGACGTCCTCGGCCGTGACGGGCGTGTGCTCGGAACCGATCCGCACCGGACGCAGCCCCGCGACCCGCTCCAGCGCCTCCCGCTCGTGCCGCACCGGGTGGGAGTCGGCGTGCAGGGCCACCCGGGGGTCGCCGGTGCGGGCCGCCCAGCAGCGCAGCGCGGCCTGCTGGGCCATCGTCCCGGTGGGGAACCACACGGCGGCCGGCAGGCCGAGCAGCTCGGCGGTCCGCTCCTCCAGCCGCTCCACGACGCCGTCCCCGTAGAAGTCCGGCCACCCGTCCAGGTCCCCGGCGGCGGCGTCCGCCACGTCCGCCAGCCGCTCCCCGACCGACCGCAGCGGCCCCGACCACAGCTTCCGCTCCGCGCGGCGCAGCGCGGTGAGCAGCCGCTCCCGGGAGACGCCGCCGGCCTCTTCGCTCCCGTCCGTCATGCCCGCATCCTCACCCATCGCGCCCCCTCCGGCCATCGTGTTTGCGCACCGGGCCCGTGCGGGCCGATCGACCGGGCGACCCCGGCAGCGGTACCCAAGTAGCATGGGGCCCCGACGTCCGGTACCGACAAGAACAGCGGACTGGAACGGAAGGCTTCGATCCGTGAACGCAAACGAACCCGCCCGGCACGCCCACGAGCGGCCCGCGCGGCTGACCGTCGGCGTGGTGGGCGCCGGCCGGGTCGGCCCCGCCCTCGCGGCGGCACTCGGTCTGGCCGGGCACCGCACGGTGGCCGCGTCCGGCGTCTCCGACGCGTCCCGGCACCGGGCGGCGGAGCTCCTGCCCGGGGTGCCGCTGGTGGAGCCCGCCGAGGTGCTGGCGCGGTCCGAGCTGGTGCTGCTGACCGTGCCCGACGACGCGCTGCCCGCTCTCGTGTCCGGCCTCGCCGAGACGGGCGCCGTCCGCCCGGGCCAGCTGATCGCGCACAGCTCCGGCCGGTACGGGATCTCCGTGCTGGACCCGGCGCTGCGGGCGGGCGCCCTGCCGCTCGCGCTGCACCCGGTGATGACGTTCACCGGCACCGGCGTCGACGTCCAGCGCCTCGCGGGCTGCGTCTTCGGCGTGACGGCCCCCGAGGAGCTGCGGCTCGCGGCCGAGGCGCTCGTCATCGAGATGGGCGGGGAGCCGGAGTGGATCGCCGAGGAGAGCCGTCCCCTCTACCACGCGGCGCTCGCCCTCGGCGCGAACCACCTGGTCACGCTCGTCGCGCAGGCGCAGGACCTGCTGCGCACGGCGGGCGTCGCCGCACCCGACCGCATGCTGGGCCCGCTGCTGGGCGCCGCCCTGGACAACGCCCTGCGCTCCGGTGACGCGGCCCTGACCGGGCCCGTCGCGCGTGGTGACGCCGGAACCGTCTCCGCGCACATCGCGGAGCTGCGCCGGCACGCGCCTGCGGCGGTCCCCGGCTACCTCGCCATGGCCCGCACCACGGCGGACCGGGCCCTGGAGCACGGGCTGCTCAAGCCGGAGCTGGCGGAGGACCTGCTGGCGGTCCTCTCGGACGGAGCCCGTTCATGACGGCCGCCCCCGCCCTGCTGCGCGCGGCCGCCGAGCTGCGGGGCCTGCGTCCCGCCGAGGGGCGGCGCCGGGGCGTGGTGATGACCATGGGCGCCCTGCACGACGGCCACGCGGAGCTGATCCGCACCGCCCGCGCCGCCGTGGGGCCCGGGGGCCAGGTGGTGGTGACCGTCTTCGTCAACCCGCTCCAGTTCGGGGCCGGCGAGGACCTGGACCGCTACCCGCGCACCCTGGACGCCGATCTCGCGGTGGCGGCCGCGGCGGGGGCCGACATCGTGTTCGCGCCGCCCGCCGACGAGGTCTACCCGGGGGGCGAGCCGGAGGTCCGCGTCACGGCCGGGCCGATGGGCGGGCGGTTGGAGGGCGAGCACCGGCCGGGCCACTTCGACGGCATGCTCACCGTCGTCGCCAAGCTGCTGCACCTGACCGCGCCCGACGTCGCCCTCTACGGGGAGAAGGACGCCCAGCAGCTCGCGCTCATCACCCGCATGGTGCGGGACCTGAACTTCCCCGTGGAGATCGTCGGCGTCCCGACGGTCCGGGAGCCGGACGGGCTGGCCCTCTCCAGCCGCAACCGCTACCTGTCCCGGTACGAGCGGAACGTCGCGCTGGCCCTGTCCCGCGCGCTGTTCGCGGCCCGGGACCGGCTGACCGCCGAGACGGCCCTGCGCGTCCGCGCCGCCGTTTCCGGTGCCCCGGAGGGGCGGGCGGCGGCGCTGGCCAAGGTGGGCGAGTCCCGCGCGTCGGCGGACGCGCACGCCCTGGCCCACGCCTCCGGCGGCCCGGCGGCGGCGCTCGCCGCCGCGCGGCTGGTGCTGGAGGAGGCGCGCGGCCTCGACGTCGACTACCTGGCGCTCGTCGACCCGCGCGACTTCACCGACGTCCCCGACGGCTTCCAGGGCGAGGCGGTCCTGGCCGTGGCCGCCCGCGTCGGCGGCACCCGCCTCATCGACAACATCCGCCTCTGGTTCGGAGCCTCCGCATGACCGCCGCGACGGGCCCCGGCGCCCCGGCCCCCGCCGTCCCCGGCATACGCCTGGACGCCCCCGCCCCCAGCTGGGCCATCGAGGCCGACGTCGTCGTCGTCGGCTCCGGCGTGGCCGGTCTCACCGCCGCCCTGCGCTGCGCAGCCACCGGCCTGACCACCGTCATCGTCACCAAGGCGGACCTCAACGACGGCTCCACCCGCTGGGCGCAGGGCGGCATCGCCGCCGCGCTCGGCGAGGGCGACACGCCCGCCCAGCACCTCGCCGACACCCTCACGGCGGGCGCCGGGCTCTGTGACCAGGACGCCGTGCGCACCCTCGTCACCGAGGGCCCGGACGCCGTCCGCCGGCTCATCGCCACCGGCGCCGTCTTCGACACCTCCACCGCCACCGGCGAGATCGAGCTGACCCGCGAGGGCGGTCACCACCGCCGTCGCATCGCCCACGCCGGCGGCGACGCGACGGGCGCGGAGATCTCCCGCGCGCTGGTGGAGGCCGTGCAGAGCGCGGGCATCCGCAGCATCGAGCACGCCCTCGTCCTGGACCTGCTCCGGGACGAGGGCGGCCGCACCGCGGGCGTCTCGCTGCACGTCATGGGCGAGGGGCAGCACGACGGCGTGGGCGCCGTCCACGCACCCGCCGTGGTGCTGGCCACCGGCGGCATGGGGCAGGTCTTCTCCGCCACCACCAACCCGGCCGTCTCCACCGGCGACGGCGTCGCCCTCGCGCTGCGGGCCGGGGCCGAGGTCAGCGACCTGGAGTTCGTCCAGTTCCACCCCACCGTGCTCTACCTGGGCGCGGGTGCGGAGGGCCAGCAGCCGCTGATCTCCGAGGCCGTGCGCGGCGAGGGCGCCCACCTGGTCGACGCCGACGGCGTCCGCTTCATGACCGGGCAGCACGAGCTGGGTGAGCTGGCGCCCCGGGACATCGTCGCCAAGGGCATCATGCGGCGCTGCCAGGAGCGGGGCACCGACCACATGTACCTGGACGCCCGGCACTTCGGCGCCCGCATGTGGGCCGAGCGCTTCCCGACGATCCTCGCCGCCTGCCGCGCGCACGGCCTGGATCCGGTCCGGGAGCCGATCCCCGTCGCCCCCGCCGCCCACTACGCCTCCGGTGGCGTCCGGACCGACCTGCGCGGACGCACCACCGTGCCCGGGCTCTACGCCTGCGGGGAGACCGCGTGCACCGGCGTGCACGGCGCGAACCGGCTGGCGTCGAACTCGCTGCTGGAGGGCCTGGTCTTCGCCGAACGCATCGCGGCGGACATCCGCGCCCGCGCCGGGGACCGTGCCGCGCCCGACCGCGCCACCCGCCCGGTGCCCGCCGCCGCGCCGCCCGTGCTGCCGCTGCTGCCCGCCGAGGCGCGCGGCGAGGTGCAGCGGATCATGACCGCCGGTGCGGGCGTGCTGCGTTCCGCCGCGAGCCTCGCCGGGGCCGCCGCCGCGCTGGCCGCCCTGCGCTCCGGCCCCGGCCGGGACGGCAAGCCCGCCGAGCCCGCCACCGAGACGTGGGAGGTCACCAACCTCCATCTGGTGGCCTCCGTCCTCGTCGCCGCCGCCGCCCGCCGGGCGGAGACCCGCGGCTGCCACTGGCGCGAGGACCACCCCGACCGCGACGATGCCCGCTGGGCCCGTCACATCGTCGTGACCCTGGGCGCCCCCACGCCGCACGACGACGCGCCCCTCACCCAGCGCACGACCGACACCACCGGCTTCCCGCCGGTCACCCACGCCGCTCCCGAGGAGAAGAAGCCGTGACCCCCTCCGACGACCGCGCCCGCCCCGAGCCCGTGGAGCTGCCCCTGCTCCAGATCGGCGGTCCCGGCGCCACCGCGCCCTCCGGGGGCGGCGGCTGCGGGGACGCCTGCGGCTGCGGCAGCGCGGACCTCGACGACGACCTGGACCTCGATCCGCTGGAGTGCGGCCTCGACCCGGACCTGGCGCAGCTCCTGGCCGACGCCGGGCTCGACCCCGTCCAGGTGGAGGACGTCGCGCACCTGGCCATTGAGGAGGACCTCGACCACGGCGTGGACGTCACCACCGTCGCCACCGTCCCTGAGGACGCCGTGGCCACCGGCGACTTCACCGCCCGCGAGGCCGGGACGGTCGCCGGGCTGCGCGTCGCCGAGGCGGTCCTGTCGGTGGTGTGCACCGACGAGTTCGAGGTCGAGCGGCACGTGGAGGACGGCGAGCGGGTGGCGCCCGGCACCGTCCTGCTCAGCGTGCGCACCCGCACCCGCGACCTCCTCACCGGCGAGCGCAGCGCGCTGAACCTCCTGTGCCGGCTCTCCGGCATCGCGACGGCCACCCGGGCGTGGGCCGACACGCTGGAGGGCACGGGCACCCGCGTCCGCGACACGCGCAAGACGACGCCGGGGCTGCGTGCGCTGGAGAAGTACGCGGTGCGCTGCGGCGGCGGCGTCAACCACCGGTTCTCCCTCTCCGACGCGGCCCTGATCAAGGACAACCACGTCATCGCGGCGGGCGGCGTCGCGGCGGCGTTCAAGGCCGTCCGGGAGGAGTTTCCCGACCTGCCGATCGAGGTCGAGGTCGACCGGCTGGACCAGATCGAGCCCGTCCTCGCCGAGGGGGCCGACCTGTTGCTGCTGGACAACTTCACCCCGGCGGAGACGGCGGAGGCCGTCGCCCTGGTGGCCGGGCGGGCCGCGCTGGAGTCCTCCGGCCGCCTCACCCTGGAGAACGCCGCCGCGTACGCCGCCACGGGCGTCGACTACCTGGCCGTCGGCGCGCTCACCCACTCCGCGCCGATCCTCGACATCGGCCTCGACCTGCGGGACGAGGTCTGATCCCATGCTGCTGACCATCGACGTCGGGAACACCCACACCGTCCTCGGCCTGTTCGACGGCGAGGAGATCGTCGAGCACTGGCGTATCTCCACCGACGCCCGCCGCACCGCCGACGAGCTGGCCGTCCTGCTCCAGGGCCTGATGGGCATGCACCCGCTGCTCGGCGTGGAGCTCGGTGAGGGCATCGAGGGCATCGCCATCTGCTCGACCGTCCCGTCCGTCCTGCACGAACTGCGCGAGGTGACCCGCCGCTACTACGGCGACATTCCGGCCGTCCTCGTGGAGCCGGGCGTCAAGACGGGCGTGCCGGTCCTCATGGACCACCCCAAGGAGGTCGGCGCGGACCGCATCATCAACGCGGTCGGGGCCGTCGAGCTGTACGGCGGGCCCTGCGTCGTCGTCGACTTCGGCACGGCCACGACGTTCGACGCCATCTCCGCGCGCGGCGAGTACGTGGGCGGCGTGATCGCCCCCGGCATCGAGATCAGCGTCGAGGCGCTCGGGGTGCGCGGCGCCCAGCTGCGGAAGATCGAGCTGGCCCGGCCGCGTGCGGTGATCGGCAAGAACACGGTGGAGGCCATGCAGTCCGGCATCCTCTACGGCTTCGCGGGCCAGGTCGACGGGGTCGTGGACCGCATGGCGCGTGAGCTGGCCGGTCCCGACGGCGACCCGGACGACGTGACCGTCATCGCGACGGGCGGGCTGGCGCCGATGGTGCTGGGGGAGTCGTCCGTGATCGACGAGCACGAGCCCTGGCTGACGCTCATCGGCCTGCGCCTGGTGTACGAACGGAACGCCTCCCGCCTCTGAGGCGGGAGGCAGGGCGCGTCACGTCCTGCATTTCGTCCGTTTAGCACTTAAAGTCACACTATGCCCACGCCACATGGTTCCCGAGGCGGCATGGCGTTCAGCGCCGAGGAGCTGTGCGTGCTCCGCCGCGCCCTTGCCACCGCCCTCCAGTCCGCCGCGCTCCCGGCCCAGGAGATCAGGGAGTGCCTCATGCTCACGCTGGCCGTGGACGACGCGACGCGCGAGGCCGCACGGCTCCGGCGGTTCCTCTTCGCCGACGTGGCCCGCTACCGGGCCGCCCTCCCCGGCTCGGCGACGGGCTACCTGGCCCACCTCCGCACCGCGCTCGACGCGGGTTACACCCCGACGGACGAGGACGTGACGGCCCTACGTCGGCTGTGCGCCGGGCGCACCGGCGCCCGGGAGGCCGCCCGCCGTATGGACCTGCTCGTGCGCGCCGCCCTCCCGGCCGCCCGGACGCCGCTCGCGGCGCTCCCCGGCGGCCTGGGCGCCTCGGGCGCGGGCGGGGAGGAGGACGCCGAGCCGGGCGCCCCGAAGGAGCCGCGCGAGCCGCAGCGGCCGCAGCGGGACGAGCCGGCGCCGGAGCGCGACCGGCCGGGGCAGCCGCAGCGCCCGTCGCGGCCGATCCCCACGCCGGGCGAGGTGTTCCCGCCGCGCCGCAGGACGCCCCCGCCGGAGAAGGCCCTGCTCTCGGCGTGACCACCCGCTCGACCGCTCCACCCTCCCGTCACGCAGCCGCTCCGGGACCCCCGCAGCGGCTGCGCGGCGCTGCCCGGAAGGACCTCGGCACCCGGTGAAAACGTGGCGAAGGCCATGCTCGGGGTGCTCCTCGAAGGCCCGGGGGGCTGCCCTACTCTCGTGGGTATGGACTACATTGCCGCACTCACCCCCTCCGCGGTGATGGCCGTTGCCTTCACCGCTCTCATCGTGACGATCGTCAAGAGCCAGGGTGGCGCCAACAAGGCCAAGGAGGACGCCGCCGTCGACGCGGTGTACGCCCAGGCCGCTCCCGAGGCGTCCGCGGAGAGCGAGGCCCGCGTCTGACCGATGCGGTGACCGGCGCCGAAGGCCGGACGGAAGAACCGGGTGTGTGAGGGCCACGGGCCCTCACACACCCTTTGTGCGTCCGTGGCACCCGTGGCCCGACGCCGTCGCGGCCTATCATTCCTGCTGTGCCACGACCTTTGGGCGAGCTCGAAGACGCCGTCATGACCCGGGTATGGCAGTGGAACCGTCCGGTCACTGTCAGAGAAGTCCTGGAGGATCTCCGGGAAGAACGGCGGATCGCGTACACGACGGTCATGACCGTAATGGACAACCTCCATCAGAAGGGCTGGCTGCGCCGCGAGCAGCAGGGCCGCGCCTATCGATATGAACCGGTCTCCACCCGGGCCGCGTACTCCGCCGCACTCATGAACGAAGCGTGGTCGGCCAGTGACAACCCGGCTGCGGCTCTCGTGGCGTTCTTCGGCATGATGTCGCTGGAACAGGTCGCCGCGCTGCGTGACGCCCTGCGCGTGGTCCAGCTCAATGGCGTGCGGCTGACCGGGCCCGAGGAGCGATAGCGTGCGGCCATGGCAGAACAGATAAGCGGGAACGCGGTGACGCTCCGCCGGGCGCGGACATCGGATGTGCGGACGGTGCGCCGCCTCATCGACACCTACTCGCGGGACCGCATCCTCCTCAACAAAGCGACCGTGACCCTTTACGAGGACATCCAGGAGTTCTGGGTGGCCGAGCGGACGGCGGACGGGCAGGTGGTGGGCTGCGGCGCGCTGCACGTGATGTGGGAGGACCTGGCGGAGGTCCGCACGCTCGCCGTGGACCCGGTCATGCGCGGCACCGGCGTCGGCCACCGGCTGCTGGAGAAGCTGCTGGAAACCGGACGGTTCCTGGGGGTCCGCCGCATTTTCTGCCTCACCTTCGAAGTCGACTTCTTCGTCAAGCACGGATTCGCCGAGATCGGGGACACGCCGGTGGACGGCGATGTGTACAGCGAGCTCCTGCGCTCGTATGACGAAGGCGTGGCCGAGTTCCTGGACCTGGAGCGGGTCAAGCCGAACACCTTGGGCAACAGCCGGATGCTGCTCCATCTCTGATCCAGTCACGGAGGCATCACAACCATGGCTGCTTTGTCCGAAAGGTCCTGACCTCGCGTCGTGCGTTCGTGCGCAAACCTCGATCAGGGTTTGTGTTTTCCCGGGAAAGGCGGTTTGCTGTGGTTGTCGATATCAGTATTCGCATATCGCCGCCCGTCCTCGAACAGGTGGCAGCACGAATGGGAGTAGCCGGTGGCACAGAAGGTTCAGGTCCTTCTTGTTGACGACCTCGATGGCGGCGAGGCTGACGAGACGGTGACGTTCGCGCTGGACGGCAAGTCCTACGAGATCGATCTCACCACCGCGAACGCCGACAAGCTCCGGGAATCCCTCGCGGAATTCGTCAAGGCAGGCCGGCGTACGAGCCGCGCCTCCGCGGGCGGCCGTGGAAAGGCCCGCGCGGCCGCGTCCGGCGGCTCGCCGGACACCGCGAAGATCCGCGCGTGGGCCAAGGAGAACGGCTACAACGTCAATGACCGCGGCCGGGTTCCGGCCGAGATCCGCGAGGCCTACGAAAAGGCCAACGGCTGACGTCGGCCGCTGCGGTGGAGCGCGGCGCGGTGGCATTCGGTGGCCGCCGCGCTGACGAGCCGCACGAGATCGGCGTCCAGGCCGACCGGTGGTCCGTCCTCGGTGTTCGGGGCGTTCGGGCCGCTGCGGCCCTCCTCGGGGGGCCGCAACCACACCCCTGCCGGGTCGGGCTCCCGGGTGCCCCCACAGCGCTGGGCCCGGGCGCCGGGCTCGGCGCTCAGGTCCAGCCGGACGCCGCCCCAGTCGAGCCATTCCAGCAGCCCCGGCAGCTCCTCCGCGCTCCCGGCCGGTACGCGCAGCCGCACCCGTGCCCGCGCCGCGTCCCATTCCACCGGGCCGGTCCGTACGGGGCGCCGCAGCAGCGCCAGCCCCGCGTCGAGCGGGAGGTCGAGATAGTCGTACCCGTCGTACCCGGGTTCGGTGCGTCGCGTCGTCATGTCCGGGCAACGGCCGCCGACCCGATTCGGTCACTTCCTGTTGACATTCAGCCACGGGTTGTGCTGCGCAGGCGACGAGCTGCGAAGCAAGCGTGTTCGCCCGTAGCGGATGACCCCCATGCGGGGGGCATGGAACGGCCATCGCCAGGGGTAAGACATCACTAGTGGTCACGGGGGCGTGGCAAGGGGCGATGGCGCCGGGGGGACGGGCGTGTCGAGGACGAGACGTTCGCCATCGGCGTACTGAATGCGGGTGCATCGGCTTGGCCTGCGGGAACATCGTCTCGCACCATCGGGTTGGAACGGGTGTCGCCCGCACCGTGGCACGGACTGGTAGGACTCGGAGCGGGTGTCGGCAGTTGGAATGAGCGGTCCCCCGTTGCGGGACTAAGCTGCGGAAGGACAGGGAGGGGACCTACCCCTAACTGACTGACCGCTCTGAGGAGCGATTAACGATGTTCGAGAGGTTCACCGACCGCGCGCGGCGGGTTGTCGTCCTGGCTCAGGAAGAAGCCCGGATGCTCAACCACAACTACATCGGCACCGAGCACATCCTCCTGGGCCTGATCCACGAGGGTGAGGGTGTCGCCGCTAAGGCACTGGAGAGCCTCGGGATTTCGCTCGAGGCGGTCCGCCAGCAGGTGGAGGAGATCATCGGCCAGGGCCAGCAGGCCCCGTCCGGCCACATTCCCTTCACCCCCCGGGCCAAGAAGGTGCTGGAGCTCTCGCTCCGCGAGGCCCTTCAGCTCGGCCACAACTACATCGGCACGGAGCACATCCTGCTCGGCCTGATCCGCGAGGGCGAGGGCGTCGCCGCCCAGGTCCTCGTGAAGCTCGGCGCCGACCTGAACCGGGTGCGGCAGCAGGTCATCCAGCTGCTCTCCGGTTACTCGGGCGGCAAGGAGACGGCCACGGCGGGCGGCCCGGCCGAGGGCACCCCCTCGACCTCGCTCGTTCTCGACCAGTTCGGCCGCAACCTCACCCAGGCCGCCCGCGAATCCAAGCTCGACCCGGTCATCGGGCGCGAGAAGGAGATCGAGCGGGTCATGCAGGTGCTGTCCCGCCGGACGAAGAACAACCCGGTGCTCATCGGCGAGCCCGGTGTCGGCAAGACCGCCGTCGTCGAGGGCCTGGCGCAGGCCATCGTCAAGGGCGAGGTGCCCGAGACCCTCAAGGACAAGCACCTCTACACCCTGGACCTCGGCGCCCTGGTCGCCGGCTCCCGCTACCGGGGTGACTTCGAGGAGCGCCTGAAGAAGGTGCTCAAGGAGATCCGCACCCGGGGCGACATCATCCTGTTCATCGACGAGCTGCACACGCTGGTCGGCGCGGGCGCCGCCGAGGGCGCCATCGACGCGGCGAGCATCCTCAAGCCGATGCTGGCCCGTGGCGAGCTCCAGACCATCGGTGCCACGACGCTGGACGAGTACCGCAAGCACCTGGAGAAGGACGCAGCGCTGGAGCGCCGTTTCCAGCCCATCCAGGTCGCGGAGCCGTCGCTGCCGCACACGATCGAGATCCTCAAGGGTCTGCGCGACCGCTACGAGGCGCACCACCGCGTCTCCATCACGGACGCCGCCCTGGTCGGCGCGGCCACCCTGGCCGACCGCTACATCTCCGACCGCTTCCTGCCGGACAAGGCGATCGACCTGATCGACGAGGCCGGCTCCCGGATGCGCATCCGCCGCATGACCGCCCCGCCGGACCTGCGCGAGTTCGACGAGAAGATCGCGAACGTGCGCCGGGAGAAGGAGTCCGCGATCGACTCGCAGGACTTCGAGAAGGCCGCCAACCTGCGGGACAGCGAGAAGCAGCTGCTCGCGCAGAAGGCCAAGCGGGAGAAGGAGTGGAAGGCCGGCGACATGGACGTCGTCGCCGAGGTCGACGAGGAGCTGATCGCCGAGGTCCTCGCCGCGTCCACCGGCATCCCGGTCTTCAAGCTCACCGAGGAGGAGTCCTCGCGGCTGCTGCGCATGGAGGACGAGCTGCACAAGCGCGTCATCGGCCAGGAGGACGCCATCAAGGCGCTCTCCCAGGCGATCCGGCGCACCCGTGCGGGCCTGAAGGACCCCAAGCGCCCCGGCGGCTCGTTCATCTTCGCCGGCCCGTCCGGCGTCGGTAAGACGGAGCTGTCCAAGACGCTCGCGGAGTTCCTGTTCGGCGACGAGGACGCGCTGATCTCCCTCGACATGTCGGAGTTCAGCGAGAAGCACACCGTCTCCCGGCTGTTCGGTTCGCCCCCCGGCTACGTCGGCTACGAGGAGGGCGGTCAGCTCACCGAGAAGGTGCGCCGCAAGCCGTTCTCGGTCGTCCTGTTCGACGAGGTCGAGAAGGCCCACCCGGACATCTTCAACTCCCTGTTGCAGATCCTGGAGGACGGTCGGCTGACCGACTCCCAGGGCCGGGTCGTGGACTTCAAGAACACCGTCATCATCATGACGACGAACCTCGGCACCCGGGACATCTCCAAGGGCTTCAACCTGGGCTTCGCCGCCCAGGGCGACGTCAAGACCGGCTACGAGCGCATGAAGGCCAAGGTCAACGACGAGCTGAAGCAGCACTTCCGCCCGGAGTTCCTGAACCGCGTCGACGACACGGTGGTCTTCCACCAGCTCACGCAGGACAACATCATCGAGATCGTCGACCTGATGATCGCCCAGGTGGACGAGCGCCTGAAGGACCGCGACATGGGCATCGAGCTCAGCGCCGAGGCCAAGCAGCTGCTGGCCAAGCGCGGCTACGACCCGGTCATGGGCGCCCGGCCGCTGCGTCGCACGATCCAGCGGGAGATCGAGGACACGCTGTCGGAGAAGATCCTCTTCGGCGAGCTGCGCCCCGGTCACATCGTGGTCGTGGACACCGAGGGCGAGGGTGAGAGCGCGGCGTTCACCTTCCGCGGCGAGGAGAAGGCGGCCCTCCCGGACGCGCCTCCCGTGGAGGCAGCCGGCGGTCCGAACATGACCAAGGAGCCCTGAGGCAGCGCTCCCGGCCCGCACGACGGCCCCGCACGACGGCCCCGGCACCCTTCGCGGTGCCGGGGCCGTCGTCGTCTCCGTCCGGGCGCCGGGGCGCCGGGGCGCCGGGGGCGGCGGCTCTACGGCGTCGTGCCGTTGCGGGCGACCTTGACCTTGAGCCCCGGCCGCAGGTGCTCCCGCACGATCAGCGGCAGCTCGCGGGGGAGTACGAGGCTGCGCAGCCGGGGGAAGGCGTCCAGCCACCCGGGCCCGTCCGGGAGGCCGCCGGCCAGCCACAGGTGGGTCAGGCGCTCCTGGGGGAGGAGGGCGGTCAGCTCGGCCGGGTCGTAGTCACCGGGAATGTGGACGCGCGAACGGCCACCCATCTCCCGCAGCGCCCGCAGGTGCTCGGCGCTCGGTGCGGTGAAGTAGAGGTCGTCCTCGGCCAGGTGCGCGATGATCTCCCGCGCGTACTGCCACGTGTCGTACCGGTGCCACGCCCAGGCGAGCTGCCGCCGCACCCCCAGTGAGGGGTGGTCCCGGTAGCGGGCCAGGACCGGGAGCGCGGCGTCCTCGGGGATGCTCGACGCGGTGATCACCACGTTGAGGGCGATCCTGTCGTTCAGCCCTTCGGGGCCCGGTAGGAGCCCGAGCACGAGCGTGCCCCCGACGTCGGCCAGCGCCGTGGCGATCTGCGGGTCGCCCGGAGGAACGAGCCCCTGGATACCGGCTTCGACGTCTCGGCGCACGGCCGGGTCCAGCTCGGTCGCCTCCTGGAGGCAGGCCGCGGCCACGAGCCAGCGGTACATCAGAACCGAACCGGATGGCCCGGCGACCAGCCCGCGCAGCAGCCGGGCGCGCTCGGCCGGGCGGGCGTGGGCGACGGCCATCCGCAGGACGTCCTCCCACTGCGTCCGGTCCGCGTTGTCGAGCAGCAGGGGGAAGTCGCCCTCCTCCACGGCCGCCTTGGCCGCCAGGTAGTCCTGGAAGGTGCGGTGGACGAAGTCGACGCGGTCCGTGGCGGGCTCCCGCAGCAGCCCGGAGCGGTCCCGCAGATGGCGGTAGACCTCCTCCGCACCGGCGGTGATGTGGGCCATCTGCGGAAGGGTGCGTTCCAGCTGCGCCACGACGTCCGCCCGGTCCATCTCGGCGCGGCCGTTGCGCAGCATCCAGTGGGCCAGCTTCTGCAGCAGCACGACGGAGGAGTCCTTGGACAGCCGCAGGGCGTCGTCGAGGACGGCACGCTCGACGTCGCGCCGCTCCAGCAGCATGGACAGCGCCGCCTCGTAGAGGTCCTTGCGGCTGTGCGGGAGGAAGCCGTGGCGTTCGCGGTGCAGGGCGCACAGCAGCCCGCACATCAGCGGGTTGGAGGCCAGCCGGGCGAGGTCGGAGGTCGCGCGGACCAGGCCGAGCAGGGCGTCGGCCACCTCCGGCGGAGCCTCGGCGGCCTCGTGCCAGCGGCGGACGAAGGCGGCGACGTCGGCGCGGCCCATCGGTGAGAGGGCCAGCTCCGCGAAGCCGTCCCGGGCCAGCCAGTCGCTCGCGACGGCCGAGGGCCGTGAGGTGACGAGCCACAGGTTGCCGGGGAAGTCCGCCAGGAGCTCGCGCAGCCAGCGGCGGGTGGCGCCGCGCTCGGCCTCGGGGATCTCGTCGATGCCGTCGACGAGCAGCAGGCCGCGCCCGGCCCGCAGCACCCGGACCGCCCAGCCGTCGGGCTGCTCCCCGGCCAGGTTGCTGCCCACGGCGTGCAGGAAGCGGTCCGGGGTGGGCGGCAGACCGTCCCGCAGGACGCGCCGCAGCGGCAGCACGAACGGCACCCGGCCGACGAGGTGGGGCAGCCGGGCGAGGTGCTCGGGGTCCTGCCGGGCGGTGGTCACGGTGAGCCACTGGAGGAGCGTGGTCTTCCCGGAGCCGGCGGCCCCGCGCAGCAGGACGTGTGCGTCGCCCTGGAGGGCGCGCTCCGCCGGGAGCGGGGCGCCACCGGCCTCGGCCTCCAGGGAGATGTAGGCGGTGTCCAGGGGCCAGTCGCGGGTGTGGTGGAGGTCGAGCCCGTAGATCGTCAGCTCGCTGTACCGGCGGGCGACGTGGGCGGCGTACGCCTCCTCGAACCGCGCGTCGGCGGCGGTGCGGGAGGGGACGCGCTCGGCGAGCAGCTCCAGAGTGGAGGCCATCCGGTCCAGCCGGGCCGTCTGCTCGACGGCGGTGCGGGCGAGGAACGTCGACTGCTGGGTGAAGAAGTTCAGCACGTGCAGGCACACGCTGTGCAGCAGCGGCCGGAACAGGGCCTCGGCGTCGGCGGACAGGGCCTCGGGGCGTCCGGCCCGGGCGACCCGCTCGGCGAGCGCCTCCGGGCCGAGCCGCACGGCCTGGACGTCGTCCATGTCGAGCTCGCCGAGTTGCCGCAGCGCACGGGTCAGGGCGTCGGCGACCTCCCGCCGCACCTCGGCGGGGAGGGCGTCGTGCGGGCCGGTGGCCCGCGCGTACCGGGTGACGACCTCGGCGGCCAGCCGGGCCAGGTCGTCGCCGTCCAGGGTCCGCTTCTCGCCGCGGAAGGAGAACCAGCCGCCGAGCCGGACGGGCCGGTCCACGAGCCCGGCCCCCGGCTCGCGCCGTACGAGAAGCTTCCGCACCAGCGGTGTGACGGCGCCGGCGGCCACCCGCATGCCCAGCGTCGACGGTTCCACGCGGCCCCCTCCAGGCGTCGACCGACCAAGCCCAGCTTAGAGGTGGGGTGACGGTGCCTCAGCCCGAGCCGGGGCGGACGGGGCCGAGGGGGCCGTGGCGGGGAGGTGCAGCGTCGCGACGGCACCGGGGTCGGCGTTGCGGAACGTCAGCCGGGCGCCCAGCACACGCGCCTGACCGGCGGCGATGGTCAGCCCCAGGCCGTGGCCGCGCCCGGCCCGGTCGGTGGAGCCGGTGCGGAACCGGCTGGGCCCCTCCGCCAGCAGGTCGGCGGGGAACCCGGGGCCGTGGTCGCGGACACGCAGCCGTCGCCCCTCCACGGTGACCTCGACGGGGCCCGCGCCGTGCCGCTCGGCGTTGGCCAGCAGGTTGCCCAGGACGCGTTCCAGCCGGCGCGGGTCGGTGGTGACGATGGCGTCCCCGTCGACGTCGACCGTCGCCTCGGGGGTGAGCGCGCGCACCCGGCGGGCGACGAACTCCCCGAGCGCGATGTCCTGCAGCTCGGCCCGTTCCGCCGCGCCGTCCAGCCGGGCCACCTCCAGGATGTCCTCCACGAGGGTGCGCAGGACCTGGGCCCGGTCCCGCACCAGCTCGGCGGGACGGCCGTCGGGCAGCAGTCCGGCGGCGGTGACCAGGCCGGTCACCGGGGTGCGCAGCTCGTGCGCGATGTCGGCGGTGACGCGGCGTTCGGCGTCGAGCCGGGCCTGGAGGGCGTCGGCCATGGCGTCCACGGCGCGGGCGAGTTCGTCCGCCTCGTCCGGGGCCCGCCCGCCGATGGCGTCCCGGACCCGCACATCCGCGTCCCCGGCGGCGACGCGTCCCGCCGCGGCCGCCGCCTTGCGCAGCCGCCGCGAGAGCTGTCCGCCGACGAGCACGCCGAGGGCGGTGCTGCCCACGACGACCGTCCCCGCGCCGACCACGAGGGTGCGGTCCAGGTCGGCCAGGACGGAGTAGCGGTCGGTGAAGCGGGCGTGCAGCGACAGGACGCTGCCGTCGGGTAGCTGCGTCGCCGCCCACACGTCGGGCGCGTCGGCGCCGTTCTCGCTGACGAACGTGGCGCGCTCCCCCTCGCGCACCGCCTCCCGCAACTCCTCGGGCAGTTCGGGGTCGTCCAGCTCCGCGCCGAGGGCGAGCCGTTCGCCCAGCTCGTAGATGCGTTCCGCCGAGCGCAGCCGTTCGTCCTGCACGTCCCGGCTGTTGCTGATCATCGTCACCCGGGCCGCGTTGTGCACGATGAGGCTGAGCAGCAGCGCCACGAGGGCGCTGACGGCGGCGATGGCGCCGCTCAGCTTCCACCGCAGTCCGAACCGCACCGCTGTCATCGGATGAGCTTGTACCCGAAGCCGCGCACGGTCTCGATGCGGTGCTGCCCGATCTTCACCCGCAGCCGCTGCACGTGGACGTCGACGACGCGGGTGTCGCCGCCCCAGCCGTAGTCCCACACACGCTCCAGCAGCCGGTCGCGGGAGAGGACGGTGCCCGGCGCGGCGGAGAACTCCAGCAGCAGCCGCATCTCGGTCGGCGTCAGCGGCACCGGACGCCCGTCGCGCCGCACCTCCATGCCGCCGGTGTCGACCTCCAGGTCGCCGAAGCGCAGCGTCCCGTCCGGCCCGCCCGCCGGCTCGACGGGCGGCTCGCCCGACCCCTCGGGGCCCGCGACGGCGGCGCGGGAGTGCCGGAAGCGGCGCAGCACCGCACGGATGCGCGCGACGAGCACCGCGCCGTCGAACGGTTTGGTGACGTAGTCGTCCGCGCCCGCCTCCAGACCGAGGACGACGTCGATCGAGTCGGCCCGGGCGGACAGCATGATGACGGGCACGGTGGACTCGTCCCGGATCCGGCGGCACAGGCTCACGCCGTCCAGCCCCGGCACCATGACGTCCAGCAGCGCCACGTCCGGCCGGTCCGCGCGGAACGCCTCCAGCCCCGCCAGCCCGTCCGGGACCGCCGTCACCGCGAAACCGTCCCGTTCCAGCGTCAGCTGCAGCGCCTCACGGATGACGTCGTCGTCCTCGACGAACAGCACATGGGTCTCGGCCACGTCCTCGCTCAGCCCTCTCCGTCCGGGCGGCCCTCCTGCGTGGCCGTCGGGTACTCCTGGTAGGTGCGGTCCTGCTCGGCGAACCCGTCGTCCCGCCACACGTAGGTGGCGACGTCCTCACCGGAGGGGCAGCACGTCGGGTCCGTGTCGAGGTAGATCTGGGTGTGCACCCGCAGTGTGCCCTCGGTCACCTCGGCGAAGACCGTCGGTTCCTCGTCGGCGAAGACGTTGACCCACCGCTTCGCCTCCTCCCGGTACACGTACGAGCCGACGCCCTTGCCGTCGGCGCAGGCGGACACGTTCACGACGAGGTCCTCCGCCGGGCCGCCGGTCAGCTCCCCGAAGGAGAAGGTGATCGGCCACTCCTCGGCCTCGCACGGCTCCAGCCCGCGCTTGACGGCCGGGCTCACCGCCCGGTCCGCGCGCAGCAGCGAGACGATCTCCACGTCGCCGCTCGCCCCGGGCGGCGAGACGGGCGCGCCGGCCGTCGGCACGTCCGTGTTCCGCGTCGCGCCCGGCGACGGCGGCTCCGGCGCGTCGGCCTCCGTCTCCCGGGCGGGCGACGGCGTCGCGGCGGGCAGCGGGCTGGCCTCGGCCGGAGTGCCCTCCGACGCGGAGGCCGACTCCTCGATGCGTACCCCGTCCCCGGCCGCACAGCCGGTCAGGACGACCGCGAGCAGCAGCAGGGTGACGGCGGCCCAGGCGGCCGCCGTCAGGCCGCGTGGGCCGCCACCACGCCGTGGCCCGCCGGCGGCTCCCCAACGTGATGCCACTCCCGCTCCCTGCTCTCCAGCTCCGTCCGCAGCCGCGACAGCGCGCGGTGCAGCGTGCTCTTCACCGTTCCGGTGGACATGCCGAGCGCCTCGGCCGTCTCCTCCGTGCTCATCTGCTCCCAGTGCCGCAGCACGACCACGCTGCGCTGCTTGGGGGCGAGCACGGACAGGACGTCCATGAGCAGCGCCCGGTCGGCGTGCTGACCGAAACGGTCCTCCTCGCTCGCCACCTCCGGCAGCGTGTCCGTCGGCACCTCCTGGAGCCGACGCGCCCGCCACCACTCGGTGCGCGTGTTGATCATGACGCGACGGAGGTAGGCGTCGGCCAGCGACTTGTCCGTGATGCCGTCCCAGTTTCCCAGAGTCCGGATGAGCGCCGTCTGCAGGAGGTCCTGCGCGTCCACCGGGTCGGGCACCAGGCGGCGGGCACTGCGCAACAGGGCGTCCTGCCGCGTGCGCACGTACGTCTCGAACGACTGCGGGGGCGTGGAGGATTCGCAGGTCTCCTCGGGGGGCAGCGTCACTGGGTCGCCTCCTCGTGGCCGACTCGCCGGGCGGGTTCCCCGGTCTGCCACGAAGGTAGGGACACGGTGTTGCGGCACCGTGCCCGCAACCGCACGGCCGCCGCACGGCCGGCCATCGGTTGTGTAACAGCCCGGCCGGGCCGTCTCCTGTGGAGGGTGACCGTGCGGACGGCGGGGTGGGACTACCCGTGCGGAAGCCGGTAGGCGGGCCCCGGCAGCGGCTCGACGAGCCCGTCCGCCACGAGTCCGTCCAGCGCGCGGGCCCGCTGCACGGCGTCGTCCCAGACCGTGTCCAGCGCCGCGCGGGGGACGGGTTCGGTGGCCTCCCGCAGGACGGCGAGCAGCCGGCCGCGCACCTGGCGGTCCGTTCCCGCGTACGTCTGGCCCCGGCGCGGCGGGCCCTCGTGCGGTGGCGAACCGGCCAGCCGCCACGCGCACTGCGCGGCGATCGGGCAGCTGCCGCAGCGCGGGGAGCGGGCGGTGCACACCAGCGCGCCCAACTCCATCGTCGCCGCCGCCCAGCGCGCCGCCACCGCGTCGGCCTCCGGCAGCACGGCGCGGGCCAGCCGCCGCTCGGCGGCCGTCGTCGCGTTCGGCGGGTACTGGGAGCCGGTGAGGGCGCGGGCGAAGACCCGGCGCACGTTCGTGTCCAGCACGGCGTGCCGCCGCCCGTACGCGAAGGAGGCCACGGCGGCGGCCGTGTACTCGCCCACTCCCGGCAGCGCCAGCAACTGCGCGTGCTCGGAGGGGACGTCGCCGCCGTGCCGTTCCGCTATGGCCAGCGCCGCCCCGTGCAGCCGCAGTGCCCGGCGCGGGTAGCCGAGGCGGCCCCAGGCGCGCACGGCCTCGCCCGGCGTCTCCTTGGCCAGGTCGGCGGGGCGCGGCCACCGCTCCATCCACTGCTCGTACACTGGCAGCACCCGGCTCACCGGCGTCTGCTGGAGCATGAACTCGCTCACCATGACGCCCCAGGCGCCGGCCTCCGGACGCCGCCAGGGCAGGTCCCGGGCGTGCGCGTCGAACCAGTTGATGACGGGACCATGGAGTGCGGCAGCGCTGTGCTCGGTCTCTGTGGTAGCAGTCATGTCGTCCACCATCCTGGCACGCCCCGCCGGGGGCGGGAACGCCGCGCGGCCATACCGCCTCCCGCGCGGCCCTTTGCGGCATGCGGCGGAGCGTGAACGGGCCGCCCGCGCGCCGCTGATACGAAAAGTTGACGTATCCAGCGGCGGGTGCGGCTCGGCGGACGGCTGATGTCTCGTAAGGTTTCCGGCGTGGGATCACTGCGCAATCCGGTCGGGCCGCTTCCCTCCTCCATCTACTGGCGACGGAGGGCGGTCGCGCTGTCCGTGGTCGCGCTGCTCTCCCTCCTCGCGCTGTGGATGTTCAGCCTGGGCGGCGGGGGTGGTGACACCCGGAACCAGGCCGGCGGCGGCCCGGACGACGAGCGCGGTGCGGCCAGCTCCATCACGCCCGGACCGAGCGCCACCGAGTCCCTCGACGACTCCCGGCCCGGCGGCCGCGACGAGTCGGGCTCCGGCGGCTCCGGCGGGGACGACGCGGACCCCGGCGCGTCCGGGGACGGTGACGGCGGTTCGGACGGTTCCGACGGTTCGGACGGTGACTCCGACGGCTCCGGCGGTGAGGGGGCGTCCAAGGACGGCAAGAACGGCGACGCCGAGCCCGGCGCTTCGGGCGGCGGGGACGTCGACGGTCTGCCCGTCTGCGCCGCCGGGAAGGTGAAGCTGAGCCTCGTCGCCGTCCGCAACACCTACGCGCCCGACGAACGTCCGCGGCTGCGCCTCACGGTCGACAACACCGGCGGCTCCGCGTGCCGGGTGGGCGTCGGCCCGGAGCAGGCCGTCGTCACCGTCGTGGACGCCGACGACGAGACCGTCTGGTCCTCCGAGCACTGCGCCGAGCCCGAGGACGCCGCCCAACTCCGGGTGCCCGGCCGGGAGAAGGTCGACCACACGATCGAGTGGGACCGCCGGGGCAGCGCGCCCGGCTGCTCCGGGAAATCCCGGGCCGAAGCGGAGCCGGGAACCTACCTCGCCGAGATCGCCGTCCCCGGCCTCGGCACCGCCCAGACCTCCTTCGTCCTCGCCAAGGACTGACGGCCCGGGTCCTGCGCCCGCACCGGGGCCTTCAGTCGGCCAGCGCGGCGAGGGTGGCGTCCAGGTCGCCGGGGCGCGGACGGTTGTGGGGCAGCTTGGCCAGCAGGCGGGCCATGCCGCAGGTGTCGGTGAGGGCCGAGAAGACCAGCCCGCCCGCGACGCCCGCGGACAGCAGCCGGGCGCCCCCGACGCGGCGTCCCGCCAGCAGTCCGGCCAGGACGAGGGAGCCGGCGGTGAAGCGGACCTGCCGCTCCATGCCCCACACGGCGCGGGCGCCGGCCGGACGGTGCACGTCGTGACCGAGCTCGGTCCAGCGGTCCGTCCCGCCCGCGAGGGTGGTGGCGGCGACGCCGTGCTCGTCGAGCCGGGCGCAGGCCTGCGTCGAGCGGGCCCCGGAGGCGCAGACGAGGAGGAGGTCGCCCCGGTCGGCGGCCGTGCGCAGGGCGGGCAGCGCCCGGTCGAGGTCGTCCAGGGGGATGTTGTGCGCACCGGGCAGGTGCCCGGCGGCGTACTCGCCCGGGGTGCGGACGTCGACGACGATCAGCTCGGCGAGCCGCGCGTGGGCCTGCTCGGGGGCGAGGGTGGGGGCGGCGTTCATGTCGGTGGTTCCTCTTCCTGATGGGGGTGGTGTCGCCCAGGATACGGGGCGGGGTATAGGTGGGGAGGGCGTGGAGGGCGGGAAGCCGGGAGCGCCCCGGCCCCGGTGGCTCACCACAGCGCGTCGGCCAGCATGAAGGCGGACACGGCGAGCAGGGCCACGGCGAAGGCGCGCCTGAGTGCGGTGCCGGAGACCTTGGCGGCCAGCCGCTTGCCGTCCCAGGCGCCGAGGATCGCCGCACCGGCGAACGGTGCGATGACCGCCCAGCCGAGCTCGGCCGTGGTGGCGCCGCGCGTCGCCAGCGAGGCGAGCGAGTTGGCCGAGATGACGAGCAGGCTGGTGCCCACCGCCGCCCGCATCTCGAAGGCGAGCACGGTGACCAGCGCCGGGACGGCGAGGAACCCGCCGCCCACGCCGAGCAGTCCCGTCAGCGCCCCCAGGCCCGCGCCCGTACCGGCCGCCCGCACCGGCCGCACCGCCGTGGCGGGCGTGCTCCGGGCGGGGGCCGCGCGCAGCATGAGGACGGCCGCGACGCCCGCCACGACGGCGAACGCCCCGGTCAGCACCGCCTGCGGCAGACGTGTCGCGGCGGCTCCGGCCGCGGCGGCGGGCAGCAGCCCGGCCGCCGCGAGCAGCGCGCCGGCCCGCCAGCGCACGTTCCCGGCGCGGGCGTGCGCGGTCAGGGCGGTCAGCGAGGTCGCCGTGACGATGAGCAGGCTCGCGGTGGTGGCGGCGGCCGGGGTGAGCCCGAGGAGGTAGATCAGGGCCGGGACGGCGAGCACGCTGCCGCCCCCGCCCAGCGCGCCGAGCGCGACTCCGACCACGGCCCCCGCGGCCAGCGCCAGGACGAGCGCGGTCACGGGCCCTCTCCGCCCCGCCCGGGCGGGGCGACCGGGAGTCCGGCCCGGCTCCAGGCGATCATCCCGCCGACGACGTCGGTGGCCTCGACGCCGCGTTCGGCGAGGATCTCGGCGGCCTGCTGGGAGCGGCGTCCCGAGCGGCAGATCGCCACCACGGGGCCGTCGCCCGCCGTCGGCGGCAGGGCCGCCCCCGTGGCGAGCCGGGACAGGGGGAGGTGCACCGCGCCGGGCACGTGCCCGGCGTTCCACTCGTCCGCCTCCCGGACGTCGAGCAGGACGGCTTCGCCGTGGGAGAGCCGCCGGTGCGCCTGCGCGGGCGTGAGGCGGTCCGGTTCGGGGCGGGGGCACATCGAGCATCACTCCGTGCGCTGAGCCGGTGAGGCGTCAGCGGGTCCGTGCGGTCGGGGAACGAGGCGACGTTCAGGCGCGGCCGTCGGGCCGGACGAGGTCCAGGCCCGCCTCCTCGGCGGCGTCGAAGCCGTCGTCGACGGCGACGACGTCCCGGCCTGCGGCGTCCAGCAGCGAGGCGGCGATCGCCGCCCGCATCCCGCCCGCGCAGTGCACCCACACCGTGCCCGGCGGGACCTCGTCGACGCGGCCGTGCAGCTCGTGGATCGGCACGTGCACCGAGCCGCTCACGTAGCCGTTCTTCCGCTCGGAGTCGCGGCGCACGTCGAGGACGACGGGCCGCTCGTCCCGGCCGAGCACGTCGGCGAGGTCGGCGAACGCGGCGCGCGGGAAGGAGCGCAGCGGCTCCCCGTCCCGCACCCAGCCGCGCGGGTCACCGGTGGCGGCGGCGGCCGGGCGGTCGATCCCCACCCGGGCCAGCTCCCGCTGCGCGGCCGCGACCTGCTCGGCGGTCTCGGCGAGCAGGGTGACGGGCTTGCCCCAGGGGATCAGCCACGCCAGGTAGGTGGCCAGCTTGCCGTCGCCCTCGAAGTTGAACGCGCCCGCGAGGTGGCCGTCGGCGAAGGCGACCCGGTTCCGCAGGTCCACCACCCACTCCCCGGCGGCCAGCCGCGCGGCGAGCTCGCGGGCGTCGGCCCGCTCGGGCGGCGTGAGGTCGATCGGGGCGGGGCCCGCCGCGTTGGCCGGGGCCATGTGGGCGTAGTAGGCGGGCACGTCCTCGAGCTGCGGCAGCAGGTCCGCGACGAACGTGGACACGTCCTTGGTCAGCGCCTCGTTGCTCCGCCGCTCGGCGCCGATCGTGGTCGCGTCCCCCTCGGCCTGCGAGGAGGAGCAGAAGCTGCCGAAGCCGTGCGTCGGCAGCACCGGGACGTCGTCGTCGAGCAGGTCCGCCAGGCGGTGCGCGGAAGCGTGCTGGGCGCGGGCCAGCTGCTCGGTGAGCCTCGGCTCGACGAGGTCCGGTCGGCCGACGCTGCCGATCAGCAGCGATCCGCCGGTGAACGCGGCGACCCCCCGGCCGGCCTCCTCCAACACGTAGGTCGTGTGGTGCGGCGTGTGGCCGGGCGTGGCGACCGCCCGCAGGACGAGGCCGTCGTCCACCGTCACGGTGTCGCCGTCGGAGACGGGGGTGCGGGCGTAGGCGACGGAGGCGTCGGCCGGCACCAGGTACCGGGCGCCGCTGACCCGGGCCAGCTCCAGGCCCCCGGTGACGTAGTCGTTGTGCACGTGGGTCTCGGCCACGTAGGCGATCCGCACGCCGCGCCGCGCGGCGGTCGCGACGACCTGGTCGATGTCGCGCGGCGGGTCGATGACCACCGCGCTCTCGGCGCCTCCGGCCAGGTAGCTGCGGTTCCCCAGCCCGGACAGCTCCAGGGTGTCGACGAAGAACACGACGGCGACTCCTTCCTGTGGCGTTTGTACCCCAGGGGGTATCCTTTCATTCACTGTAACAGAGATACCTAGGGGGGTATTTCAGGCCCGGGACGCGCCCCGGGCCGGGATGCCGCTTTCACGGGTGCCCCCTCTGCGGCCGAGTAAGACCCACCGTCCGCCACCGGGCCCGCGCAGCGGAAAGGCCCCCTCGATCCGGGGATCGAGGGGGCCTGCGGGGCCGGGCGGGGGGCCGGACCGGTCAGGACGGGGACCGGTCAGGACAGGGAGAGGAAGAGCTTCTCCATCTTCCGGGTGTCCAGGCTGTCGGCCCCGCCCTCGGCGGCCAGACACTGCTTGAGCCCGCTGGCGACGACGGCGAACCCGGCGCGGTCCAGCGCGCGGCTGGCCGCCGCCAGCTGCGTGACGACGTCCTCGCAGTCGCGCCCGTCCTCCAGCATCCGTACCACCCCGGCGAGTTGGCCCTGGGCGCGCTTGATGCGGTTGACCGCCGCACGTGTGTCGTCAGGAGGCAGGCGGACCATCGGACCGTCCCTCCTGGCCAGCGGACCCGGCGGCCACGGCACTGTGGACCTCGTCCATGTCCAGCTCCCGGACGGCGGTGATCACCTGGTCCAGCGCCTGCGGCGGCAGCGCCCCCGGCTGGGCGAACACGAGGACGCCCTCGCGGAAGGCCATCAGCGTGGGGATGGAGGTGATGTCGGCGGCCCCGGCCAGCGCCCGTTCCGCCTCGGTGTCGACCTTGCCGAAGACGATGTCGGAGTGCTGCTCGGAGGCCCGCTCGTAGACCGGGGCGAACATCCGGCACGGGCCGCACCAGGAGGCCCAGAAGTCGACCAGGACGATGTCGTTGCCGGCCACGGTCTCCTGGAAGGTGTCGGCGGTCAGGCTGACGGTGCTCATGGGGACCTCACATCGCTCTCTCGGGAAACACCCCCCGGGGTAGTCAACCCCCACCCCACCCCCGGTATTCCTCACCGCGTTCGCGGTGGGGTCAGACGTAGCGTTCGAGGATGGAGGACTCGGCGAGGCGCGAGAGGCCCTCGCGGACGGAGCGGGCGCGGGCCTCGCCGACGCCCTCGACCGTCTGGAGGTCGTCCACGCTGGCGGCCAGCAGCTTCTGCAGCCCGCCGAAGTGCTCGACCAGCCGTTCGATGACGGTGTTGGGCAGCCGCGGGACCTTGGCGAGGAGCCGGAAGCCGCGCGGGGAGACGGCGGAGTCGAGCGTCTCGGGGGCGCCGCTGTAGCCGAGGGCGCGGGCGACGGTCGGCAGCTCCAGCAGCTCGGAGTGGGTGAGCCGGTCCAGGTCGGTCAGCGCCGTGCCGACGGTGCGGGCCCGCTTGCCGGACTGGGGTACGTAGTCCCGGGCGACCAGCTCCCGCTCCGGCTCGACACCGGCGATCAGCTCGTCGAGCTGAAGGGAGAGCAGGCGGCCGTCGGTGCCGAGCTCGACGACGTACTCGGCGATCTCGGTGGCGATGCGGCGGACCATCTCCAGCCGCTGGGCGACGGCGGAGACGTCCCGGACGGTCACCAGGTCCTCGATCTCCAGGGCGGAGAGGGTGCCGGCCACCTCGTCCAGGCGCAGCTTGTACCGCTCCAGCGTGGCCAGGGCCTGGTTGGCGCGGGAGAGGATCGCGGCGGAGTCCTCCAGGACGCGGCGCTGCCCGTCGACGTAGAGCGCGATCAGCCGCATGGACTGACTGACGGAGACGACCGGGAAGCCCGTCTGGATCGACACGCGCTGCGCGGTGCGGTGCCGGGTGCCGGTCTCCTCCGTCGGGATGGAGGCGTCCGGCACGAGTTGTACGCCGGCGCGCACGATCTTGGTGATGTCCTTGTCCAGCACGAGCGCCCCGTCGAGCTTGCACAGCTCGCGCAGGCGCGTCGCGGAGAACTCGACGTCGAGGACGAAGCCGCCGCTGCACAGCGGCTCCACCGTCCGGTCCATGCCGAGGACGATGAGTCCGCCGGTGTTGCCCCGCAGCACTCGCTCCAGGCCGTCGCGCAGGGCGGTGCCGGGAGCGACCGCGCTCAGCGAGGCGCGCATCAGCTTGTCAGCGGCTGCTGCCCGGTCAATGGGTGCCACGGCGCTCCTTCGGTCGTGCGTGATGGCCGGCGGTTGCCTTCGCGGGTCGTACGTACGGGCGAGACCAGGGCAAAGTCTACCGGCGGCGCCGGGGCTCAGGCTCCGGCGTTGCGCGCGGGCAGGGCGCGCAGCGCGTCGCCTATGTCCGCGACCTCCAGAACCCGCATGCCGGCCGGTACCTTCCCCGGGTCCGTGGGCACGAGGGCGTGGGTGAAGCCGAGTCGGGCGGCCTCGGCCAGCCGCCGCTGGACGCCGGTGACGCGGCGGACCTCCCCGGCGAGCCCGACCTCCCCGACTGCGACCAGGTTCTTCGGCAGCGGGGTGTCGATGGCGGCGCTGGCCAGGGCGAGGGCGACGGCCAGGTCGGCGGCCGGTTCGGACAGCCGCACGCCGCCGACGGTGGCGCTGTAGATGTCGCGTTTGCCGAGTGCGTTGATCCGGCCGCGCTGCTCCAGGACGGCCAGCATCATCGAGACGCGCGAGGTCTCCAGCCCGGAGGTCGTCCGGCGCGGCGAGGGGATCTGGGAGTCGACGGTGAGCGCCTGCACCTCCGCCACGAGTGGGCGGCGCCCCTCCAGCGTCACGGTCAGGCAGGTGCCGGGCACGGGCTCGTCGCGCCGGGTGAGGAAGAGGCCGGAGGGGTCGGCGAGGCCGGTGATGCCCTCGTCGTGCAGCTCGAAGCAGCCGACCTCGTCCGTGGCGCCGTAGCGGTTCTTCACGCCCCGGACCAGCCGGAGCCGGGCGTGCCGGTCGCCCTCGAAGTGCAGGACGACGTCGACCAGGTGCTCCAGCAGCCGGGGCCCGGCGATGGCGCCGTCCTTGGTGACGTGCCCGACGAGCAGCGTCGACATCCCCCGTTCCTTCGACGCCCGGATCAGGGCGCCCGCCACCTCGCGGACCTGGGCCATGCCGCCGGGCGCGCCGTCGATCTCGGGCGAGGCCACCGTCTGCACCGAGTCCAGGACGAGGAGGGCGGGCTTCACGTCGTCCAGGTGGCCGAGCACGGCGGACAGGTCCGTCTCGGCGGCGAGGTAGAGGTGCTCGCTGAGCGCCCCGATGCGGTCGGCCCGCATGCGGACCTGACCGGCGGACTCCTCACCGGTGACGTAGAGGGTGCGCCGCCCCTCACCGGCGGCCTTCGCGGCGACGTCGAGCAGCAGGGTGGACTTGCCGACGCCGGGCTCACCGGCCAGCAGCACCACAGCGCCGGGGACCAGACCGCCGCCCAGCACCCGGTCCAGCTCGGGGACGCCCGTGGCGCGGGCCGCCGCCTGGCGGGCGTCCACCTGGCCGATGGGCAGCGCGGGCGTCGTCACCCGGCCCGCCGCCGTCGTCCGCACGCCGCCGCTGCCCGTGCCCGTCTCCTCGATGGTGTTCCACGCCTGGCACTCGTGGCAGCGGCCGAGCCACTTCGGCGTGGCCCAACCGCACTCGGAGCAGCGGTAGGTGGGGCGGTCCTTCGCGGGGGACTTGCGGGCAGCCATGCGCTCACCGTAGCGGCGTCCACCGACAGCCCCTACCGCCAGGCCGTGCCGACAGCGCGGGCCGTCGACCGTCGGCGCGCGGGGTGCCCGTCGGCTCCGCGGTCCCGCGCCCGGCGCCGAGGTCTCGTGCGAGTGGTTCGGGGGTGGCACGCGCACGCCCCTCGTCGTCCTCTTTCGAGTGAGATCATCACTCTTCCGGGCTAATCCCAGGCGCACGGGCGGAGTGCGCCCCCGCGCGCCGCCTACCGTCGCCGGGTGATGACCACCAGGCGCGAGCAGCACCCCGAGACCGGCAGCGCACCGCGGGCCCGCCGCGCCGCGTCGCCCGGGCGCCACGCCGGGCGTCCGGGCCAGGGCGCCCACCGGGCCGCCTCCCCGCGGGAGCAGCGGCGCGCGCGGGAGCGGGAGGAGCGCACCACCGAACGCACCACCGAACGCACCACCGAACGCATCACCGAGCAGCCGGCCGAACGGACCGCGCAGCGCGCGGCCGAACGTTCCGCCAAAGGCGCCGGGGCACGGCCGGAGGCGCGTCCGCCCGTGCACTTCGACGCCTACCTGGACGGGCTGTTCACCTACTGCCTGTCCGTCATGTGCGACCACGACGCCGCCGTCGCGGCCCTCGGCGACGCCCTGGCCGTCGCCGAACGCCAGCGCGTGCGCGACCGGGCCCCCACCGACCCGGCGCAGCACCGGCCGTGGCTCTACGCCCTCGTCCGCTGGTCCTGCCTGCGCCGCCTGGGCGCGGGGGTGCCGGTCGTCCAGGGGCCGCCGCTCACGACGCCCGCCGCCCGGCAGCGGCGTCGCGAACTGGCCGCGCTCGCCTGGCCGGAGGCGGCGGGGACGGTGCCCGAGCAGCGCGAGGCCCTGGAGCTCGCGATCCGGCACCAGTTGCCCGTCCACGAGGTCGCCGCCGTGCTGGCCCGCACCCCGGACGTCACGCGGGAGCTGCTGTCCAGCGGAGCCTGCGAGGTCGAACGCACCCGCGCGGCCCTCGGCGTCGTCGCCACGGGGGGCTGCCCGGCCGTCGCCGGGATCGCCGCCGAGAGCCGCCAGGGCGAGCTGCGCCTGGGCACCGCGCTGTGCCGCGAGCTCGTCCGCCACGTGGACGCCTGCCCCGGCTGCCGCCGGGCCTCCGAGCGGTACATGGCGGGCGGGCCCTGGCCCGGGACCGCGCCGACCGGTGGCGGGCGGCTGCCGCTGCTGTCCGCGCCACGGCCGTCCGTGCACGCCGCCCTGCTGCTCGCGCAGCGGGCCCGGATGCTGCACACCCCGCGCTTCGACCGCCGGGGCTTCCCGGTGGACGACCGGGACCGGTCCGCGCGCCGGGAGCGGCTGCGCAGCCGGGCGGTCACGACGACGGTCGTGGCCACCGTTATCGCCGCTCCGGTCCTCGCGGTGTGGGCGGCCTACCGGGGCGCGCCGCTGACCGGCGAGGCACGGGAGGAGGCCTCCGTGACGGCGGCCGAGGCGCTGGAGGAGGACGGCGTCCGCGACCACCCGTACGACGGCACCTCGCACGGCGACCCGGGCCCCGGGCCCGGCGAGCGCGCGGGGCGGGCGGGCGTCGCGGTGTCGCCGGGGGAGGACGGGAGGCCCGGCGAGGACGACGCCTCGCCCGGCCCCGCCGAGCCCTCACCCACGCCGTCGGCCTCGGACCCCGCCGGCTCCGACGGCGGGGCGACGACGGCGCCGGCGCCCGGTCGGCTCTCCGTCCGCGCGGACACCTCGGGCGGGGCCACCCTCATCACCCTGACGGCCTCGGGCGGTTCGGCGGTGACGTGGTCCGCCTCGACGGACGCCGCGTGGCTGCGGCTGAGCCGGACCTCCGGCACGCTGGCGCCCGGCGAGTCGGTGACCGTCCGGGTGACCGTGGACCGGGACGCCGAGCCCGTCGGCGCGTGGTCGGCGCAGATCCACCTCGCCCCGGCGGGGGCCGTGGTGACCGTCGAGGGGCAGGGCGCGTCGCCCGACCCGGGCCCGTCGGAGCCGCCCGAGGACCCGGAGCCGTCGGACCCGCCGCCCTCCGGGGACCCGTCCACCGAGCCGGGCCCGTCGGAGCCGCCTCCGTGACGCCCGGGACGCCTCACCGCCACGCACGACGGCCGCCGACCACCGCTGTGCGGTGACCGGCGGCCGTTCGCGTGTGGCGGGTGCGCCGTCGGCTCAGTACGGGCCGAAGACGTTGTCGATCGAGCCGTAGCGGTCGGCCGCGTAGTTGCAGGCGGCCACGATGTTCGCGACGGGGTCGTACTGGTCGTGCGGGGTGCCCGCGACGTGGTAGGCGTCGAAGGTCGGCTTGATGACCTGGAGCAGCCCGATGGACGGCGTGCCGTTCTGGGCGTTGATGTCCCAGTTGTTGATGGCGTTCGGGTTGCCGCTCGACTCCCGCAGGATGTTGCGGTGGATGCTGTCGTAGCTGCCCGGGATGCCGTGGGCCTTCATGATGGACATGGCCTCGCGGATCCAGCCGTCCAGGTTGTCCGGGTAGGCCTGCGTGGTGACGGCGGCCCGCTCGGCGGTGCGGTCGGCCCGGTCGGCGGAGCCGCGCTCGTCGGCCTGCGCGGCGAGGGACAGCTCCTGGCCCGGGACGATCAGGTCCGGGTCGTCGCCGATGGTCTCCTCGTTGGTCTCGTAGAGGGCTTCCCAGCCGCCCTCGACGTCCTCGGCGGTGGCGATGCCGTGCAGGGTGTCGCCTGCGGTGACGGTGTAGGTCCCGGCCTTCGTCTGCGGGGCGGCGGCGGGGGCGGCCTGCTCCACGACGGCCGGGGCGGCGGCGGGGGTGGGGGCGGCCTGCGCGCTGCCGGCCGCGACGAGCGGCACGGCGACGCCGGCGGTGCCGACGGTCAGCGCGAGGGACAGCCGGGACAGGCTGCGGGAGTTGAGCGGGGTGCGGGAGCGGCGGTGACGGCCACGAGACATAGGTATGCGTCCTCTCCTACGCCTGCGAGGTGAGCTGTCGGATTCGGACGAGAGCTGCCCGGCCATGTTCGCGGCGGTTCCTTGCGGTTCCGTCGCGGTTCCGTTCGCGCTGAACCGCGAGGAACCGCGCTGCGGACATGGCTTCACCCCAAGCCGGCCACGGAAATCCGCGGCACGGCACTTACCTGGTTCCCCCGCTCCCGCTGCGGTGACGTGCAGTCATTTTCCCCTCCACGGGCAGCGGGATTCGGCGTGCCGCGGGTGGGGCCCCCGCCAGGTGGTCGGGAGCGGAGACACATAAACACGGGCCGCCGACCGCGGACAAGGCGCGGGGATACCGACATTTAGCGCCCAAGTGACGATCATGGGGAATTCCGCCACGGAACGCGTTTGGCTATTCTCCGAGCGTGAATTCCTCGACGCCGGGCGCCGGGCAAATACCCGCTTTGCTGGGGGACTTGTTCGGCGGTGCATGACGTCGGCCACGCGGTTGCACGGTCAATGCCACTTTTTGTGTGACCCTCGCCACGGCCATTCCTAAAGGCGCGGAATTCCCAGCGAACCGAGCTATTCGGACATATGGGGCTTTTCGGTGGCCCGTGCCGGGTCGGCCGGGTGGGGTGCCAGGGGCAGGGACGCCGCCAGCCGCGCCTCGCACAGCTCCACGAGACGGTCGTACCCGGCCTTCCCCATCAGCTCCGTCAGCTCGGCGCGGTAGGAGACGTACACCGGGTCCGAGCCGCCGTGCGCCGCCGGAGCGCCGGTGCACCACCAGTGCAGGTCGTGGCCGCCCGAGCCCCAGCCCCGCCGGTCGTACTCCCCGATGGAGACCTGGAGCCGCTGCTCGCCGTCGGGCAGCTCGATCCACGCGTACGTCCGCCGGATCGGCAGCTGCCAGCACACGTCCGGCTTGGTCTCCAGCGGCTCGCGGTCCTCGCGCAGCGCCAGCAGGTGCAGGGCGCATCCGGCGCCGCCCGCGAAGTCCGGCCGGTTGTTGAAGATGCACGCGCCGCCGTGGCGTCGCGTCTTGCGCTCGCCGTCCTCGTCGGTCTCCGTCCAGCCGGCGCGGGCTCCCTCGTCGTGGAACTGCCACGTCTGCGGTGTCAGCCGCGCGACGTGCTCGGCGACGCGGCGCTCGTCGTCCTCGTCGGAGAAGTGCGCCCCCAGCGTGCAGCAGCCGTCGGCGGCCCGGCCCGCCCGGATGCCCTGGCAGCCCGCGCCGAAGACGCACGACCAGCGTGAGGTGAGCCACGTCAGGTCGCAGCGGAAGACCTGCTCCTCGTCGGCCGGGTCGGGGAACTCCACCCAGGCCCGTGCGTGGTCGAGGTCGACCTCCTCGCCCGCGGCCCGCCGCCGCTCCCCGCCGATGTTCCGGTCGGCGCTCCGGCTTTTGCCCGACTTCTTCGCGTTCGTCTTGCCCACGCCCCCAGCGTACGGGCCACCCGCCACGACGACGCGTGCGGCGCGTTAGCGTTCTCCCCCATGAGACTCGGTGTCCTCGATGTGGGTTCGAATACCGTTCACCTCCTGGTGGTGGACGCGCACGGGGGTGCCCGACCGCTGCCGGCGTACTCCCACAAGGCGGAACTGAAGCTGGCGGAGCTGCTCGACGCGGAGGGCGCGATCACCCGCGCGGGCGTGGACCGGCTGGTCGCGACCGTCCGCGAGGCGCTCCAGGTCGCCGAGGACATGGGAGTGGAGGACCTGCTGCCCTTCGCCACCTCCGCCGTCCGCGAGGCGTCGAACGACGGCGAGGTGCTGGCCCGCGTCGCCGACGAGACCGGTGTCCACCTGCGCGTCCTGTCCGGCCCCGACGAGGCCCGGCTGACGTTCCTTGCCGCGCGCCGCTGGTTCGGCTGGTCCTCGGGACGGCTGCTGGTCCTCGACATCGGCGGCGGTTCCCTGGAGATCGCCTGCGGTCACGACGAGGAGGCCGACGCCGCCGTCTCCCTGCCGCTGGGTGCCGGGCGGCTCACCGCCGCCTGGCTGCCGGGCGACCCGCCGGACCCGGACGACGTCCGGGCCCTGCGCCGGCACGTCCGTGCGGAGATCGCCCGCGTCGTCGGCACGTTCAGTCGGCTGGGCGCGCCCGACCACGTCGTCGCGACGTCGAAGACGTTCAAGCAGCTCGCCCGGCTCGGCGGCGCGGCCCGCTCGGCGGAGGGGCTGTACGTGCAGCGCGAGCTGAGCCGCACGTCCCTGGAGGAGTGGGTGCCCCGGCTGGCGACGATGACGGCGGCCCGGCGGGCCGAGCTGCCCGGCGTCTCGGAGGGCCGGGCGCGCCAGCTCCTCGCCGGGGCGCTCGTCGCGGAGGCCGCCATGGACCTCTTCGGCACCGAGCGGGTGGAGATCTGCCCCTGGGCGCTGCGCGAGGGCGTCATCCTGCGCCGCCTGGACCTCCTCCGCTCGGCCTGATCCCGGCGGCGGACGGTCCCAACCCCCGCCGCACGTACGGGTGTTGCGACCTACGGACACCACGCGCCCGGGCGTGGGGAACGCTTTGCGCCGCCGGGGGAGCGCGTGCGGCAGGCGGAGCGGCGCGTGGAGACGACGCCTGCGCCACCGGCACGTCCGACGCGCTGGGCGTCGACGCGACGGCTCGGCCTGTCGCGCCGTCTCCCGTCTCCGGCACGGGTGTTGCCACCGTCGCACGTGAGGCGGGTTTCGTCCGGGTCCCCGCGCCGCCCCCGTGTGCGGGCCACGGACATTTCGCACGGTTTTCTAGGTATCCGTAGTACGGGCGCCCGGATGGGATTCCGCGGAATCCCGCGATACGTTTCCGACGCCGGCCGGCCGCTCGGGATTGTCCCCGTAGCCGTCGGCTGTTTGCCCGGCGCCGCGGCGTGTCGGTGCCTCGGCCGAGCCCCGGTTCGGACGCCTGCGTATGCGTCCGTTCAACCCCCCACGGGGCTCGGTCGCCCCATTCGCGCGCGGGGCTTCCACGGCGCGTGTTCCGCCCATTCAGCTCCGCCTGCTTCCGTATCCGCTGTCCGATTCGGTGCGCGCCGTGGCGCAATCCAGAAATCCCACGCAGCCCCCTTGCGCAATTCCCGTACGGCGGTACAGGGTTCGTCGTCAGCAGGGAATGTCATGTCCCCGCTGAACAACCCCCCATGTGATTCACCACCAACGAGACAGGACCTCTCAATGGCAGTGATGCGTTCCCCCAAGCGCAGATGGTCGGTGGTCGCGGTGACCTCCGCGACGGCCGTCGCCCTCAGCGTGGGCGCCGCGTACCCCGCGGTCGCCGCTGACGAGCCCACCGGCACCATCCTGGGCGCCGGTGCCCCGGGCGCGATCAAGGACCAGTACATCGTCACGCTCGAGGACGGTGCGCCGGACGCCGAGACCAAGGCGGGCAAGGGCATCGCCAAGAAGTACGGTGCCGACATCGAACTCGTCTACGAGGAGGCCCTCAACGGCTTCGTCCTCGACATGACCGAGTCGGAGGCGAAGAGGCTCGCCGCCGACCCGCACGTGAAGTCGGTCGAGCAGGACGCCAAGGTGGAGCTGGCCGCGACCCAGCCGAACCCGACGTGGGGTCTGGACCGCATCGACCAGGTCGACCTGCCGCTGAGCAACAGCTACACCTACCCGGACTCCGCCGGTGAGGGCGTCACCGCCTACATCATCGACACGGGTATCAACCACACCCACAACGACTTCGGCGGCCGGGCCTCCTTCGGCTTCGACGCCTTCGGTGGCAACGGCAACGACGGCAACGGCCACGGCACGCACGTCGCCGGCACCGTCGGCGGCAACACCTACGGTGTGGCCAAGAAGGTCGACCTCGTCTCGGTCCGTGTCCTCAACGACTCGGGCTCGGGCAGCAACTCCGGCGTCATCGCCGGTGTCGACTGGGTGACGCAGAACGCGCAGAAGCCGGCCGTGGCGAACATGAGCCTGGGCGGCGGCGCCAACTCCAGCCTGGACCAGGCCGTCCGCAACTCGATCGCCTCCGGCGTCACCTACGCCGTGGCCGCGGGCAACGAGAACCAGGACGCCCGGAACGTCTCCCCGGCGCGCACCACCGAGGCGATCACCGTCGGCTCCACCACGCGCACCGACGCCCGTTCCTCGTTCTCCAACTGGGGCCCGGCGCTGGACATCTTCGCGCCCGGTTCGGACATCACCTCGGCGTGGATCGGCAGCAACAGCGCGACCCGCACCATCTCCGGCACCTCGATGGCCTCGCCGCACGTGGCCGGCGCCGCCGCACTGGTCCTGGGCGAGAACCCGGGCGCCAGCCCGTCGCAGGTCGACTCCTCGCTGGAGTCCGCCGCCGTCAGCGGCAAGGTCAGCAACCCGGGCTCGGGCTCCCCGAACCTGCTGCTCCAGGTCGGCGAGGGCGACCCCGGCGACCCCGGTGACCCGGGCGACGGCCGCTTCGAGAACACCACCGACGTGGCCATCCGCGACCACGCCACGGTGACGTCCTCCATCAACGTGACCGGTCAGTCGGGCAACGCGCCCGCCGACCTCAAGATCGACGTCAACATCAAGCACACCTACATCGGTGACCTGAAGGTCGAGATCGTGGCCCCGAACGGTGCCTCGGCCGTGCTGAAGGACTTCGGCACCGGTGGCAGCGCCGACGACCTCCTCCAGACCTACACGGTCAACGCCTCCTCGGTGGCCGCCAACGGCACCTGGAAGCTCCGCGTCACGGACAACTGGTCCAACGACACGGGCAAGATCGACTCCTGGGGCATGCAGTTCTGATCCTCCGCTCCCCGGTGGGAGTCGGTGAGATCGACCACCTCTGACCTCAGCCCCCGCGGCCCCGGCCGTGGGGGCTGAGGCGTGCCCGGGCCCGGGCACGCCCCGACCCGGGAGCCGGGGCCACCACGACCCGCCCGGGCCGCGGGGTGAGCGAGGCCACGCCGCCGCCCGCCCGGCTGCCCGTACTCTGGGGCGCGTGGTGGGAGACGATCAGGGGTTCACCCGGACGAGCGACAGCGGCGGCATCAAGGTCGCGCTGTCGACGGCCTCGGTGTACCCGGAGACCACGGCGACGGCGTTCGAGATGGCCGGGCGGCTCGGCTACGACGGGGTCGAGATCATGGTCTGGACGGACCCGGTCAGCCAGGACGTGGAGGCCCTGCGCCGCCTCGCCGACCAGCACGGCGTGCCCGTCCTCGCGGTGCACGCCCCGTGCCTGCTGATCACCCAGCGTGTGTGGTCCACCGACCCGTGGACGAAGCTCCAGCGGGCCCGCAGCGCCGCCGAGCGGCTCGGGGCCTCCACCGTCGTCGTGCACCCGCCGTTCCGCTGGCAGCGCGGCTACGCCCGCGCCTTCGTGGACGGCATCTGGCGCATGGCGGGGGAGACGGACGTCCGGTTCGCCGTGGAGAACATGTACCCGTGGCGCTACCGCGACCGCGAGATGCAGGCCTACGCGCCCGACTGGGATCCGACGAACGACGACTACCGGCACTTCACCATCGACCTCTCGCACACCGCGACCTCCCGTACCGACACCCTCGCCATGCTGGACCGCATGGGGGACCGGCTCGGCCACGTCCACATCGCCGACGGCAACGGCTCGGCCAAGGACGAGCACCTCGTCCCCGGGCGCGGCACGCAGCCCTGCGCCGAGGTGCTGGGCCACCTGGCGACGAGCGGCTTCGACGGCCACGTCGTCGTGGAGGTCAACACCCGGCGGGCCATGTCCTCCGCCGAACGCGAGGCGGACCTGGCCGAGGCGCTGGCCTTCACCCGACTGCACCTGGGCGCCACCGCCCACCGGAGCTGACGCGGGGGCGCGGAGGCGGGGCGCGCCGGACCTCACGCCGTGTCTCATCATGTGGTGGCGGTGTCCGGATCATGGGCGGACGGGCGTACGCTCGAATCCGAGGAAGCCCCCGACTCTCCAGGGAGTGGAAGACCATGCCCGAGCTGAGGTCCCGCACCGTCACCCACGGCCGCAACATGGCGGGCGCCCGCGCCCTCCTCCGGGCCGCCGGCGTAGCCCGCGAGGACTTCGGCAAGCCCATCATCGCGGTGGCCAACAGCTTCACCGAGTTCGTCCCCGGGCACACCCACCTCCAGCCCGTCGGCCGCATCGTCTCCGACGCGATCAAGGAGGCGGGCGGCGTCCCGCGCGAGTTCAACACCATCGCGGTCGACGACGGCATCGCCATGGGCCACGGCGGCATGCTCTACTCGCTGCCCTCACGCGACCTGATCGCCGACTCCGTCGAGTACATGACCGAGGCGCACTGCGCCGACGCGCTGATCTGCATCTCCAACTGCGACAAGATCACGCCCGGCATGCTCATGGCGGCGCTGCGGCTGAACATCCCCGTCGTGTTCGTCTCCGGCGGGCCCATGGAGGCCGGGAAGACGACGCTGGTCGACGGCACCGTGCGCAGCAACCTCGACCTCGTCCACGCCATGTCCGAGGCCGTCAGCGACACCGTCTCCGACGAGGACCTGGAGCGCATCGAGGAGGCGGCCTGCCCCACCTGCGGCTCCTGCTCCGGCATGTTCACCGCCAACTCGATGAACTGCCTCACCGAGGCGCTCGGCCTCGCCCTCCCCGGCAACGGCTCGGTGCTGGCCACCCACACCGCCCGCAAGGAGCTGTACGAGGCCGCGGGCCGCACGGTCGTGGACGTCGCGCACCGCTACTACGACGAGGGCGACGAGACCGTCCTCCCGCGCAACGTCGCCTCCCGCGCCGCCTTCGAGAACGCCATGGCCCTCGACGTGGCCATGGGCGGCTCCACCAACACCGTGCTGCACCTGCTCGCCGCCGCCCAGGAGGCCGGGCTGGACTTCACGATGGCGGACATCGACGCCGTCTCCCGCCGCGTCCCCTGCGTCTGCAAGGTCGCCCCGAACGGGAACTACCACATGGAGGACGTCCACCGGGCCGGCGGCATCCCCGCCATCCTCGGCGAGCTCCAGCGCGCCGGCCACCTGCACGAGGACGTGCACGCCGTGCACAGCCCCTCCCTGGCCGACTGGCTCAAGGAATGGGACATCCGGGGCGGCTCGCCCTCCCCGGAGGCGACCGAGATGTTCTACGCCGCGCCCGGCTGCGTCCGCTCGGCGACCGCCTTCTCCCAGTCGGAGCAGTGGGACACCCTGGACACCGACGCCGCGAACGGCTGCATCCGCGACACCGCCCACGCCTACTCGGCCGACGGCGGCCTCGCCGTCCTGTACGGCAACCTCGCCGAGGACGGCTGCGTCGTGAAGACGGCCGGTGTGGACGAGTCCATCTGGACGTTCGAGGGCAAGGCCGTCGTCGTGGAGTCCCAGGAGGCGGCGGTCGAGGCCATCCTCGCCAAGCGCGTCGCCGAGGGCGACGTCGTCGTGGTCCGCTACGAGGGCCCCAAGGGCGGCCCCGGCATGCAGGAGATGCTGTACCCCACGGCGTTCCTCAAGGGGCGCGGGCTCGGCGCCAAGTGCGCCCTGATCACCGACGGCCGCTTCTCCGGCGGCACGTCGGGCCTGTCCATCGGCCACGTCTCCCCGGAGGCGGCGGCCGGAGGCACGATCGCCCTCGTCCGGGACGGCGACCGCATCGCCATCGACATCCCGAACCGGACGATCGAGCTCCAGGTCCCGGCCGGTGAACTCGCCGCGCGCCGCGAGGCGTTGGGCGGCCGTTACGCACCCGTCGCCCGCGACCGCAAGGTCTCGCAGGCGCTGCGCGCGTACGCCGCGATGGCGACGTCCGCCGACAAGGGCGCCGTCCGCGACGTCACCCTCCTCGGCTGAGCCGCCCCCACCCCCGCACACCCACCGCCGCCCCGGACCCCGGTCCGGGGCGGCGGTGCGTCGCCGTACCGTCAGGTGGGCTCCTCGTCCGGGTGCAGGGCGTCGAGGATGAGGCCGAGGCCGAAGGTGAACTCCTCGGCGTAGTCGTAGCCGGGCTTGAGCGCGTGCTCGGTGGCCAGCTCGGTGAGGTGCGGATAGGCGTCGGCGGGCATGTCGCGCAGGATGGCGCCCGCCACCTCCTCCAGTTCCGCCGAGCCGCTGAACGGCAGGCTGACCTCCTGGATCACGAAGCCGTACAGGTAGCTGTCGATCAGTGAGAACGCGTGGGCGGCCATCGGCACGGAGAACCCCCCGGCGCGCAACGCGCCGATGACGGCGTCGTGGTGGCGCAGCGTCGCGGGGCCCGGGCGGGTGCGGGAGTCCAGCAGCGCGACGGCCCACGGGTGGCCGCGGAGCACGGCGCGGGCGGAGTGCGCCCGGTGCCGCATGGCGCTCTTCCAGTCCGTGTCGCGCGGCGGCAGCTCGATCTCGCCGAACACCGCGTCGACCATGCCGTCCAGGACGTCCTCCCGGCCGCCCACGTGGTGGTAGAGCGACATCGCCTCGACGCCCAGCGGCTCGGCGATGGCCCGCATCGTCAGGGCCGCCGCCGAGCCCTTCTCGTCCGCCACCGCCACCGCCGCGCGGATCACCCGCTCCCGGCTCAGCGGGGTGCGTCCCCGCGCTCCGCGCCGCCCCGTGCCGCCCTCTCCCATGCGCTCCTCCATCGCTCCGCTTGACCGCCTTACGGCGTAAGGCTACCGTGCCTTACAAGATAAGGGTAAGCAGGGTGGCGAGAGGGCGGAACCATGAGCGGTACGGAACGGATCAAGAAGGTCTGCATCATCGGAGCCTCGGGGAAGCTCGGGCAGTACATGGTCCGGCACGCGCTGGAGCGCGGCTACGAGGTCGTCGGCGTGTGCCGCGAGCGGAGCGTCCCCAAGCTCGCCGCGTTCGAGGGCCGCATGACGATCGTCCCCGGCCCCACGAACGACCCCGAGGTCATCCGGCGGGCGGTCGACGGGTGCGACGGCGTGCTGACCGTCCTCGTGCCGTGGGGCGTCCAGCAGTACTCCTCCGGCACCGCTCAGGCCGTCCTCGACCACGCCCGGCCCGGCGCGCGCCTGGTCTTCTCCTGCGGCTGGCACATCAGCCGTGACGGGCAGGACCGGTACTCGCGCCTGTTCCGCGCGGGCGTCGGCATCGCCAGCCGGCTGGGCAAGCTCGTCCGCGCCGTCGAGATCGAGGACCAGGTGGAGGCGTGCCGCCGGATCTTCGCCAGCGACACCCGGTGGACCGTCGTGCGCGGCAGCAGCCTGGAGGAGGGCGAGAGCCAGGGCCTGCCCGTGTGGAGTCGCCACGTCGGCGACCCGGTGCTGGCCAGCGACCTGACGCGCCGCGTGGACTTCGCCCTGTTCATGGTCGAGGCGCTCGTGGACGACTCCCTCGTCCAGGAGGCCCCCGCGATCGTCGGCCGCCTCACCCCGAGCGCCCTCGCCCACACCCCCGCCGCCCAGGGCCAGGGCCAGGGCCAGGGCCAGGGCCAGGGCTAGGGTTCGCTGTTAATGTCGCGCCATGTCCAGGGCCGAGATCGACGCAGTGACCGCCGAGTTCTACGGTGCGTTTGACAACCGGGGCGGCAAAGCCGCAGACGTGGCCCGACTCCGTCGGCTACTTGTTCCGGGCGGCGTGATCGTCTACGCCGGCCCGGAGTTCACGGTCTACACCGTGGACGAGTTCATCGAGCCTCGCGGGCGGTTGCTCGCCGACGGTCGGCTGGTCGAGTTCTCCGAATGGGAGACCTCCGCACGGACGCAGATCGCGGGCGGTATCGCCTCGCGGTTCGGCGAGTACCGCAAGTCCGGGATCTTGGACGGCGAGCCGTTCGAAGGCGGCGGTACCAAGACCATCCAGTTCGTCCGCACTCCGGAGGGCTGGCGGATCACGGCATTCGCCTGGCACGACCAGCCGTGACCGCAGGGGCCGTCGGCTGCGGCTCACCCTGCCGTCCCTTGCTCCTCGTGGACCTCCCGCCGGGGACCCCGCGCCGCCGGGGCGGCTCTCACTCACCGTCCCGGCGGCCCTCACGGCCGACGCCCGTCGGCCTTCAGACGCGAGTGGTGCGGGCGTATCCGATGAAGGCACGCCAGGCGGTGTCGGGGATGACGAGCGCGGGGCCGGTGGGGTTCTTGCTGTCACGGACCGGCATGACTCCGGGGAAGCCGTCGGCCACCTCCACGCACGAGCCGTTGTCACCTCCGCTGTAACTGGACTTGCGCCAAGCCGCGTTGGTCAGGTCGATCGCCTTGTTCATGGTCTCTGTATTCCTTCGTGACCGTGTCCAGCAGATGCAAGGACAGCCTCGGCGAGAGCGCGGCGGCCCTCGCTGGATCGTAGGCGTCACGGCACCGTTGCACCTCCCCCACTCGGTCGTCGTCCATCACGTTGCCCGTGTAGAGGCCCTCGACGTAGGCGAGGTCGGGTGCGTCGGCACATTTCATCAGCGTGAGCATCGATCCCATGACGGGGCCGTGCGCTCCTTCTGAGAAGGGGACGACCTGCACCCTGATGCGCCCGTCGCGGACCAACTGTGTGATGTGCGCCAGTTGCTCCGCCATGACTGCGCACCCACCCACAACGCCGCCGCAGGAACCGCCGTCGCCCGACGGGGACACCCCGCCCGGTGACGGGACGCACCGCAGGTGACGACGGGTGCCCTGCACGTCCTGCGTCCCGGCCGGGCCGCCCTCGGGCGGCTCCTCCTGGATGCCGGGGCGCTGTCTCCGGAGTGGCTGCCCGTCTTCGCGGCGGTGGACCGCGACGACTTCCTGCCGGACGTGATCTGGCCGTGGGACATGGAGCACCGTGCGTGGCTCGACGACCCCGGCCGCTCCTGGCCGGTGTGAGCGGCGGCCGGAGCGTCGCTCCCCGTACGCCTGCTGACAGGATGACGTGGTGAACACGGCACATCACCAGAACCTCCCTGTCGTACGTCCCCTCACCGACGCGGACATCTCCGTCTCGGTCGACACACTGGCCCGAGCCTTCGCCGACTATCCCTTCACGCGGCATGTGATCGCCGCAGAGGGCCATGAGGAAAGAGTTCGGCGCTTCCAGGAAATCTGCCTCACGCGCATCGGCATGGTGTACGGCCGTGTGTGGGTGGCCGACGGAGGACGTGCCGTCGCCGTGTGGGCCACGCCCGACGCGGACCCCTCGCCTGCCTTCGCCGAGGTCGGCCCGGTGCTCGCGGAGCTGACCGGCGACCGGCAGGCGGCCTACGCCTCCGCGGAACAGGCTGTTGCTCCGCACCGGCCGCGGGAGCCGGCGTGGTTCCTGAACGCGGTGGCCGTCGCTCCCGAAGCGCAGGGTGAGGGCCTCGGCGGCGCGGTGCTGGCTCCCGGCCTTGAGGAGGCGGGGAAGGCCGGGCTTCCGGTGTTCCTGGAGACCTCCAACGAGCGGAACGTGCGCTTCTACGAGCGGCTCGGCTTCCGCGTCACCGCTGCCGTCACCCTCCCCGACGGCGGGCCCCGCACCTGGTGCATGCGCAAGGACCCGCGCTGAGGTCGGGAATGCCTCCCGGCGGTGCGTCCTCTCCCGGTGGTCCACCGCATCGGGAGGCCGATGTCTGGGCCGTCGCAACTCCCACGAATTCAACGAGTTTTGTCATAGGCAAAGTAACTGCGTGATGATTGCTGGAAAACAACACGTCGTCGGATGAATCCCGCCGGTTGACCCAGGGCGTCTGCAAACAGGCGTGACCGGTGTCCTGGCTCGGTTTGATTTCCGCATGGCCTCATCGGTCACGGATCACTGGTCGACGTCCGCTCCACGGCTCAGTCGATCAAAGAAGCAGACCGGCGCACCGTGTCTGAAACACGCCCGGCGCGCCGGTCCGGGGGCGTCAGTCGACGACGGTGGCGGAGTCGACGGCCAGGTCCTCCATGCCCCACTGTTCCAGCAGGTCGGCGTAGGTGCCGTCGTCGATCAGGGACTGGAGCGCCTGCCGCAGGACGTCGGCCAGCGGCTCGGCGTCGGCCGGGACGGCGAGGCCGATGCGGGCGGGCTTCATCCGCGCCTCGGCGATGGCCAGCCCGGCGCGCTCGGGTTCGGCGAGGTGACCGACGGCGTCTGCGTGGAGGGCGTACCAGGCATCGGCCTCCCCCGCTCGCACGGATTCCACCGCGCGGCTCTCGTAGGGCACTTCTGTCACCTCTATGGGCGTGGCGCACTCCGCGCTGCGCTCGTGGATCTGCTCCTCCATGCCGGACAGCGTCACGACGGTCCTGCCGCACAGGTCACCGAGGTTCTTGACCTCCCCGGTGCGGCCCTCGGGCACGACGAGGACCTCGCTCTCCACGAAGTAGGGGACGAAGTCGAAGTCGGTCGACTGCTCGGGGTGCGCGACGTGCTTCAGGGGCCTGGTCAAGGCGAAGGCGTTCAGCTCGCCCAGGCCGAGCGCCGCGTTCGTCAGCCTCGAGAGCTGGCGGTCGTGGTTGACCTGACGGAAGGTGAGGTCCACCCCGAGCTGTCGGCTGAGTGCCATGGCGAGCGCGGGCTCGAACCCCTCGTGCTCACCGGCGCCTTCGGCCAGCGGCAGGCCGTGGTCGTCCCAGTACACCAGGATCTCGCCCTCCTCCCGGACGAACGAGGGCAGTTCGTCGTAGAGGGGCGCTTCGGGCTCCTGCTCGCCTTGCTCGGGCTGCTCGTCCTGATCGGGGTCCTCCTGCGGGGACGCGCGGTCCGCGTCGGGGCCCGGTCGCGGGTCGGAGGACGCGCCGGGGGCGCCGTCGGCCTGCTGTTTCCCGTCGTCGCCGAAGGGGCGGACGAGGAGCACGGTCAGCGCGATGGCCAGGACGGCGGCGACGGCCGCCCCGGCGAGGGCCAGGCCCAGCCGGGAGCGTGCCGGGCCGGGCGGAGCGGACGGGCCGGGCCGCAGGCCGGGTGCCGGGGCGGGGCCCGGGACGGCGGCGGTCACCGTCGGCAGGGCGGACGGCGGCAGGGCGAACGGCGGTGGGGGTGGCGGCGCCTCGGACGGCGGGGGCGGTGCGTTGGGCGCGGGCGGTGGCGCGGCGGGGGTCGACACCTGCGTCGGTTCCGGGCCCTCCAGGGCCAGCAGGCCGGCCGCGTCCCGGCCGAGCCGGGCGGTCAGGGCGGGCGGCAGGCCCGCGTCGTCGGCCTCCGCCGCACCGGCGTGTGCGGCGGTGACGGCGGCGACCTCCTCGACGGACGGGCGGTCGTCCGCCGACCGGGCCAGGCAGCGCACGGCCAGATCCCGCAGCGCACCGGACAACGGGCCCTCTTCGGGGCCGAGTTCGGGCTCCTCGTGCAGGACCCGGTACAGGACGGTGTGCAGCGAGGGCGCGCCGGCGCCGAAGGGCCCGGTGCCGGTGGCGGCGAAGACGAGCACGGCGCCGAGGGCGAACACGTCGGTGGCCGGGGTGACCGTCTCGCCCCGGATCTGTTCCGGCGGCATGTAGCCGGGGGAGCCGACCAGGGACCCGGTGCGGGTGGCCACGCTGGCCTCCGCCGCGCGGGCGATGCCGAAGTCGATGACCTGCGGGCCGTCCAGCGTGATCAGCACGTTGGACGGCTTGAGGTCCCGGTGGACGATTCCGGCGGTGTGGACGTCCCGCAGCGCCGCGGCCAGTCCCGCGGCGATCCGCCACACCGACGCCTCGGGCAGCGGTCCGTGCAGGGAGGTGACGACGTCGTGCAGCGAGGGCCCGGGGACGTAGCCGGTGGCCACCCACGGCACCGCCGCCTCCGTGTCGCTGCCGAGGACGGGCGCGGTGCGGGGGCCGCTGACGCGCTGCGCGGCCGTCACCTCGCTGCGGAAGCGGCGGCGGAACTCCTCGTCGGCGGCCAGCTCGGCGTGGATGAGTTTGACGGCGACGACCCTGCCGTTCGGTGAACGGCCGAGGAACACCTGGCCCATCCCGCCTGCCCCGAGCCGTCCCAGCAGCCGGTACGGGCCCACCGTCGCCGGGTCCCCCGTGCGTAGCGTCTCCACCACAGTCCCCCGTCAACGTGGTCGCGAGCAGGGGGCGTTCCCCCCGTCCCCGTGTCATCGTACCGAGGTCGTCGGTCCGTCACGGTCGACGATCGTCGCCTGACGTGCGGTTCCGGGGCGCAAATGATCGATCAAAGATCTTCCCCCCGGGGGTGTGGTATTCGGGCTTCCTCGAGAGTGCCGAGTGCAGGGAACTCCGGGTTTCCCCGTTCCCTGAGAGTTGGGCGATGGTATACGAGCCGACTCACCCTGTTCGTTGACTGGCTCCGGTTCAACGAACTACTGTGCGCGACAAGTCACTTCGCTGGACGTGACGCCCGTCACGGGCGAGGTGAACGTGCCCATGGCAAGGTAATTGCGCGGTAAACAGTTTCAGATTCAACGGGGTACTGGCTGCGGGTGCGGATTCCCGCGCTCGTCCGGGATCGATAACCACGGCTTCCTGCACGGGCTTTCGCCCGCCGACATCCTGAAGCGTCTGAAAATGCACAAGCACGGGGGTCATTGTGTTCGACGCGAAGAGTGCTGCCACAAATCCGCCAGACGAGGGGACCGGCGCGTCCGGTGCCTCCCTCCGCCGTGGCGTCCACACGGAGGCCGCGGAACCGCCTCCCGCACACCGACACGAGGCGGAATTCGCCGACCGGATGGAGCGGGCCCTCCTGGAGGCCCGGGAGCTGATCGACTCCACGATGTCGCTGCACCGCAGCCGCTCGGACGAGGGCCCGCTGGTGGTCCCCACGGACGACGCGGATCTGGAGGCGAGCCTCGAACGGCTGATGAGGCGCGCCCGGCACTCCGTCACCGCCTCGCTGCCCGGCGATGACGAGGAGACGCTCTCCCTCCTCTCCACGCTGCTGCGGCACCCGTCGCGCACGGCGTCCTCCGCAGGGGCACCGCCCGGCACCCGCCCGGTGGCCGTCCGGCTGCTCTGCGGCCCGGGCGCTCTCCGCGCGGGGATACCGAGCCCCGCCGAACTGCGCGCCGCGCACTGCGAGATCCGCGTCATGGAGAACGCTCCCGAGGAGACGCTCATCGTCGACGGATGCCTGGCCCTCATCAAGGCCGGCCCCGACGTTCCGGAGGGCATCGCCATCATCCGGGACCCGGCCTCCGTCCGGGCCCTGGACCTGCTGTTCGCCTGCTCCTGGGGCGGTGCCCGTCCCCTGGAGGAGCACCTGCGCCTCAGCGGCAGTCTGCACTCCCCCTCGGCGCGGCGCGTCCTGGAGCGGCTCCGCGAAGGGCACACCGACGACGTGGCGGCCCGGGAACTCCAGGTGTCGCTGCGCACGTACCGTCGGCACGTGGCCGAGGTCATGAGTGAGCTCGGGGTGAGCTCCCGGTTCCAGGCCGGCGTCCGGGCCGTCGAGCTCGGTCTGCTCTCCAGGCATCCGGGCGCGGGACACCGCCGGGCCCGGCACACCCGTCAGGCCGACCTGGCCCACGCCGCGGAGGGGGCGTGAACGACCCCGTGACCCGCTTACCGTCCACCGGGAAGCGGCGCCAGGCCCACGGCGTCACCGGATTCCGCTCCGACGACGACGTGGAGGCGGAGCTGCTGGAGTTGCGGCGCCGCATCGAGGAGACCGTCGAGAAGCACCGGCAACGCCGCGCGCAGGACGCGCTCATCACCGCCGTGGGCACGGACCGGACGGACGTGGTGGGTTCAGCACGTCGGCTGGCGGCCGGGGCGTCGGCGACCGTCGACATCCTGCTCGCGGACGCCGAGTACCTGGAGGCGGCGCAGGCCGTCTGCGACCACCTGCTGACCGCCGGGCCGGACGTCCACCTGCGATTACTGTGCACGTCGGGGATGCTGAGCGTGGGCCTGCTCGACTCGGCGGTGCTGGAGCGGCCGAACACCGAGGTCCGGGTGGCCCGGGTGCCGATGCTGCAGGTGCTGCTGGTGGACGGTCGGGCCGCGATGGTGGCCGCTCCGTCCGCGGCCGGGAGACAGGCCTCGGTCATCCGCGCCACCAGCGTCATCCGGGCCCTGGACACGCTGTTCGAGGGGCTGTGGTGGCAGTCGGTGGCCATGGAGGACCGCGTCGAGTTCTGCGACGCCGGCCGGACGACGTCGCCCGCACGGATCCTGGAGTGTCTGCGGGCCGGGGTGACCGACGAGGTCGCCGCCCGGGAGTTGTCCATCTCCATCCGCACCTATCGCCGCTGCGTCGCGGAGATCATGACCGTGCTCGGCGCCAACTCCCGCTTCCAGGCGGGCGTGCGCGCCGCCGAGCTGGGTCTCCTCTCCGAGGAGGCCGGCCTGCGCGCCGACCGGTCTCCGGGCGGCTCCGCAGCCCGCACCGGGGGGAGGGGGTCGTGACGGGCCGACCCCCCCCGGTCGGGGCGCGCTGCCCGGTTGACAGCTTCATGCCTCCTCCCGGCGCCGTCGGCCCCTGGGGGACGACCGGCCGTGGCCGCCGTCACACCACGGCGGGACGTGCGTGCAGGTTGCTGCCACGAGAGTCCGCGTCCCGTCTGTCAGCGGGTTCACGGCACTAGCCTCCCCGTGGGCTAACCCTGTCGTGAGCTGGGAGAACGGCCGGAAACCCTTGCCCCCCCATAAGTGAGACCGCGATCGCCACGGCGCCGCGAGGTAACGGAGGCTTCACACGATGGACGCAACCACCCCTGCGCAGGGACGGAAGGCGGGGGCGAAAGAGTGGCTCGGCCTGACGGTGCTCGCCCTCCCGACTCTGGTGATGTCCGTCGACGTCACCGTTCTCTACCTGGCGCTGCCGCACCTCGGTGCCGACCTGCAGCCCTCGGCCAACCAGACGCTGTGGATCATCGACATCTTCGGCTTCCTGCTGGCCGGCTTCCTCATCACGATGGGCACCCTCGGTGACCGGATCGGCCGCCGTCGGCTGCTGATGATCGGTGGGGCCGGGTTCGCGGTGGCCTCACTCGTGGCCGCCTACGCCAACAGCGCCGAGATGCTCATCGCGGCGCGTGCCCTCCTCGGCTTCTTCGGCGCGACGCTCATGCCGTCGACGCTGTCGCTGATCAGCAACATGTTCGCCGACTCCAAGCAGCGGGCGCAGGCGGTCGCGATCTGGGCGGCGTGCGTCTCCTCCGGCATCGCCATCGGCCCGCCGGTCGGTGGGCTGCTGCTGGAGTCGTTCTGGTGGGGCTCGGTGTTCCTGCTCGCCGTCCCGGTCATGGTCCTGCTCCTGGTGGCCGCGCCGTTCCTGCTGCCGGAGTACAAGTCGCCGTCCGCGCACAAGCTGGACCTGGTGAGCGTCGGGCTGTCGCTCGCGTCGGTGATCCCGGTCATCTGGAGCATCAAGGAGCTCGCCGAGGACGGACTGCAGGCCCTGCCGCTGGCCGTGCTGGTCGCCGGTCTGCTGCTCGGCGTGCTGTTCGTCATGCGACAGAAGCGACTGACCGAGCCGCTGCTCGACGTCAGCCTGTTCCGCAACAGCGAGTTCAGTGCCACGCTGCTGATGCTCCTCGTCGGTGTCGGCGTGGTCGGCGGTGTGTATCTGTTCATCTCCCAGTACCTGCAGCTCATCAAGGACCAGGGTCCGATGGAGGCAGGTCTGTGGATGCTGCCCTCGGCGTTCGTGATGATGGTGACGGCCGCGGCCTCCCCGGCGCTCGTGCGGTGGGTCCGGCCGGGATTCCTGGTCGGCGGCGGTCTCGCGATCTCCGCGACCGGGTACTTCATGCTGCTGGGGGTCGGCGCGGACGACGGCCTGTCCGCTCTGGTCATCGCGATGATCGTGCTGTTCAGCGGGCTCGGTCCGGTGTTCGCGCTCGGCACCGACCTCGTCCTCGGCACCGCGCCCCCGGAGCGTTCCGGCTCGGCCGCGGCGATGTCCGAGACGGCCATGGAGTTCGGCATCTCCCTCGGTATCGCCCTGCTCGGCAGCGTCGGTGCCGCCGTCTACCGCAACAACATGGAGGACGCGGTACCCGACGGGCTCTCTCCGGAGGCCGCCGAAGCGGCCGTCGAGACGCTCCCGGGCGCGATGGCCGTCGCCGCCGAGGCGCCGCCCGAGGTGGGCGGACCGCTCGCCGAGCGGGCGTTCGCGTTCTTCATGGACGGCTTCCACGCCAGCGCGGTCGTCTGCGGCATCACGGTCGGGCTGTTCGCCCTGGTCAGCTTCGGTCTGCTGCGCAACGCCCGCACCAAGGCGCAGATCGACGCCGAGGCCGCGAAGGCCGACGACGAAGGCCGGGACGAACTGGCGGCCGCCGCAGCGCGGTAGCCGTCGCGGACTGGTGAACGTAAGGGGTGGGGTGCCGCACACCGTGCGGCACCCCACCCCTTCCTGGTCCGCGACCGAGGCCCTTTGCCGCTGGCCGCGTGCCAGAAGACCGGGCCCGGCGGTCAGTCGGCCGTGGTGGTGCGGACGGCCGGGCCCCCGGCCGTCCGCCGGGCCGCACGCACCCGGCCGTCCATGTAGCGGCGCAGCACCGGGGCGAGGACTCCGCCCCAGGTGGCGAGCGCTCGGCTGAATCCGTCCAGGCAGATCACGGGCTGCCCCCGGTCCAGTCGGCGCATGATGCCCCGGGCGACGGCCGACGGCTGGAGCGGCTTGACGATGCCCGCGATGGCAGCCGTCTCGGCCGGCTTCCACTGACTTTCCTCCGCCAGCTGCGGGGTGTCCACGTCCGGGGGGAAGACGCAGGAGACCCGCACGCCGTGCGGGACCAACTCGCCGCGCAGCGCCTCCGTCAGGCCCCGCACGGCGAACTTGGCGGCGCCGTAGGCCGTGTATCCGTACACCCCGATCAACCCGGCCGCCGAAGCGATCGTGACCACCGTCCCACGACCCCGCCGTGTCATGCCGGGAGCCACCGCGCGGACCGCCCAGAGGGTGCCGAAGTAGTCGACGTCCATCATGGTTCGGAAGACGTCGTCGGGCAGTTCGAGGAACGCGCCCGGCCGCGCCTGGCCGGCCGAGGTCACCAGCACCGCGCAGGGCCCGGCCTCCTCCTCCAGCTCCTCGACGGCGGCCGTCACGGCGTCGCGGTCGGTCACGTCGACGCTGCGCGTGTGCACCGTCGCACCGGCCGCCCGGAGCGACTCCGCAGCCGTCGCGAGCCCCGCCGGCCTCCGGGCGAGCAGCGAGACGACCGCTCCCCGGGCGGCGAACTCGCCGGCCAGGGCCAGCCCGATACCGCTGGAGCCCCCGGTCACGATCACATGATCGCCCGGCCGGACCCAGTTCTTGTCGCGCGCCACTTCCGCCCCCTCGTGTGCGACGGTGCCGGCGAACCGGACGAGTCCTGAGGCGGATCGCTGTCACCGACGAAGATCCTCTGATCGGTCAGGAAACCTACCCCGCCGCGACCACACGTCGGCGGCCCGGCCGTAACCCGGGCCCCATCGCGTCCGGTTGCTGCTACGCGGAGCCGTCCACGCCGGTCCGGGAGGGGCGGCGAGGACGGTCGGGGGTCTGGTGCGGCACCTTGCTGCCACCGGCCGCGAAAGCCTTCCCGAGGGGGCCGGGTCCCTGTACGAGGTGCCGTCCCGCCACCCCCGACGTGGCAGTTTGATGCGCGAGAAGTGCGCAACCGGTGACGCACCGCACCCGCTCGCTGATGCTCCGTGATAGGGCGCTCCGGCCGTGGCAGCTCCCTGCTATCGGTTCGTTGTGCCGTCCCGGCCTTTGGCACGCTGAGCCTCGGACGCGGCTTGAGGGACGAGCTCGTCGCGCGCATGGATGGCTGAAGGCGCCATCCCCCAGGTGAATCGCCGACGTCCAGGCGGCGATTCACCTGGCGGATGGCAGCGGGTCGAAGCGTTTCCGTGCGGCGACGGCGCGTGGGTTCGGGATCTCCCGAACCGACCGCTACCGGAATTCTTCTCGGCCCGGCGGGTCACGTGGCCTGCGGCCAGTTGATGGCCGACCGCGATCCGGCGGCCCGAGACGGAGAGTACGTGGCATGAAAGCAGTCGAAATCCTGGTCGCCTCACCGCGTCCGGGCGGGAGGGCGTAACTGTGGCCACCGACAAGAACGACCTCGTTGGAGCGCTCCGGAAGTCGGTCAAGGAGACGGAACGCCTCCGTCGCCAGAACCAGGAACTGGTGGACCGGGCCAGTGAGCCCCTCGCGATCGTGGGCATGAGCTGCCGTTTCCCCGGCGGGGTGACGTCACCGGAGGAGCTGTGGGACCTGGTGGCGTCCGGCCGCGACGCGATCTCGGAGTTCCCGACCGACCGGGGCTGGGACCTGGACCACCTCTACGACCCCGACCCGGACCACCCCGGCACCGCCTACACCCGTGAGGGTGGCTTCGCCCCCCAGGTCGCCGACTTCGACGCCGACTTCTTCGGTGTCACGCCCCGGGAGGCCGTGGCCACGGACCCGCAGCAGCGGGTCCTGCTGGAGGGCACCTGGGAGGCCTTCGAGGACGCCGGCATCGACCCGACGACGCTGCGCGGCAGCGACACCGGCGTCTTCATCGGCACGATGTACTCCGACTACCAGGTCATCGCCGGAATGAGCGACCGGCGCGAGGAGATCGAGGGATACCTCATGATCTCCTCCGCGGCCAGCGTCGCCTCCGGCCGCATCAGCTACACGTTCGGCTTCGAGGGCCCCGCCGTCACCGTCGACACGGCGTGCTCGGCCTCACTGGTCGCCATCGCCCAGGCGTGCGCGTCCCTCCGGTCGCGGGAGTGCTCCCTCGCCGTCGCCGGCGGCGTCACGGTGCTGTCCCAGCCCAGCATCTTCGTCGAGTTCAGCCGCCAGCGCGCCATCTCGGCGGACGGCCGGTGCAAGGCGTACGGCGCCACCGCCGACGGCGTGGGCTGGGGCGAGGGATCGGGCCTGCTCCTGCTGGAGCGGTTGTCGGACGCACGCCGCAACGGCCACCGGATCCTGGGCCTGGTGCGGGGCGCCGCCGTGAACCAGGACGGCGCGAGCAACGGTCTGACGGCGCCGAACGGGCCCTCGCAGGAGCGGGTGATCCGGGCGGCCCTGGCCAACGCGGGGCTGCGCCCGTCCGACATCGACGCGGTCGAGGGCCATGGCACCGGCACGCGGCTCGGTGACCCGATCGAGGCCGAGGCCCTGCTGGCCACCTACGGCCGCGAGCGCACCGAGGGCCCGCTGTGGCTCGGCTCGGTGAAGTCCAACATCGGGCACACCCAAGCGGCCGCGGGAGCCGCCGGCGTCATCAAGATGGTGATGGCCATGCGGAACGGCGTGGTGCCTCCCACGCTGCACGCCGACGAGCCGTCGCCCCACGTGAACTGGTCCCCCGGGGCCATCAGGCTGCCGAACGAGGCACACGACTGGCCGGCGCCCGCGCGTCCGCGTCGGGCGGGCGTGTCCTCGTTCGGTATCAGCGGTACCAACGCGCACGTCATCGTGGAGGAGGCGCCCGCCGAGGAGGCGGCGCCGACCGAGACCCCCGAGGTCACGTCACCGGTGGTGCCGGTGCCGATCTCGGCGCGGAGTGAGGCGGCGTTGCGGGAGCAGGCCGACCGGGTGCGGGCGCTGTTGATCGCGCGGCCGGAGGTGTCGGTCGCGGACACGGCGTTCTCGGCCGCCACGACGCGGGCGCATCTGGAGCACCGTGCCGTCGTGGTCGCCACCGACCGCGGTGCCCTGCTCTCCGGTCTGGGGGCGCTCTCGGCGGGTGAGCCGTCGGAGTCCGTCGTCGAGGGCCGTGCTGTGGGTGGCAAGTCGGTGTTTGTGTTCCCGGGTCAGGGGGCGCAGTGGGTGGGTATGGCGGTGGAGTTGCTGGATGCTTCGCCGGTGTTCGCGGCGCGGTTGGCGGAGTGTGCGGAGGCGCTTTCGGGGTTTGTGGAGTGGTCGCTTGAGGATGTGTTGCGTGGGGTTGCGGGTGCGCCGTCGCTTGAGCGGGTGGATGTGGTGCAGCCTGCGTTGTGGGCGGTGATGGTGTCGTTGGCGGCGTTGTGGCGGTCCTTCGGTGTGGAGCCTTCCACTGTGGTGGGTCATTCGCAGGGTGAGATCGCTGCTGCGTGTGTGGCGGGTGGGTTGTCGTTGGAGGACGGTGCGCGGGTGGTGGCGTTGCGCAGCCGTCTGGTGTTGGAGCGGCTGGCCGGTCACGGCGGGATGATGTCGGTCTCGCTGCCGGTGGAGCGGGCGGAGGAGTTGCTCGCGTCGTATGCGGGCCGGGTGTCGGTCGCGGCGGTGAACAGTCCGGGTTCGGTGGTGGTCGCGGGTGATCCGGGCGCGTTGGACGAGCTGCAGGCCGTCTGTGAGGCGGACGGGGTGCGGGCCCGCCGGGTGGCGGTGGACTACGCCTCGCACACCGACCACGTGGAGGCGATCGAGGCGGAGTTGCTGGAGGCGCTGGCCCCGGTGACGCCGCAGTCGGGTCGGGTGCGCTTCTTCTCCTCGGTGGAGGGGCGGTTCATCGACACCGCGACGATGGACGCCGGGTACTGGTACCGGAACCTGCGGGGCCGGGTGGGCTTCGAGCCCGCCGTCCGGGCGTTGCTGGACCATGGTGCCGGGTGCTTCCTGGAGATGTCCCCGCACCCGGTGCTGACCATGGCCGTCGAGGAGACGGTCGAGGGTCGGGCGGCCACGGTGGGGTCCCTGCGGCGTGACGACGGCGGCCTGCGGCGGTTCGCGACCTCCCTGTCCGAGGCGCACACGGCCGGAGTGGCCGTCGACTGGGGGCCGCTCCACGCCGCCGGACGGCGGGTCGCGCTTCCCACGTACGCGTTTCAGCGGGAGCGGTTCTGGCTGTCCCCGAGCGGCAACCGGGCCGGTGACGCGTCGGCCGCCGGGCAGCGCCGGGTGGAGCACCCGGTGCTGGTCGCGGCCGTGCCGGTCGGCGACCGCGACGAGTGGGTCTACACCGGGCGCATCTCCCAGGAGGGCCAGCCCTGGACCCGCGACCACGCGGTGCTGGGCACCGTCCTCGTGCCGGGGACCGCACTCGTCGACCTGGCCCTGGCGGCGGGACGCGACCTGGGCTGCGCGGTGCTCGACGAGCTGGTGCTGGAAGCCCCGCTCGTGCTCGCCGACGCCGACGGCGCACAGGTCCAGGTGATCGTCGGCCCGGTCGACGCCGACGGTCACCGGGAAGTGGCGATCTACAGCCGCCCCGAGGGCGGCGAGGACGAGGAGCGGGAGGCGGTCTGCCACGGTCGCGGCCGACTGGCCGCCGAGGCGGCGCCCGCCGAGCCCTTCCCGGCGCAGTGGCCGCCCCCGGGCGCGGAGTCGGTGGCCGTGGGCGCGTTCTACGAGCGCATGGCGGACATCGGCCTCGACTACGGTCCCCTCTTCCAGGGCGTCCGGGCCGCGTGGCGGGTCGGCGACACGGTCTACACCGAGGTCGCGCTGCCCGAGGACGCCGGGACCGGGGGCCACGCCGTGCACCCGGCCCTGTTCGACGCGGCGCTGCACGGCGCGTTGCTGTCCAAGACGCCCGGCTCCTCGGTGGAGCTGCCGTTCTCCTGGTCCGGGGTGCGGCTCGGCCGCGCCGGAGCAGGCCGGGCGCGGGTACGGATCGCGCCCGCCGACGGCTCCGCCCTGCGGGTCGACGTCGTGGGCGAGGACGGGACGCCGGTCGCCGCCGTCGGCGCGCTCGGCCTCCGCCCCCTCGACCCGGCGCAGCTCGACGGCGCCCGGGGCACGAAGAACTCGCTGTTCCAGGTGGACTGGACGGAGCTCGCCGCCACCCCCTCGGTCCCCACACGGGTGCTGCGGCTCGGCGCCGAACACGCGGACCTGGACGCGCTGCACCAGGCGCTCTCCGAGGGCGCCGAGGCGCCGGACCTGGTGCTCGCCGAGGTCGACGCCTCGCCCGGCCGTCCGGACGAGGCGGCCCGCGCCGTGGCGGCCGACGCGCTGACGCTGGTGCAGCGGTGGCTGGCCCTGGAGTGGCCCGGCGAGCCCCGGCTGGCCGTCGTGACCCGGGGCGCGGTCGCCGCCGGGGACGAGTCGCCGGATGTGGCGACGTCCCCGGTGTGGGGCCTGGTGCGCAGTGCGCAGTCCGAACACCCCGGCCGGATCCTGCTGGTGGACCTGGACGAGGGCGACGAGCCCGACTGGGGCGGGCTGCTGGCCCTGGACGAGCCGCAGCTCGCGGTGCGGGACGGCCGGACGCTGGCGCCCCGGCTGGCGCGGGTCCCCGGCGGCACACCCGACGGGGCGTGGCGGCTCGGCACCGTCCGGAAGGGCTCGCTGGAGGACCTGGCGGTCATGCCCTCCGAGGGCGACCGTCCGCTGGGCGTCGGCGAGGTCCGGATCGGGGTGCGGGCCGCGGGTCTGAACTTCCGCGACGTGCTGATCGCACTCGGCATGTACCCCGGAGACGCGCCGCTGGGCAGCGAGGCGGCGGGCGTCGTGCTCGACGTGGGCTCCGGAGTGACGGACCTGCGGCCGGGGGACCGGGTCTTCGGCCTGGTCACCGACGCGTTCGGCCCGGTGGCCGTGGCCGACCGCCGCACGCTGGTGCCGATGCCGGACTGCCTCGGCTTCACCGAGGCCGCCGCCGTGCCGGTGGTGTACCTGACCGCCTACTACGGGCTGGTCGACCTCGCGGGTCTGCGCTCCGGGGAGCGGCTGCTGGTGCACGCCGCCGCCGGTGGCGTCGGCATGGCCGCCGTGCAGCTGGCGCGGCACTTCGGCGCCGAGGTGTTCGCCACCGCGAGCCCGGCCAAGTGGGAGGCGGTGCGTGCCCTGGGCGTCGCCGCCGAACGCATCGCGTCCTCACGCGACCTGGAGTTCCGGCAGACGTTCCTGGGCGCGACCGACGGCGCCGGGATGGACGTCGTCCTGGACGCGCTCGCCGGTGAGTTCGTCGACGCCTCCCTGGAGTTGCTCCCGCGAGGCGGCCGGTTCATCGAGATGGGCAAGACCGACATCCGGGACCCGGAGGCCGTCGCGGAGTCCCACCCCGGAGTCCGGTACCGCTCCTACGACCTCATGGAGGCCGGCCCCGAGCGCATCCAGGAGATGCTGACGGAGATCTCCGCGCTCTTCGAGCAGGGTGTCCTGACGCCGTCCCCGATCCGGGCCTGGGACGTGCGGCGTGGCCGCGAGGCGTTCCGCTTCCTGCGCGAGGGCCGCAACGTCGGCAAGGTCGTGCTGACCGTTCCGGCACCGCTGGACCCGGAGGGCACCGTACTGATCACCGGCGGTACCGGCGGCCTGGGCGCGCTCTTCGCGCGGCACCTGGTCGAGCGGCACGGGGCGCGGCGGCTGCTGCTGGTCAGCCGCCGTGGGCCCGCCGCCGCAGGGGTGGCCGAGCTGGTGGCCGACCTGGAGGGCCGTGGTGCCGACGTCCGGGTCGCGGCCTGCGACGTCGCGGTCCGGGAGCAGGTGGCCGAGCTGCTCGGTTCGCTGGACCGGCCGCTGACCGCCGTCCTGCACTCCGCCGGCCTCCTCGACGACGCCGTCATCGAGTCCCTGACGCCGGAACAGGTCGACCGGGTGATGCGCCCGAAGCTCGACGCGGCGTGGAACCTGCACGAGCTGACGGCCGGGATGGACCTGTCCGCGTTCGTGCTGTTCTCCTCGGCCGCCGCCCAGCTCGGCAATCCGGGGCAGGCGAACTACGCGGCCGCGAACGCCGCCGTGGACGCGCTCGCCCACCTGCGCCGAGCGGCCGGGCTGCCCGGCACGGCGCTGGCCTGGGGTCTGTGGGCCGACTCCACGGGCATGACCGGCGAGTTGGACGAGGCGGACCTCGCCCGGATGCGGCGGACCGGCGTCGGCGCGCTCTCCGCCGAACTCGGCCTGGAGCTGTTCGACGAGAGCCTCGGCTCGGACTCGGCCCTGCTGGTGCCGGTGCAGCTGGACCCCGTCGCGCTGCGGACGCAGGCCCGCGACGGCATGCTGCCGGCCCTGCTGCGCGGCCTGGCCCGCACCCCGGCCCGGCGGTCCGGTGCCGTGGGCGGGTCGCTGGCCGAACGGCTCGCGGGCGTCGCCGAGCTGGACCGCGAGGACGTCGTCCTGGAGCTGGTGCAGACGCAGGTCGCGGCCGTGCGGGGCAACGCCTCCGGAGCCGAGGTCGACCCCGACCGGCCGTTCAAGGAGCTGGGCTTCGACTCCCTGGCGGCGGTGGAACTGCGCAACCGCCTGAGCCGGAGCACCGGCCTGCGGCTGCCCGCCACGCTCGTCTTCGACCACCCGACCTCGACGCAGGTCGCGCGGTTGCTCCTCAAGGAGGTCGGCGGGGACGCCGGCGGGGCGGCGGCGCAGGAGCAGCGCTCGCCGTTCGACGAGCAGCTCCGAGGGCTGGAGGAACTCCTCATCCGGGTCGCCGAGGACGAGAGCGGGCTGGCCGAGATCGAGCCGCGGCTGCGCTACCTGAGCAACCGCATGCGTGCCGTGCTCAGCCGCGTCGACGGCGGGACCGGCGAGGAAGCGGCGGAAGCGGACGACGGCCTGGACGTGGTGTCCGACGACGAGATGTTTGATCTGATCGACAAGGAGCTCGGGTCGGCATGAACGCCCACACGGACGAGCAGAAGCTGCGCACCTACCTCAAGAAGGTCACCACCGAGCTGCGGACGGCCAACCGCCGGGTGCGGGAGCTGGAGGACCGCGACACCGAGCCGCTGGCCATCGTCGGCATGAGCTGCCGGTACCCGGGCGGGGTGACGTCGCCGGACGAGCTGTGGAAGCTGGTCGAGTCCGGGACGGACGCGATGACGGCCTTCCCCACCGACCGCGGCTGGGACCTGGGGCGGCTGCACGGCGGCGACGCCGAGCAGCCGGGCACGGTGTCCACCCGGGCCGGCGGTTTCGTCGACGGCGTCGGCGACTTCGACGCCGACTTCTTCGGGATCAGCCCGCGCGAGGCGCTGGCGATCGACCCGATGCAGCGGCTGGCGCTGGAAGGGGCCTGGGAGGCGTTCGAGAACGCCGGGATCGACCCGACGTCCCTGCGCGGCACCGACACCGGTGTCTTCTGCGGCGCGGTCACCTCGGACTACGGCGGCGCGGGACGGCCCGAGCTGGAGGGCTTCCGGCTGAGCGGCACCCAGAGCAGCGTGATCTCCGGACGGATCGCCTACAACCTGGGTCTTGAGGGCCCGGCCGTCACCGTGGACACGGCCTGCTCCTCCTCGCTCGTCTCGATCCACCTGGCCGCGCAGGCGCTGCGGGCGGGGGAGTGCTCGATGGCGCTCGTCGGCGGGGTCACGGTGATCGCCGGCCCGTTCCTGTTCCTCGAGTTCAGCCGCCAGCGCGGCCTGGCCCCCGACGGCCGGTGCAAGGCCTACGCGGCCTCCGCCGACGGCACCGGCTTCGCCGACGGCATCGGCCTGCTCGTCGTCGAACGGCTCTCCGACGCCCGCCGCAACGGGCACCGGGTCCTCGCGGTCGTGCGGGGCAGCGCCGTCAACCAGGACGGCGCCAGCAACGGTCTGACGGCGCCGAACGGGCCCTCGCAGGAGCGGGTGATCCGGGCGGCCCTGGCCAACGCGGGCCTGAGCGCGGCCGAGGTCGACGCCGTCGAGGGCCACGGCACGGGGACGACCCTGGGCGACCCGATCGAGGCCCGGGCGCTGCTCGCGACCTACGGCGGCGAGCGGACCGACGATCCGCTGTTCCTCGGGTCGATCAAGTCGAACATCGGACACACCTCGGCCGCCGCCGGCGTCGCCGGTGTGATCAAGATGGTGCAGGCCATGCGCCACGGCGTGCTGCCGTCGACCCTGCACGTGGACGAGCCGTCCCCGCACGTCGACTGGAACGCGGGCCGCGTCGAGCTGCTGACCGACCGGCGCCCCTGGGCCACGCCCTCGGGCCGTCCCCGGCGGGCCGGTGTGTCGTCGTTCGGCATCAGCGGCACCAACGCGCACGTGATCCTGGAGGAGGTGCCCGCCGAGGCGGCGGCGCCCGGCGAGGACGTCCGGCCCCCGGCGGCCGTCCCGGTGCTGCTGTCCGGCCGCGGCACGGCGGCCCTGCGCGCGCAGGCGGAGCGGCTGCGCGCACACCTGGCCGACCGTCCCGAGCTGACCCCGGCCGACGTCGGCCACGCCACGGCGACGACGAGGGCGCTGCTGGACGACCGGGCGGTCGTCGTCGCCTCGAACCGGGACGAGCTGTTCGCCGGTCTGGCGGCCGTCGCCGCAGAGGAGCCCGGGGGCCGGGCCGTCGGCGGCAGGACGGCGTTCCTGTTCACCGGACAGGGCTCGCAGCGCGCCCGGATGGGTCTGGAACTGGCCGAGGAGTTCCCCCGGTTCGCCGAGGCGTTGGACGAGGTCTGCGCCGAGTTGGACCCGCTGCTGGGCCGCCCGGTGCGGGAACTGCTGGCCACCGAGGACGGCAGCCTGGACGCCACGGAGTACACCCAGGCCGCCCTGTTCGCGGTCGAGGTGGCGCTGTTCCGGCTGGTCGAGTCGCTGGGCCCGCGGCCCGACCACCTCATCGGGCATTCGGTGGGCGAACTGGCGGCGGCCCACGTGGCCGGCGTGCTGTCGCTGCGCGACGCCTGCACGCTCGTGGCCGCGCGCGGCCGGCTGATGGGCGCGCTCCCGGCGGGCGGCGCGATGGTGGCCGTCCAGGCCGACGCGGCCGAGGTCGCCGCGTCCCTGACCGGCTTCGAGGGCCGGCTGGAGATCGCCGCCGTCAACGGCCCGCGCGCCGTGGTCGTCTCCGGCGACGCCGACGCCGTCGAGGAGTGGCTGCCGGGCTGGGAGGGACGCAAGACCTCCCGGCTCCGGGTGTCGCACGCCTTCCACTCGCCCCGCATGGAACCGATGCTGGCCGAGTTCGAAGCGGTCGCCCGGGGGTTGGAGTTCCACGCGCCGACCATCCCGATCGTGTCCAACGTGACCGGTGAGCCCGTCTCCGCGTTCGACGCGGCGTACTGGGTGCGGCACGTCCGGCAGGCCGTCCGGTTCGCCGACGGCATCGCGACGCTGTGGGACCTGGGCGTCCGCCGCTTCCTGGAGTTGGGGCCGGACGCGGTCCTGACCGCCATGGCGCGCCAGTGCCTCGACGCGCGGCCCGACCAGGGCGCCGCCGCTGTGCTCCTCCCCGCCCTGCGCGCCCGGCACCCCGAGGCGGCGACCTTCGCCGGCTTCCTCGGCCGGGCCCACGCCGCCGGTGCCGCCGTGGACTGGGCGGAGTTCTACCGGAACAGCGGCGCCCGGACGGTGGACCTGCCGACCTACGCGTTCCAGCGCGAGCGCTACTGGATGAACCCCGGCACCGGCCCCACGGACGTGACCGCCGCCGGGCTCAGCGCCGTCACGCACCCGATCCTGGCCGGCGCGGTGCGGATCGGCGACCGCGACGAGTGGCTGTTCACCGGTCGGCTGTCCACCGAGACCCAGCCGTGGGCCGCCGAGCACCTGCTCCTCGGCACGATGGTCGTGCCCGGCACCGGGCTCGTCGAACTCGCCCTCGCCGCCGGACGACAGACGGGGGCCCCGACGCTGGACGAGCTCGTGCTGGAGGCGCCCCTGATCCTGGCGGAGGGGCTCGCCCTCCAGGTCCAGGTCACGGTGGGGCAGCCGACCGACGACGGTCGTCGGGACGTCGCCGTCCACACCCGCCCCGAATCCGGCGGTGACGCGGTCTGCCACGCACGCGGCGTGCTCGCCCCGGAGACGGCCCCGGTGGGTGACTTCCCGGCGCAGTGGCCGCCCGCGGGCGCGGAACCCGTCGCCGTCGACGCGCTGTACGGCGACCTGGCCGCCATCGGCTACGACTACGGCCCCGCCTTCCAGGGCGTGCGGGCCGCGTGGCGGGACGGCGACACCTCCTACGCCGAGGTCGAACTGCCCGACGGCACCGAGGCCGCCGGGTTCGGCATCCACCCGGCGCTGTTCGACGCCGCCCTGCAGAGCGGCGTCGGCCTGGTGACCGGCGGCGAGAGCGGCGAGCACCGCATGCCGTTCAGCTGGACCGGCGTCCGGCTCGACCGCCCGGGCGCCACCCGCCTGCGCGTCCGCTCGGTCGCCGCGGGCGACAGCGCGCTCCACCTGGACGCCGTCGACGAGTCCGGCGCGCCGGTCGTCACGATCGGCTCCCTCGTGGTCCGCCCGGTCGAGCAGGCCCGGCTCGACGGCGCCCAGCGCGGCGCCCACCACGCGCTCCACGGGCTGACCTGGACGCCGGTCGCCGCCGAGCCGGTCCCCGCCGGGGCCACCGGCGCGGCGGCGGAGATCGCGGTCCTCGGGACGCACGGACCCACCGAGCTGGACGCCGACCTGGACGCCGTTCTGGAACAGGCGTCGGCCGACGACACCGGCCTCCCCGACGCCGTCGTGGTGCCCGTCGCCGCCCTCGGGCGGGGTGAGCGCCCGGCGATGGACCCGGCCGAGGCGGCGCGCGGCCTCGTGCCGAACGCCCTCGCCCTGGTGCGGCGCTGGATCACCGACGAGCGGCTGAGTGCGACGCGCCTGGTGCTCGCCACCGAGGGCGCCGTCGCCCCCGACGACGCCGAGACGCCCGACGTCGCCCAGGCCGCGCTGTGGGGCCTGCTGCGCAGCGCGCAGTCCGAACACCCGGGCCGGTTCGTCCTGGTCGACGTCGAGACCGCCGGGGACCACCCGGACTGGCGCGCCGTCCTCGACGCGGAGGAGCCCCAACTCGCCGTGCGTGCGGGTCGGATGCTCGCACCCCGGCTGACCCGGGTCACCCCTGCCGACAGCGCGGGCGCGGAGCTCGACGGGACCGTTCTGATCACCGGAGGCACCGGCGGGCTGGGCGCGCTCATCGCGCGCCACCTGGCAGAACGCCACGGGGCCCGGGACCTGCTCCTGGTGAGCCGCCGGGGACCCGCGGCCGAGGGCGTCGACGACCTGGTCGCCGAGCTGGAGGCACACGGCGCCCACACCCGCGTCGCGGCCTGCGACGTGGCCGACCGGGACCAGCTCGCGGCCCTACTGGGCTCGTTGGACGGTCCGTTGTCGGGTGTGGTGCATGCGGCCGGTGTGTTGGACGACGGTGTGGTGGAGTCGTTGACGCCGGAGCAGGTGGACCGGGTGATGCGGCCGAAGCTGGACGCGGCGTGGCATCTGCACGAGTTGACGGCCGGGACGGAGTTGTCGGCGTTCGTGCTGTTCTCGTCGGTCGCGGCGCTGCTCGGTAGTCCGGGGCAGGCGAACTACGCGGCCGCGAACGCCTCGTTGGACGCGCTCGCGCAGCTGCGGCGGGCGTCCGGCCTGCCCGCGACGTCCCTGGCCTGGGGCCTGTGGGCCGAACAGCGCGGCATGGCGGGCTCGCTGGACGAGACCGACCGCGCGCGGCTGGAACGCACCGGGGTCGGCGCGCTCTCCGACGACCTGGGGCTCGCACTCTTCGACCAGGCTCTGCGCGCCGACGCGGCGTTGCTGGCCCCGGTGCGGCTGGACCCGGCCGCGCTACGCGACCAGGCCCGCGCCGGGACGCTGCCCGCCCTGCTGCGCGGCCTCGTCCGCATGCCGGCCCGGCGGGGCGACTCCGGATCGCTGGCCCAGCGCCTGGCCACGGTCCCCGAGACCGACCGCGAGCGGGTGGCCGGGGACTTCGTGCTGCACCACGTCGCGGCGGTACTCGGTCACGCTTCGGCGACCGCCATCGACCCGGAGCGGTCGTTCAAGGATCTCGGCTTCGACTCCCTCGGCGCGGTGGAACTGCGCAACCGGCTCACCCAGAGCGGCGGAGTGCGGCTCCCCGCGACGCTGATCTTCGACCACCCGACCCCGGCGGCCGTCGTCCGACTGCTGCTCACCGAGGTCGCCCCGGCCGCCGCCGAGGCGCGGCCCGTGGCGGGGCCCCGGCACACGGCACCGGCCGACGAGCCGCTGGCGATCGTGGGCATGAGCTGCCGCTACCCCGGCGGCGTGACCTCGCCCGAGGAGCTGTGGGAGCTGGTGGCCTCGGGGCGCGACGCCATCAGCGGGCTGCCCACCGACCGGGGCTGGGACGTCGAACGGCTCTACGACCCCGACCCGGACCACGAGGGCACGGTCTACACCCGAGGCGGCGGATTCCTGCGCCGCCCGGGCGACTTCGACGCCGCGTTCTTCGGCATCAGCCCGCGCGAGGCCCTCGCCATGGACCCGCAGCAGCGGCTGATCCTCGAGTCGGCCTGGGAGGCGTTCGAGGACGCGGGCATCGACCCGACGTCCCTGCGCGGCAGCGACACCGGCGTGTACTGCGGCGCCGTGACGACCGACTACGCCGGCATGACGTCCTCGGAGCTGGAGGGCTACCGACTGACGGGCACCACGACCAGCGTCCTGTCCGGCCGGATCTCCTACACCCTCGGGCTGGAGGGGCCGTCCACCTCGGTGGACACGGCGTGCTCCTCGTCGGCGGTCGCGCTGCACCTGGCCGCCCAGGCCGTCCGCTCCGGCGAGTGCTCCATGGCCCTGGCCGGCGGGGTGACGCTGATGGCCGGCCCCTACCTGCTCACCGAGTTCAGCCGCCAGCGGGCGCTGTCGCCGGACGGACGGTGCCGGGCGTACTCGGCCTCGGCGGACGGCACGGGGTTCGCGGAGGGCGTCGGTCTGGTCGTGTTGGAGCGGTTGTCGGAGGCGCGGCGCAAGGGGCACCGGGTGTTGGCGGTGCTGCGGGGCAGTGCGGTGAATCAGGACGGTGCGAGCAACGGTCTGACGGCGCCGAACGGTCCGTCGCAGGAGCGGGTGATTCGGCAGGCGTTGGCGAACGCGGGTCTGGGCACCTCCGATGTGGACGTGGTGGAGGGTCACGGCACGGGGACGAAGCTGGGTGACCCGATCGAGGCGCAGGCGCTGTTGGCGACCTACGGCCGGGACCGCAACGGTGAGCCGCTGCGGTTGGGTTCGATCAAGTCCAACATCGGCCACACGTCGGCGGCCGCCGGTGTGGCGGGCGTCATCAAGATGGTGCAGGCCATGCGCCACGGGGTGCTGCCGCGGACGTTGCACGTCGATGCGCCGTCTCCGCATGTGGACTGGGAGTCGGGTGCGGTGGAGCTGTTGGCGGAGGCGCGGGAGTGGCCCGCGTCGGGTCGTCCGCGTCGGGCGGCGGTGTCGTCGTTCGGTGTCAGTGGCACCAACGCGCACGTGATCCTGGAGGAGGCCCCCGCCGAGGAGCGGGCTTCGACAGCGGACGGTTCGGTCGCGCCCTCGGTGGTGCCCGTCGTGGTGTCGGCGCGTGGCGAAGCGGCCCTGCGGGCCCAGGCCGAGCGGTTGCGTGCGCAGGTGGCGACGCGGCCGGAGCTTCCGCTGGTGGACGTCGGCTTCTCGGCGGCGTTGTCCCGGGCGCATCTGGAGCATCGTGCGGCGGTGGTGGCCGCTGATCGGGATGAGTTGCTGGCCGGGCTGGCTTCGTTGGCGGCGGGTGAGCCGTCGGAGCTGGTGGTCGAAGGACGGCAGCTGGCGGGGAAGTCGGTGTTTGTGTTCCCGGGGCAGGGGGCGCAGTGGGTGGGTATGGCGGTGGAGTTGCTGGATGCTTCGCCGGTGTTCGCGGCGCGGTTGGCGGAGTGTGCGGAGGCGCTTTCGGGGTTTGTGGAGTGGTCGCTTGAGGATGTGTTGCGTGGGGTTGCGGGTGCGCCGTCGCTTGAGCGGGTGGATGTGGTGCAGCCCGCTCTGTGGGCGGTGATGGTGTCGCTGGCGGCGTTGTGGCGGTCCTTCGGTGTGGAGCCCTCCGCGGTGGTGGGTCATTCGCAGGGGGAGATCGCCGCTGCCTGTGTGGCGGGTGGGTTGTCGTTGGAGGACGGTGCGCGGGTGGTGGCGTTGCGCAGCCGTCTGGTGTTGGAGCGGCTGGCCGGTCACGGCGGGATGATGTCGGTCTCGCTGCCGGTGGAGCGGGCGGAGGAACTGCTCGCGTCGTATGCGGGCCGGGTGTCCGTCGCGGCGGTGAACAGTCCGGGTTCGGTGGTGGTCGCCGGTGATCCGGGCGCGTTGGACGAGCTGCAGGCCGACTGTGAGGCGGACGGGGTGCGGGCCCGCCGGGTGGCGGTGGACTACGCCTCCCACACCGACCACGTCGAGGCGATCGAGGCGGAGCTGCTGGAGGCGCTGGCCCCGGTGACGCCGCAGTCGGGTCGGGTGCGCTTCTTCTCCTCGGTGGAGGGGCGGTTCATCGACACCGCGACGATGGACGCCGGGTACTGGTACCGCAACCTGCGGGGCCGGGTCGGCTTCGAACCCGCCGTCCGCGCCCTGCTCGACCACGGCACCGGGTGCTTCCTGGAGATGTCCCCGCACCCGGTGCTGACCATGGCCGTCGAGCAGACCGCCCAGGCCCACGGCGCGGAGGACCGCGTGGGTGTGGTCGGCTCCCTGCGCCGGGACGACGGCGGGATGCGCCGCTTCGTCACCTCCCTGTCCGAGGCCCACACCGCCGGAGTGGCCGTCGACTGGGCGGCGTACTACGCCGACACCGGCGCCCAGCGCGTCCCCCTGCCCACCTACGCCTTCCAGCACGAGTGGTTCTGGCTCACGCCGGGGGTCCGCTCGGCGGACGCCACGGCTGCCGGGCTCGGTCGGGTCGACCACCCGGTGCTCGCTGCGGCGGCACGGATCGGCGACCGCGACGAGTGGCTGTTCAGCGGCCGCCTGTCGATCGACGCCCAGCCGTGGACGCGTGACCACATCGTGTTCGGCATGGTGCTGGTCCCCGGTGCGGCGCTGGTCGAGATGGCGCTGACCGCCGGGCGCGAGGTCGGCTGCCCGGTCGTGGACGAGCTCGTGATCGAGTCCCCGCTGCTGCTGGACGAGGACGCGACGGTGCAGGTGCAGGTCACCGCCGGGGCGGCCGGGGAGGACGGCCGCCGCGAGGTCGCCGTCTTCACCCGCCCCGAGAGCGTCGACGACGACGGACCGGGCGAGGCCACCTGCCATGGCCGGGGCTGGCTGGCCGCGGAGGGCGAGCCGGTGACGGCGTCGCCGGTGCAGTGGCCGCCTGCGGGAGCCGAACCGATCGACGTGGACGAGCTGTACCGGCGGGTGAACAAGCACGCGCACCTGACCGACGCCGGTTTCGACTACGGTCCCGCGTTCCGGGCCGTCCAGTCGGCCTGGCAGGTCGGGGACGACGTGTGCACCGAACTGGTGCTGCCCGAGGTCGCGGGCTCCGCGCAGGGCTTCGCCGTCCACCCGGCGCTGCTCGACTCGGCGCTGCACGGTGGGTTGGGCATGCTCTACCGCCCCGGCTCCGAGGGCGGGTTGCCGTTTTCCTGGTCCGGCATTCGGCTGGAGAGCTCCGGGAGCACCCGGCTGCGGGTGCGGGTCGGGTTGGCCGACGAGACCGCGCTGCGGCTGGAGATCTCCGGCGAGGACGGCACCCCGGTCGCGGCGGTGTCCCGGATGGACGTCCGTCCGGTCGAACAGGCGCAGCTCGAAGCCGCGCGGCGGAGCGGTCGCCGGTCGCTGCACCGGATCGACTGGGTGGACGTCCCCGCCGGTACGGCGACGTCCGCGCACGTCGCGGTGCTCGGTGAGCTCGGCGTGCCGGGCGATCGCTACGCCGATCTGGCCGACCTGGAGAAGGCGATCGCCGAGGGCGCGACCGCACCGGACGTCGTCGTGACCGCCGTGGAGACGGCGGCCGGGGCCGGTGATCCGGCCGCGTGCGCACGGGCGACGGCGCTGCGCGCGTTGACGCTCGTCCAGCGCTGGGTGGCCAGCGAGCCGCTGCGCGAGGCGCGGCTGATGGTCGTGACGCGGGGCGCGGTCGCCGTCCGGGACGAGACGCCCGAGCTTGCGCAGGCACCCGTGTGGGGTCTGGTCCACAGCGCCCAGTCGGAGCACCCGGACCGCTTCACCCTGATCGACTACGACGGGGGCGGCGTACCCGACTGGGGCGCGCTGCTCGACCTGGAGGAGCCGCAGGTCGCGGTCCGCGAGGGCCGGTTGCTGGCGCCGCGCCTGGGCCGGGCCGCCGTCGGCGAGCCGCCCACGGTCGACACCGGGGGCGCGGTCCTGGTCACCGGTGGCACGGGCGGGCTGGGCGCGCTGTTCGCGCGGCACCTGGTGGAGCGGCACGGCGTCAAGCGTCTGGTGCTGGTGAGCCGCCGGGGTCCGGCGGCCGACGGCGTCGGTGAGCTGGTGGCGGACCTGGAGGCACGGGGCGCCGAGGTCCGGGTCGCGGCGTGCGACGTGGCAGACCGGCACCGACTGACGGCACTGTTCGAGTCGTTGGACGGTCCGTTGTCGGGTGTGGTGCATGCGGCCGGTGTGTTGGACGACGGTGTGGTGGAGTCGTTGACGCCGGAGCAGGTGGACCGGGTGATGCGGCCGAAGCTGGACGCGGCGTGGTACCTGCACGAGTTGACGGCCGGGATGGAGTTGTCGGCGTTCGTGCTGTTCTCGTCCGTCGCGCCGTTGATCGGTAGTCCGGGGCAGGCGAACTACGCGGCGGCGAACGCCTCGTTGGACGCGCTCGCGCAGCTGCGGCGGGTGTCCGGCCTGCCCGCGACGTCCCTCGCCTGGGGCCTGTGGGCGAACACCGCCGGCATGGCGGGCGACCTGGGCGAGGCGGAGCTGGCCAGGCTGGAGCGCATGGGCGCGGTGCCGCTCTCCGACGACGAGGGGCTGGCGCTGTTCGACCAGTCGCTCGGAGCGGACACGGCGCTGCTGGCGCCCGTGCGGCTCGACCCGGCCGCGCTGCGGGTGCAGGCCCGGGCCGGGATGCTGCCCGCCCTGCTGCGCGGCCTGGCCAGGGTGCCGACCCGCCCGGCGGAGCCGGCGGGTGGGTCGTTGGCGGTGCGGCTCGCCGAGGTCGGCGAGGCGGAGCGCGAGCAGGTCCTGCTGGATCTGGTCCTCACGCAGGCGGCGGCCGTCCTCGGCCATGACGGGGGCGCCGCGATCGGTGCGGAGCGGCCCTTCAAGGACCTCGGTTTCGACTCGCTCGGTGCCGTGGGACTGCGCAACCGGCTGACCCAGGCCACCGGCGTCCGGCTCCCCGCGACGCTGATCTTCGACCACCCGACCCCGGCGGCCGTCGCCCGGCTGCTGCTGACCGAACTCGGCGGGGGCGAGGCGGAGCCGTCCCTCGACGCCGAACTCAACAAGCTCGAGAACCTGCTGGCCGAGGCGGCGACGGAGGAGAAGCAGCGGGTCGCCGGACGGCTGCGCACGCTGGCCGCGGCCCTCGCGGGCACCGGCCAGAGCACGAGCGGGCGGATCGAGGCCGCCGAATCCGTGGACGAAGTCTTCAGCCTGATCGACGCGGAGTTCGGTGAGGCATGACGAGGGATAAGGACGTGAGCATGGCCGGCACCGGCCCCCAGAACGAGCCGCAGCAGGAAAAGCTCGTCCGCTACCTGAAGAAGATGGCCGTCGACCTGTCCGACGCGCGGGAGCGGCTGCGCGAGTACGAGGACCGGGCGAGCGAGCCGCTGGCGATCGTGGGCATGAGCTGCCGCTACCCCGGTGGCGTGACCTCGCCCGAGGAGCTGTGGGAGCTCGTCGCCGAGGGCCGCGACGGCATGACGCCGATGCCCACCGACCGTGGCTGGGACCTGGAGGGCCTCTACGACCCGGACCCCGAACAGCTCGGCAAGGCCTACGCGCGGGTCGGCGGCTTCGTCGACCGTGTCAGCGACTTCGACGCCGAGTTCTTCGGGATCAGCCCGCGCGAGGCCACCGCGATGGACCCGCAGCAGCGGCTCCTGCTGGAGGCGGCCTGGGAGGCCTTCGAGGACGCGGGCATCGACCCGACGTCCCTGCGCGGCAGCGACACCGGCGTGTACTGCGGTGTCGGCTCCTCGGACTACGCGGTCGGCCCTGCGGGCAGCCTGCCGGAGATCGAGGGACTGCGACTGACCGGCTCGACCTCCAGCGTGGTGTCCGGCCGGATCTCCTACACCCTCGGGCTGGAAGGGCCGTCGGTGTCGGTCGACACGGCGTGCTCCTCGTCCCTCGTCGCACTGCACCTGGCCGCGCGTGCCCTGCGGGACGGCGAGTGCTCGATGGCGCTGGTCGGCGGCGTCACCATCCTCTCCGGGCCCTTCCTCTTCGTCGAGTTCAGCCGCCAGCGGGCGCTGTCGCCGGACGGACGGTGCAAGGCGTACTCCGCGTCCGCGGACGGCACCGGCTTCTCCGACGGGCTCGGACTCGTCGTGTTGGAGCGGTTGTCGGAGGCGCGGCGCAAGGGGCACCGGGTGTTGGCGGTGCTGCGCGGCAGTGCGGTGAATCAGGACGGTGCGAGCAACGGTCTGACGGCGCCGAACGGTCCGTCGCAGGAGCGGGTGATTCGGCAGGCGTTGGCGAACGCGGGTCTGGGCACCTCCGATGTGGACGTGGTGGAGGGTCACGGCACGGGGACGAAGCTGGGTGACCCGATCGAGGCGCAGGCGCTGTTGGCGACCTACGGCCGGGACCGCAACGGCGAGCCGCTGCGGTTGGGTTCGATCAAGTCCAACATCGGCCACAGCTCCACGGCCGCCGGTGTGGCCGGCGTCATCAAGATGGTCCAGGCGCTCCGGTACGGAGTGCAGCCGCAGACCTTGCACGTCGATGCGCCGTCTCCGCATGTGGACTGGGAGTCGGGTGCGGTGGAGCTGCTGGCGGAGGCGCGGGAGTGGCCCGCGTCGGGTCGTCCGCGTCGGGCGGCGGTGTCGTCGTTCGGTGTCAGTGGCACCAACGCGCACGTGATCCTGGAGGAGGCCCCCGCCGAGGAGCCGGAGGCCGTCGAGGAGGGTGACCAGGGCGTCTCCCCGTCGGTGGTGCCGGTGCCGGTGCCGGTGCCGGTGCCGGTCTCGGCGCGGAGTGAGGCGGCGTTGCGGGAGCAGGCCGACCGGGTGCGGGCGCTGTTGACCGCGCGGCCGGAGCTTCCGCTGGTGGACGTCGGCTTCTCGGCCGCCACGACGCGGGCGCATCTGGAGCACCGTGCCGCGGTGGTGGCCGCTGATCAGGATGAGCTGCTGGCCGGACTGGCTGCGTTGTCGGCGGGTGAGCCCTCCGACTCCGTCGTCGAGGGCCGTGCTGTGGGTGGCAAGTCGGTGTTTGTGTTCCCGGGGCAGGGGGCGCAGTGGGTGGGTATGGCGGTGGAGTTGCTGGATGCTTCGCCGGTGTTCGCGGCGCGGTTGGCGGAGTGTGCGGAGGCGCTGTCTCCGTTTGTGGAGTGGTCGCTTGAGGATGTGTTGCGTGGGGTTGCGGGTGCGCCGTCGCTTGAGCGGGTGGATGTGGTGCAGCCTGCGTTGTGGGCGGTGATGGTGTCGCTGGCGGCGTTGTGGCGGTCCTTCGGTGTGGAGCCGTCGGTGGTGGTGGGTCATTCGCAGGGGGAGATCGCTGCTGCGTGTGTGGCGGGTGGGTTGTCGTTGGAGGACGGTGCGCGGGTGGTGGCGTTGCGCAGCCGTCTGGTGTTGGAGCGGCTGGCCGGTCACGGCGGGATGATGTCGGTCTCGCTGCCGGTGGAGCGGGCGGAGGAGTTGCTCGCGTCGTATGCGGGCCGGGTGTCGGTCGCGGCGGTGAACAGTCCGGGTTCGGTGGTGGTCGCGGGTGAGCCGGGCGCGTTGGATGAGTTGCGGGCCGTCTGTGAGGCGGACGGGGTGCGGGCCCGCCGGGTGGCGGTGGACTACGCCTCGCACACCGACCACGTGGAGGCGATCGAGGCGGAGCTGCTGGAGGCGCTGGCCCCGGTGAGGCCGGTCTCCGGCACGGTGCCGTTCTACTCCTCGGCCACCGGTGGCTTCATCGACACCGCGACGATGGATGCCGGGTACTGGTACCGCAACCTGCGGGGCCGGGTCGGCTTCGAGCCCGCCGTCCGGGCGTTGCTGGACCACGGTGCCGGGTGTTTCCTGGAGATGTCCCCGCACCCGGTGCTGACCATGGCCGTCGAGCAGACGGTCGAGGGTCGGGCGGCCACCGTGGGCTCCCTGCGCCGGGACGAGGGCGGCCTGCGCCGCTTCGTCACCTCCCTGTCCGAGGCGCACACGGCCGGAGTGGCCGTCGACTGGGCGGCGTACTACGCCGACACCGGCGCCCAGCGCGTCCCCCTGCCCACCTACGCCTTCCAGCGCCAACGGTTCTGGCAGAGCTCGGCGACGGGTTCCGGTGACGCGTCGGCCGCCGGGCAGCGCCGGGTGGAGCACCCGGTGCTGGTCGCGGCCGTGCCGGTCGGCGACCGCGACGAGTGGGTCTACACCGGGCGCCTCTCCCAGGAGTCGCAGCCCTGGACGCGCGACCACGAGGTCCTCGGCAGTGTCGTCGTGCCGGGCGTGGCCCTGGCCGAGATGGCCGTGACCGCCGGGCGCCACCTCGACTGCGCCGTACTCGACGAGCTGGTGCTCGCGGCCCCGCTGCTGTTGGACGCGGACGCGACGGTGCGGGTGCAGGTCACCGTCGGGGCGGCCGGGGAGGACGGCCGCCGCGAGGTCGCCGTCTTCTCCGCTGTGGAGACGGCCGAGGACGACGAGCCGACCGAGCCCACGTGCCACGGGCGGGGCTGGCTCGCGCCGGAGTCCGAGCCCGCCACCGTGCGGCGGGCCGCGTGGCAGGAGGTGTGGCCGCCGGAGGAGGCGGAGCAGGCCTCGGTGGACGCGCTGTACGAGGGCATGGCCGATCTCGGCTACGACTACGGTCCGTTGTTCCAGTGTGTGCGCTCGGTGTGGCGTGCGCGGGACGAGGTGTACGCGGAGATCGCGCTCCCGGACGGTGCGGACGGCGGCGGTTTCGCCGTCCATCCCGGGCTCCTCGACGCCGCCATGCACGGCGGGCTCCTGGAGAAGGAGCCGGGGGAGTCGGTCGTTCTGCCGTTCTCCTGGTCCGGCGTCCGCATCGGCTCGACCCCGGCCACCACGGCCCGGGTGCGCGTGGCCAACACGGGGAAGTCCACCCTGCGCGTCGACGTCGTCGACGAACAGGGCGAGCCGGTCATGAGCATGGACAAGCTGGTGTTCCGGGCCGTGGAGCCCGGGCAGCTCGACCGGGCCCGGGGCGCCCACGCGAACGCGCTGTTCCAGCTCACCTGGACCCCCGTCGAGACGACGCCGCGCCCGGCCGCCGTGGCCGTGCTCGGTACGGACCACCCGGACCTCGACGCGCTGGCGCAGGACCTCGCGGCCGGAGCGGCCGCACCCGAGGCGGTCGTCGCCACCCTCGGCGGTGACGGCGACGACGGATCCGCCGTGCGCTCGGTGGCGGCGGAGGCGCTGGCGCTCGTCCAACGGTGGCTGGCCGGGGAGCACTTCGCCGGTTCCCGGCTCGTCGTGGTCACCCGTGGCGGTGTCGCCGCCGGGGGCGCGGACGAGTCGGCCGACCCGGCCCAGGCCTCGGTGTGCGGTCTGCTGCGCAGCGCCCAGTCCGAGCACCCGGGCCGGTTCGTGCTCGTGGACGTGGGAGGCCCGGCCGCCGGGGGCGACGAGGCGCCCGACTGGGGCGCGCTGCTCGACCTCGACGAGCCCCAGCTCGCCCTCCGGGAGGGCAAAGTGCTGGCCCCGCGCCTGGCCCGGGTCCCGGCCGTGCCGTCCGACGACGCGTGGCGGCTGTCGACCCGGCGGAAGGGCTCGCTGGAGGACCTGGCCGTCGTGCCGTCCGACGGTGCCCGGCCGCTCGGTGCGGGGGAGGTGCGGATCGCGGTCCGGGCCGCGGGCCTGAACTTCCGTGACGTGCTGATCGCGCTCGGGACGTACCCGGGCGACGTGCCGCTGGGCAGCGAGGCGGCGGGCGTCGTGGTCGAGGTCGGCTCCGATGTGACGGACCTGGCGCCGGGCGACTCCGTGTTCGGCTGCGTCCTGGAGTCCTTCGGGCCCCTCGCGGTCGCCGACCGGCGTCTGGTCACCGCGATCCCGGCGGGATGGACCTTCGCGCAGGCGGCCGCCGTGCCGGTCGCCCACCTCACGGCGTACTGCGCCCTGGTGGACCTCGCCGGGGTGCGGCCGGGCGAGAAGGTCCTCGTCCACGCCGCCGCCGGCGGTGTGGGAACGGCCGCCGTGCAACTGGCGCGTCACCTCGGGGCCGAGGTGTTCGCCACGGCGAGCCCGGCCAAGTGGGACGCCGTGCGCGCGCTGGGCGTGCCCGCCGACCGGATCGCCTCCTCGCGCGACCTCGGCTTCCGGCAGGCGTTTCTGGAGGCCACCGACGGCTCCGGCATGGACGTCGTCGTGGGCGCGCTCGCGGGCGAGTTCGTCGACGCGGGGCTGGATCTGCTGCCCCGTGGCGGGCGGTTCGTCGAGATGGGCAAGGCCGACCTCCGGGACCCGGAGACCGTGGTCCGGGAGCACCACGGCGTGCGGTACACGTCGTTCGACACCTTCGAGGCCGCCGGGGTCGACCGTCTCCGGGAGATGCTGGCCGAGATCATCGCGCTGTTCGAGCGCGGTGTGCTGACCCACGCGCCGGTGCGGACCTGGGACGTGCGCCGGGGCGAGGAGGCCTTCCGGTTCCTGCGCGAGGGCCACAACGTCGGCAAGGTCGTGCTCACCGTCCCGGCGCCGCTGGACCCGCACGGCACCGTGCTGATCACCGGCGGTACCAGTGGTCTCGGCGCCCTGTTCGCCCGGCACGCGGTGACCCGGCACGGTGCCCGCCACCTGCTGCTGGTGAGCCGCCGTGGTGCCGACGCCCCCGGGGTCGGCGAGCTCGTCGCCGAGCTGGAGGCGGAGGGCGCGAGCGTCCGGGTGGCGGCGTGTGACGTCGCGGACCGGGAGCAACTGGCCGCGCTGCTGGCGTCGGTGGACCGACCGCTCACCGCGGTGATCCACAGTGCGGGCGTGCTCGACGACGGTGTGGTCGAGCAGCTCACCCCGGAGCAGGTGGACCGCGTCCTGCGGCCGAAGGTGGACGCCGCCCTGCATCTGCACGAACTGACCGCAGACGCCGATCTGTCGGCCTTCGTGCTGTTCTCCTCGGTCGCCGCCCTGATCGGCAGCCCCGGTCAGGCGAACTACGCGGCGGCCAACGCCGCTCTGGACGCGCTCGCCTCGGCCCGCCGCGCGGAGGGCCTGCCCGCCACCGCGCTCGCCTGGGGGCTGTGGGGCGACGCCACCGGCATGACCGGGGAGCTGGAGCAGACCGAACTCGCCCGGCTGGAGCGGATGGGCGTCACCGCGCTCACCGCCGAACGCGGACGGGAGCTGTTCGACCTGTCCCTCCGGGCGGACGCCGCGCTGCTCGCGCCCGTCACCCTGGACCCGGCCGTGCTGCGTGCCCAGGCGAGGGCGGGCCTGCTGCCGCCGCTGCTGCGCGGCCTGGTGCGGGCCCCGGCGCGGGCCGGCGACGGGGGCGGGTCGTGGAGCCGACGGCTCGCGGGCGTCCCCGAGGCCGACCGGGAGCAGGTCGTGCTGGAGCTGGTGCTCGCGCAGATCGCCTCCGTGCTCGGACACGCCTCCCCCGCCGCGATCGACGCGGAACGGGCCTTTCGGGAGCTCGGCTTCGACTCGCTCAGCGCCGTCGAACTGCGCAACCGCCTCTCCCGGCTCACCGGACTGCGGCTGCCCGCCACGCTCGTGTTCGACCACCCGAACCCGGTCGCCGTCGCCCGGCTGCTGCTGGCCGAGATCGGCGGGGCCGTCGAGGAGACGCGCCCGGCGCCGCGGAGCCGTCCCGCCCGGACGGACGCCGACGAGCCGCTGGCCGTCGTCGGGATGAGCTGCCGGTACCCCGGTGGCGTGACCTCGCCGGACGAGCTGTGGGAGCTGGTGGCCTCGGGCCGCGACGCGATGAGCCCGCTGCCCACCGATCGCGGCTGGGACCTGGAGCGGCTCTACGACCCGGACCCGGACCGGCCGGGCACCCTCTACACCCGCGCCGGCGGATTCGTCGACGGGGTCGGTGACTTCGACGCGGACTTCTTCGGGATCAGCCCGCGCGAGGCGCTCGCCATGGACCCGCAGCAGCGCCTGCTGCTGGAGGCGTCCTGGGAGGCGTTCGAGAACGCGGGGATCGACCCGGCCTCCCTGCGCGGCACCGACACCGGTGTGTTCTGCGGTGCGGTGAACTCCGGCTACGGAGCCTCCGTCCGCCCGGAGACCGACGGGTACCACCTGACCGGCACGACGACCAGCGTGGCCTCGGGACGCGTCGCCTACAGCCTGGGCCTCGAGGGGCCCGCGGTGTCGGTGGACACGGCCTGTTCCTCGTCCCTGGTCGCGCTGCATCTGGCGGCGCAGGCGCTGCGTTCGGGCGAGTGCTCGATGGCGCTCGTCGGCGGGGTCTCCGTCATGGCGGCGCCGAACCTCCTGATCGACTTCAGCCGGCAGCGCGGTCTCGCCCCCGACGGCCGGTGCAAGGCCTACGGGGCCTCCGCCGACGGGACGGGCTTCTCGGACGGGCTGGGCCTGCTCGTCGTGGAGCGGCTCTCCGAGGCCCGGCGCCGGGGCCACCGGGTGCTGGCCGTGATCCGGGGCAGTGCGATCAACCAGGACGGCGCGAGCAACGGCCTGACGGCGCCCAACGGCCCGGCCCAGGAGCGCGTCATCCGCGCGGCGCTGGCCAACGCCGACCTGCGGCCCTCCGACGTGGACACGGTCGAGGGCCACGGCACGGGCACCACGCTGGGCGACCCGATCGAGGCCCAGGCGCTGCTGGCCACCTACGGCCGGGAGCGGGAGGACGCGCCGCTGTACCTCGGCTCGATCAAGTCGAACATCGGCCACAGCTCCGCCGCCGCCGGTGTCGCCGGTGTGATCAAGATGGTGCAGGCCATGCGGCACGGGACGCTCCCCGCGACGCTGCACGCGGACGAGCCCTCCCCGCACATCGACTGGCGGCCCGACGCCGTCGAGCTGCTGACGGAGTCGCGGGAGTGGACCGCCCCGGGGCGTCCGCGCCGTGCGGCCGTGTCGAGTTTCGGCGTCAGTGGCACCAACGCGCACGTGATCCTGGAGGAGGCGCCCGCCGAGGAGCCGGCGCCCGTCGGGGACGGGCGGGACGGGGCCGCTGCGCCGAGCGGTGCGCTTCCGGTGGTGCTCTCCGCCCGGAACGACGAGGCCCTGTCCGCCCAGGCGGAGCGGCTGCGGGCGCATCTCCTCGCGCGGCCGGAGCTGTCCGTCCCGGATGTGGCGTTCACGGCGGTGACGACGCGGGCCCTGCTGGAGCGCCGTGCCGTGGTGGTGGCCCGGGAGCGGGAGGAACTGCTGACCGCCCTGGCGGCGGTGAGCGCCGGCGTCTCCCCGGTCGGTGGCCGCACGGCCTTCCTGTTCACCGGGCAGGGATCGCAGCGGCCGGGCATGGGGCTGGAGTTGGCGGCCGCGTTCCCGGCGTTCGACCGGGCGTTGGACGCCGTGTGCGCCGAGCTGGACCCGCTGGTCGGCCGGTCGGTGCGGGAGCTGCTGGCCGAGGCCGGCGGCGAGCTGGACGCCACGGAGTTCACGCAGGTGGCGCTGTTCGCCGTCGAGGTCGCGATGTTCCGGCTGCTCGAGTCGCTCGGGGTGCCTCCGGACTACCTGATCGGCCACTCGGTCGGTGAGCTGGCCGCCGCGCACGCGGCGGGCGTGCTGTCGCTGCCCGACGCGTGCGCCCTGGTCGTCGCCCGGGGCCGGCTGATGGGCGCCCTGCCCACCGGCGGGGCGATGGTCGCGGTGCAGGCCACGGAGGCGGAGGTGGCTCAGTCGCTGGCCGGGTTCGAGGGCCGGCTGGAGATCGCGGCCGTCAACGGGCCGCGCGCCGTGGTCGTCTCGGGTGACGAGGACGCCGCCGAGGAGTGGCTCCCGTCCTGGCGGGACCGCAGGACCTCGCGGCTGCGGGTGTCGCACGCCTTCCACTCCCCGCACATGGAGCCGATGCTGGCGGAGTTCCGCGCGGTGGCCGAGGGGCTGCGGTATGCGGAGCCTCGGATTCCGGTCGTCTCCAACGTGACCGGTGAGCCGGTGTCCGCCTTCGACGCGGACTACTGGGTGCGGCACGTGCGGCAGGCCGTGCGCTTCCACGACGGCGTGACGACGCTGCACGGTCTGGGGGTCCGGAGGTTCCTGGAGCTGGGGCCGGACGCGGTGCTCACCGCGATGGCCCGCCAGTGCCTGGACGCCGACACCGCCGAGGGTGCCGAGGGTGCCGAGAGCGCCGAGACGGTCTTCCTCCCCGCCCTGCGGGCCAAGCACCCCGAGGCGGAGACGTTCGCCGGCTTCCTGGGCCGCGCGCACGCCGCCGGGGTGCCGGTGGACTGGCACGCCTGCTTCCCGGGCGCCCGGCGCGTCGAGCTGCCGACCTACGCCTTCCAGCGCCGCCACTACTGGCTCGCCCCCTCCGGCGGCCTCGGAGCCGGGGACGCGACCGCGTCCGGGCTCGGGACCGTCGACCACCCGATGCTCGCCGGTGCGGTGCGGGTCGGCGACCGGGACGAGTGGATGTTCACCGGCCGTCTCTCCACCGACACCCAGCCCTGGACGCGGGACCACGTCGTCCTCGGGGCCACGATCGTCCCCGGCACGGCCCTGGTCGAACTGGCCCTCGCCGCCGGGCGGCACGTGGAGACACCGGTGCTGGACGAACTGGTGCTGGAGGCACCGCTGCTGCTCGACCCGTCCGTGACCCGGCAGCTCCAGGTCACCGTCGGCCCCGCCGGGGAGGACGGCCGCCGTGAGGTGGCGCTGTACTCCCGCCCGGAGCGCGGCACGGACGACGAGCGGCCCGAGACCGTCTGCCACGGACGCGGCCGGCTGGCGCGGGACGACGAGCCGTCCCCCCAGTCGCAGACGCAGTCCCAGACGCAGTGGCAGACGGTGTGGCCGCCGCAGGACGCGCGCCCCGCCTCGGTGGAGGACCTCTACGGCGGCATGGCCGACCTCGGCTACGCCTACGGTCCGATGTTCCACGGCGTGCGCGCGGTGTGGCGGGCCGGGGACCCGGCCGACGGCACCGTCTACGCCGAGGTGGCGCTGCCGGAGGACACCGGCGGCGAGGGCTGGGGCGTGCATCCCGCCCTCTTCGACGCCGCGATGCACGGGTCGCTGCTGGAGCAGGGAGAGGACGTCGCGGCCGTGCTGCCGTTCTCGTGGACCGGGGTGCGCGTGGGTCAGACCGGACGCTCCCGGGTGCGGGCCCGCATCACCCCGGCCGGTGACTCGGCGTTCCGCGTCGACATCACCGGAGAGCAGGGGGAGCCGGTGCTGAGCATGGAGCGGCTGGTCATGCGACCGGTCGAGCCCGCCCAGTTGGCGAACGCCCAGCGGGACGCGGCCCAGTCGCTCTTCGGCGTCGAGTGGACGGCGGTCTCCCCGACGGCCTCCCCGGCGGCGTCGCGGGACGTGCGGATCGCCGTCCTCGGGGACCTGACGGCGCCCGGTGAGCGGTTCGCCGATCTCGCCGCCCTGGAACAGGCGCTCGTCGACGGTGCCCCGGTGCCGGACCTCGTGCTCGCCGCGGCCGGTGGCGGCGCCCCGGGCGACGCGACCGCCGACGCGGCGCGCGTGAGCGCGGTCGGCGCCCTGGAGCTGGTGCGGCGGTGGCTCGCGAGCGAGCCGCTGCGTGCGGCGCGGCTCGTCGTGGCCACCCGCAACGCGGCGGCCGTGGACGGCGAGTCGGCCGACGTCGCCCAGGGCGCGGTCTGGGGCCTGGTGCACAGCGCGCAGGCCGAGTACCCGGGCCGGTTCATGCTCGTGGACGCCGACGCGGCCGAGCCGGTGGCCGAGCCGGTGTGGGCGTCGCTGGCCGGGCTGGACGAGCCCCGCGTCGCGGTGCGCGGCGGCCGGGTGCTCGCGCCCCGGCTGGTGCGCGCGGTGGACCGGGGCACCGAGGTGTCCTTCGACCCCGACGGCACGGTGCTGATCACCGGTGGCACCGGTGGTCTCGGCGCGCTGGCCGCCCGGCACCTGGCGACGGCGCACGCGGCCAGGCGTCTGCTCCTGGTGAGCCGCCGTGGTCCGGCGGCCGAGGGCGCCGCGGACCTCGTCGCCGAGCTGAGCGCGGCGGGCTGCGACGCCCGGGTGCTCGCCTGCGACGTGTCGGACCGGGACGAGGTCGCCAAGCTCCTGGCCTCGCTGGACCGGCCGTTGACGATGATCGTCCACACGGCCGGGGTGCTCGACGACGGAGTGGTCGACCAGCTCACCCCGGAGCAGGTCGAGCGGGTGATGCGGCCGAAGGTGGACGCCGCCCTCCACCTGCACGAACTGACCGCAGGGACGAACCTGTCGGCGTTCGTCCTGTTCTCCTCGGCGGCGGCGCTGATCGGCAGCCCGGGCCAGGCGAACTACGCGGCGGCCAACGCCGCACTGGACGCGCTCGCCGCCGCCCGCCGGGCCCGGGGCCTGCCCGCCACCTCGCTCGCCTGGGGCCTGTGGGCCGACTCCACCGGCATGACCGGGGACATGGACGAGGCCGCGCTCGCCCGGCTGGCCCGCATGGGCGTCGGCGCGATCTCCACGGAGCTCGGCCTCGCCCTGTTCGACCAGGCCCTGACGGCCGGTGCCGCGCTGCTCGCCCCGATGCGGCTGGACCTGCCCACCCTGCGGGCCCAGGCGCGCGGCGGCATGCTGCCCGCGCTGATGCGCGGCCTCGCACCGGTCCAGCGGACCGGCGGCGGCTCGCTGGCCCAGCGGCTGGCCGGGGTCGCCGAGGCGAACCGGGCGCGGGTGGTGCTCGACGTCGTGCGGGCCCAGGTCGCCGCCGTCCTCGGCCACGCGTCGGCGGACGCCGTCGAGCCCGGCCGGGCGTTCAAGGAGCTCGGGTTCGACTCGCTCAGCGCGGTCGAGCTGCGCAACGGGCTGGCGCAGGCCACCGGCGTGCGCCTGCCCGCCACCCTGGTCTTCGACCACCCGACCCCGGCCGCGATCGCCGAGCATCTCGTCTCGGTCGTGGCGCCGGAGGCGGGGGCGGCGGGCTCCCGGTCGGAGGACGACGACATCCGCGCGCTGGTGGCCTCCATCCCCGTCGCCCGGCTGCGCCAGGCCGGGTTGCTCGACACCCTGCGCTCCCTGGCCGACGACGCCTCGCACGCCGGTGCTCCGGCCGAGGGGGCGGCCGCCGTGTCGATCGACGACATGGACGCGGCGGACCTCGTCCGCATGGCCCGGGGGGACACCGCATGACCTCCACCCACCGGAAGCACCCGCACGTGTGCAACGAGCCCAACGCGCTCGCCCCTAAGGCGTCCCGACACCAAGGTGACGCCCCGGGGCGTCCCGACACGAAGGTGAACCACTCATGACCATCGGACAGAACGAGCTCGTCGAGGCACTCCGGGACTCGCTCAAGGAGACCGAGCGCCTGCGGCAGGAGAACCAGCGCATCCGCGCCCAGGCCGGCGAGCCGCTGGCCATCGTCGGGATGAGCTGCCGCTATCCCGGCGGGGTGAGCTCCCCCGAGGACCTGTGGGAGCTGGTGGCCTCGGGCCGTGACGCCGTCTCCGACATGCCCGGCGACCGTGGCTGGGACGCCGAGCGGCTCTACGACCCGGACCCGGAGCAGCCCGGCAAGGTGACCACCCGTGGCGGCGGCTTCGTCGAGGACGCGGCCGGGTTCGACGCCGAGTTCTTCGGTGTGAGCCCCCGCGAGGCGCTGGCCATGGACCCCCAGCAGCGGCTGATGCTCACGGCGGCGTGGGAGGGCCTGGAGAGCGCCGGGATCGACCCGACCTCCCTGCGCGGCAGCGACACCGGGGTCTTCTGCGGTGTGATCACCTCGGACTACGGTGACCAGTCGCCGGAGCTGGAGGGCTACCGGCTCACCGGCAAGTCGACGAGCGTCGTCTCCGGCCGGATCTCCTACACACTGGGCCTGGAGGGCCCGGCCGTGTCGGTGGACACGGCGTGCTCCTCGTCCCTGGTCGCGCTGCATCTGGCGGCGCAGGCGCTGCGTTCGGGCGAGTGCTCGATGGCGCTCGTCGGCGGCGTCACCGTCCTCGCGGGGCCGTTCCTGTTCCAGGAGTTCAGCCGGCAGCGCGGCCTGGCGCCGGACGGGCGCTGCAAGTCCTACGCGGCGACGGCCGACGGGACCGGGTTCTCCGACGGCGCCGGGCTGCTCGTGGTGGAGCGGCTCTCGGACGCCCGCCGCAAGGGCCACCGGGTGCTCGCCGTCGTGCGCGGCAGTGCGGTCAACCAGGACGGCGCGAGCAACGGCCTGACCGCGCCGAACGGCCCCGCCCAGGAGCGGGTCATCCGCGCGGCCCTGGCGAACGCGGGCCTCGCCCCGGCCGAGGTGGCCGCCGTCGAGGGGCACGGCACGGGGACCACGCTGGGCGACCCGATCGAGGCGCGTGCCCTGCTGGCGACGTACGGCCGGGAGCGGGCGGGCGATCCGCTGTACCTCGGCTCGATCAAGTCGAACATCGGCCACAGCTCCGCCGCCGCCGGTGTCGCCGGTGTCATCAAGATGGTGCAGGCCATGCGGCACGAGACGCTGCCCCGCACGCTGCACGTGGAGGAGCCCTCCCCGCACATCGACTGGGAGTCCGGCGCCGTCGAGCTGCTGACGCGGGAGCGCCCGTGGCCCGCCGCGCGGCAGCCGCGCCGCGTGGGCGTGTCGTCGTTCGGTGTCAGCGGCACCAACGCGCACGTGATCCTGGAGGAGGCCCCCGCCGAGGACACGGCCGAGACCGAGGCCGAGACCGGCCGACCGGCCGGTCCGGTGCCGGTGCTGGTCTCCGGCCGTGGCGAGGCCGGGCTGCGTGCCCAGGCCGAGCGGCTGCGCGCCCACCTCGCCGAGCGGCCCGGGCCGACCCCGGCCGACGTGGGGCTCACCGCCGCCACCACCCGGGCGCACCTGGAGAACCGCGCGGCCGTGGTGGCGTCCACCCGCGACGAGCTGCTGGCGGGCCTGGCCTCCCTGGCGGCGGGCGAGCCCGCCACCGCGGTGGTCGAGGGCCGCCCGGTCGGCGACACCACGGCCGTCCTCTTCACCGGCCAGGGCTCCCAGCGGGCCCGGATGGGCGCCGAACTCGCCGAGCGGCACACCCGGTTCGCCGAGGCGCTGGACGAGGTCTGCGCCGAGCTGGACCCGCTGGTCGGCCGGTCGGTGCGGGAGCTGCTGGCCGCCGAGGAGGGCTCGGACGACGCGGCCCTGCTGGACTCGACCGCGTTCACCCAGGTGTGCCTGTTCGCCGTCGAGGTCGCGCTGTACCGCCTGGCGGAGGCGTGCGGAATCCGCCCGGACTACCTCATCGGCCACTCGGTGGGCGAGATCGTCGCCGCCCACGTGGCGGAGGTGCTGTCCCTGAAGGACGCCTGCGCCCTGGTGGTCGCGCGCGGCCGGCTGATGGGCGCGCTGCCCGCCGGTGGGGCGATGGTGGCCGTCCAGGCCGAGGAGGCCGAGGTCGTCGAGTCCCTGGCCGGCTTCGAGGGCCGGCTCGACCTGGCGGCCGTGAACGGCCCCCGGGCCGTCGTCGTCTCCGGCGACGCCGACGCCGTCGAGGAGTGGCTGCCGCGCTGGGACGGGCGCAGGACGACGCGGCTGCGGGTGTCGCACGCGTTCCACTCGCCGCGCATGGAGCCCATGCTGGCGGAGTTCCGCGAGGTCGCCGAGGGGCTGCGGTTCTCCGAGCCGCGCATCCCGATCGTCTCCAACGTCTCCGGGAAGCCGGTGTCGTCGGAGATGTGCGACGCCGACTACTGGGTGGCGCATGTGCGGCAGGCGGTCCGGTTCGCCGACGGCGTGCGGACGCTGCACGACCTGGGCGTCCGCCGCTTCCTGGAGCTCGGCCCCGACGCCGTCCTGACGGCGATGGCCCGGCTGTGCGTCGACACCGGCTCCGACGCCGTGTTCGCGGCCGCACTGCGGGCCAAGCACTCCGAGGCGGGGACCTTCGCCCGCTTCCTGGGCGCGGCCCAGGTCGCCGGGGTGCCGGTCGACTGGTCCGGCTTCTACGCGGGGACGGCCGCCCGGCGCGTCGCCCTGCCGACCTACGCCTTCCGGGCCGAGCGGTACTGGCAGTCGGGCGGTGCCTCCGGTGACGCGGCGGCGGTCGGCCTGGGCGCGGTCGAGCACGCGATCCTGGCCGGTGGGGCCCAGGTGGGGGACCGGGACGAGTGGCTGTTCACCGGCCGGGTCTCCACCGACAGCCACCCGTGGACGCGCGACCACGTCGTGCTCGGTACGACGATCATCCCCGGCACGGGCCTCGTCGAGCTGGCCATGGCCGCCGGCCGCGAGGTCGACTGCCCGGTGCTCGACGATCTCGTCCTGGAGGCCCCGATGGCCTTCGCGGAGGGCGTGACCCGGCTCGTGCGGGTCGCCGTCGGCCCGGCCGGTGCGGAGGGGCGCCGCGAGGTCGCCGTCTATTCGCGCCCCGAGTTCGGCGGTGACGACGAGGCACCGGAGGTGACCTGTCACGCCCGTGGACACCTCGCCCCCGACGCGCCCGCCGCGCCCGCCGCTCCGGCCGAGTGGCCCCCGGCCGCCGAGGCCGTGCCCGCCGACGAGCTGTACGCCCTGCTGACCGACATCGGCTTCGACTACGGGCCCACCTTCCGCAACGTCCGCCAGGTGTGGCGTGCGGGCGAGGAGTTCTACGCCGAGGTGGCGCTCGCCGACGACATGCCGGGCACCGGCTTCGGCATCCACCCCGCGCTGTTCGACGCCACCCTGCACGGCGGCATGCTGGACGTGCGCCCCGGCGACCCGGTGGGCCTGCCCTTCTCGTGGTCGGGCGTCCGGCTCGGGAGGAGCGGCGCGACGCGCGGCCGGGTGCGGATCGCCCCGGCCGGTGAGTCGGCCGTGAGCATCACCGTCACCTCCGAGACCGGCGAGCCCGTGGTGAGCGTGGCCAAGCTGGCCGTCCGCCCCGTGGACCCGGCGCAGCTCGGCGCCGGACGCGGCGGCGCCCAGCGCTCGCTGTACCAGGTGGACTGGGCCACGGTCCCGGCCACCGGGCGGCGGGACGTCCGGCTCGCGGTCCTCGGTGACCTGCCGATGTCGGGCGAGCGGTTCGTGAACGTGTACGCGCTCGAGGACGAGATCGCCATGAGCGCCAAGGCGCCCGACCTCGCGCTCGCCTCGGTCGACACCCCGGCCGGGGACGTGGACGCGGCGGCGCGGAGCGCCGCGGCGGCCGCGCTGGAGCTGGTGCAGCAGTGGCTGGGCAGCGAGTGGCTCGTGGACGCCCGCCTGGTCGTCGTGACGCGGGGTGCGGTCGCCGTCGGCACCGAGACGCCGGACGTCGCGCAGGCGGCGGTCTGGGGGCTCGTGCACAGCGCCCAGTCGGAGCACCCCGGACGCTTCCTGCTGGTGGACCTGGACGGCGATGACGAGCCGGACTGGGGCGCGCTGAGCGAACTCGACGAGCCGCAGGTCGTCGTGCGCGACGGGCGGTTCCTGGCCCCGCGCCTCGGCCGCGCCGGTGCGCTGCCCGAGGGCCCGTGGAAGCTGTCGGTCGGGCGCAAGGGCTCGCTCGACGACCTCACGATCCTGCCGTCGGACGCCGGCCGCCCGCTCGCCCCGGGCGAGGTGCGGATCGCGGTGCGGGCGGCGGGGCTGAACTTCCGCGACGTGCTGATCGCGCTCGGCATGTACCCCGGTGAGGCGGAGATGGGCACCGAGGCCTCCGGCATCGTGCTGGAGACGGGTGCGGAGGTCACCGACCTGGCGCCGGGCGACCGCGTGTTCGGCCTGGTCGGCGACTCCTTCGGCCCCTTCGCCGTGGTGGACCGCCGGATGGTGGCCCCGATGCCCGAGGAGTGGTCGTTCACCGAGGCGGCCTCCGTGCCGGTGGTGTACCTGACCGCCTACTACGGACTCGTCCACCTCGCCGGACTGCAGGCGGGCGAGCGGGTGCTCGTCCACGCCGCCGCCGGTGGCGTCGGCATGGCGGCCGTGCAGCTCGCCCGTCACCTGGGGGCGGAGGTGTTCGCGACCGCGAGCCGGCCGAAGTGGCACGCGGTCCAGGGCCTGGGTGTCCCGGAGGAGCGGATCTCGTCCTCGCGCGACCTCGGCTACCGGGAGGCGTTCCTGGCGGCCACCGACGGGGCCGGCATGGACGTCGTCCTCAACTCGCTCGCCGGTGAGTTCGTCGACGCCTCCCTGGACCTGCTGCCGCGCGGCGGCCGGTTCGTCGAGATGGGCAAGGCCGACATCCGCGACCCGGAGACCGTGGCGGGCGACCACCCGGACGTGCGGTACCGGTCCTTCGACCTGATGGAGTCCGGCCCGGACCGGCTCCAGGAGATGCTGCGGGAGCTGCTCGGCCTGTTCGACCAGGGCGCGCTGAAGCTCTCGCCGGTCCGCTCCTGGGACGTGCGGCAGAGCCAGGACGCGTTCCGCTTCCTGCGCGAGGGTCGCAACATCGGCAAGGTGGTGCTGACGGTTCCGGCGGCGCCGGACCTGAAGGGCCACGTCCTCATCACCGGCGGCACCGGCGGTCTGGGCGCCGAGGTGGCCCGGCACCTGGCCGGGCGGCACGGCGTCGAGAAGCTGCTGCTGGTCAGCCGCCGGGGCCCGGCGGCCGACGGCGCGTCCGAGCTGACCGCCGAACTGGAGGCGCTCGGCGCCTCGGTGCGGATCGCGGCCTGTGACGTATCCGACCGGGACGGGCTGGCGGACCTCCTCGGATCGCTGGAGGAGCCGCTCACCGCCGTCGTCCACGCGGCCGGCCTGCTCGACGACGGCGTGGTCGAGTCGATGACGCCGGACCAGGTCAACCGGGTGATGGCGCCCAAGGCCGACGCGGCGTGGCACCTGCACGAGCTCACCTCCGCCATGGACCTGTCCGCGTTCGTGCTGTTCTCCTCGGTGGCCTCACTGATCGGCAGCCCCGGGCAGGCCAACTACGCCGCCGCGAACGCCTCCCTCGACGCCCTCGCCGCGCGGCGGCACGCGCAGGGCCTCCCGGCCGTCTCACTGGCCTGGGGCCTGTGGGCGAGCGAGGCCGGGATGGCCGGTCAGCTCGACGAGACCGACCTCGCACGGCTCCAGCGCATGGGGGTCCGTCCGCTCTCCGCCGAACTCGGACTGGACCTCCTCGACCAGGCACTCGACCTGGACCTGCCGCTGCTCGCGCCGGTGAAGCTGGACGCGCCGGCCCTGCGCGGTCAGGCCGCCGCCGGGATGCTGCCGCCGCTGCTGCGCGGTCTCGTGCGGGCGCCCGCCCAGGGGCCCGAGGCCGGCGAGTCCCTGGCTAAGCGGCTCGCGGGCGTGGCCGAGGCCGACCGCGAGGCGCTGGTCCTCGACCTGGTGCGGACGCAGGTCGCCGCCGTCCTCGGGCACGACGCCGCGGACGCCGTCGAACCGGAGCGCCCGCTGCAGGAGTACGGCTTCGACTCGCTGAGCGCGGTCGAGCTGAGCAACCGGCTCAGCCGGGCCACGGGCATGCAGATGGAGCCGACCCTCGTGTTCGACCACCCGTCGGCCCTGGCCATCACTCGGCAGCTGCTGACGCTCGCCGGGGCCGAGGAGGGCGTCGAGGCGGCGGACGCGGCGGCGGAGCCGACGCCGGCGGAGGGCACGCCGGAGGACGCCGAGATCCGCGCCCTGCTGACGGCCATCCCGATCGACGAGCTGCGCGAGGCCGGTCTGCTCGACAAGCTCCGCGACCTGGCAGCCGCCCACACCCAGCGGTAGTCCGAGCCACGAAAGGGACGAGAGAAGTCATGAGCACTGTCAACACACCCGCGCGGGAGGCCGTACCCGCCGCCTCCCTGCCGGGGCCGCGGTCCCCGATGCTCTACCAGGGGCTGAAGCTCTTCCGCGACCCCGCGTCGTTCATGCTCAAGTGCCGCGAGCAGTACGGCAAGCGCTTCGAGCTGAAGATCATGCCCAAGGGCAGCACGATCTACGTGATCTCCGACCCGGACGAGGTGAAGGCGATGTTCCTCGCCCCGCGCACCGTCCTGCACACCGGGAACGGCAGCGCGGCGCTGGAGAAGTTCATCGGGCAGACGGGACTCGCCTGGCTGGACGAGGAGGAGCACAAGGCACGGCGCAAGCAGATCCTGCCCAGCATCAAGGGTGACGCGCACAAGCGGATCGAGGCGTCGGTCGGTGAGATGGCCGAGCGCATCGTGGCCACGTGGCCGCGCGGCGAGGTCGTCGCGCTGTACCCGTACATCCACCGGTTCACCATCCAGGTGATCCGTGAGGTCGTCTTCGGCAAGGCCGTGCCGTCCTGCTGGGACGAGCTGTTCGAGGTCGTCTGGGACATGCTGAGTCTCAACCGCCGCATCTCCTCCATGATCGAGACGCACACGATGTCGCCGTTCGCGGTGAGGATGCTCCGAGCCGTCCGGCCCCTGGGGCTCGACCGCTTCTTCAAGAACCGGGCCCGGGCGGACGCCCTGATCGCCCAGGCCGTGCGCGAGCGCATGGACTCCGGCGAGTTCGGCGACGACATGCTCTCCGTGATGCTCGGGATCACCCGCGAGGACGGCTCCCCGCTCAGCGCGGTCGAGCTGCGCGACGAGATCATGACCATGTTCCTCGCCGGCACCGAGACCACCTCGGCCGCCATCTGCTGGGCGCTGGAGTGCCTGAGCCGGGAACCGGCCGCGCTGGAGAGGCTGGTGGCGGAGATCGACGCGGGGGAGGGCGACGCCTACCTGACCGGGACGGTCCACGAGGTGCTGCGCATGTACCCGCCGACCCCGCAGATCATCCCCCGCGAGGTGATGAAGCCGATCGAGATCGGTGGCGTGCGCTACGAGCCGGGCGCACACCTGTGGGCGAGCGGCTACCTGGTGCACCACGACCCGGACATCTACCCGGAGCCCGACCGGTTCCGGCCCGAGCGCTGGGAGGGCGTCAAGCCCAGCGCCCACACCTGGATCCCGTTCGGCGGCGGTCACACCCGGTGCCTGGGCGACCGGATCGCGATCCTGGAGATGAAGGCCGTCCTGCGGGAGGTGCTGTCCTCCTGCGAACTGCACCGCGAGGACATGAGGCCGGAGGGGCCGCGCAGCCGCACCGTGACCATGACGACGCGGCAGGGCACCCGCCTCGCGCTCCGTCCCAGGGCGGGCCGCGCCGACCTGGCCGGACATACGGTCAGCTGACCCCGCGACAGACCCCGAGGAAGGCCCCCGACATGCGGCTCCCCACCAGCGCCCACACCGAACAGCCCTGGCGCATCCACGAGTTCACCGGCGACTTCGAGCTGGAGGACGTGTGGGCGCTGCCCACCCCGGGCGGCCCGGACGACCTCGACCGGCTGGTGCGGCAGTTCACGTCGGACGACGATGACGAGATCTCCGACGTCGCCGTGCGCACCCTCTTCGCGATCCGCTGGCGGCTCGGGAAGCTCTTCGGCTGGGACCGGCGCGAGACGGGCCTGGGCAACCGGGTGGGCTCGCTGCGGGACCGGTTGCCGGAGGACCTCCGCACCGGCCCGCGCGGCCCCGACCTGAAGGTCGTCCCCTTCTTCTCGGTCTACCAGACCGACCGGGAGTGGACCGCCGAGCTCGCCAACCGCACGGTGCACGCGCTCCTGCACATCGGGTGGGTCCCGGACGGGGACGGGGAGAAGGACGGCTACCGAGGCCAGATGGCGGCGCTCGTCAAGCCCAACGGGGCCTTCGGAAAGGCCTACATGGCCGGCATCAAGCCCATTCGGCGGACGGTGGTGTACCCGCAGCTCATTCGCTCGATCGGGCGCAACTGGCCCAAGTACCGCTGAGCACCGCACGTCCCATCCACCAGCTCAACGAACCAGTAACGAGAATGCACGAGGTTTACCAACGATGACTTCCATGGCCGGCTGGAACTTCAACAAGTTCGCCGAAGGCATACGGGCGCTCGGCATCAGCGGCCCGCCGGTGTCCAGCATCCTTCCGGGCGCACAGCACGGCACCGACGAGCTGATGACGAACTTCGCCTCGGTCAACTTCCTCGACCTCCAGCGCCGCGAGGACGTCATGGACGTCCTCGTCGACGCCACCCGGCAGTACGGCCTCGGCAGCGGTGGTTCGCGCATCGTGCAGGGCGTCACGCCGCCGCACCTCGACATGGAGGAGACGGTCGCCGCCTACCTGGGCAAGGAGGCCGCCATCAGCTTCGCGACGGGCACCGTCGCGAACATCGGCTTCATCAACGCCCTGGCCAACACCCAGTCGTTCATGCCGGGCCTGGCGATGGTCAACCGGGACACCGTCTTCGTGTACGACCGGGACGCGCACTGGTCCCTGTGGAAGGCGGCCGAGGGCCTCAAGTTCGGCGAACGTCTCTTCTCCTTCCGCCACAACGACGTCGAGAGCCTGGAGGAGGTCCTCAAGGAGCAGCAGGGCAAGCGCGTCGTCGTGGTCCTGGAGTCCGTGTTCTCCATCGACGGCACCGTCGCCCCGCTGCACGAGATGGTCGAGGTGTGCCGGCGGTACGGCGCCCTGTCGTTCGTCGACGACGCCAACGGCTTCCTCGTCTACGGCCCGGAGCACCGCAAGTTCGCGCGGGAGTACGAGGGCCTGCGGCAGGCCGACTTCATCATGGTGTCGATGAAGAAGGCCGTCGGGCTCGAAGGCGGTCTGGTCGCCGGGCCCCGCGACGCCATCCAGGCGTTCGAACTCCTCTCCGGCACCGGCTCCTTCACGGCCGGCATGTCCGCCCCGGCGGCGGCCGGCACCGCCTACATCACCCGGCTGCTCTCCGAGAAGGAGCCGCAGATCGTCGACGACTACCTGGAGAAGGTCGCCAACTTCCGGAAGAAGCTGCTCGACGCCGAGCTGCCGATCACTGACACCGAGACCTGCTTCAGCTCCGTCATCATCGGCGACGAGCGCAAGTGCGTCGAGGTCTACGGGGCCTTCCTGGAGCACGGCATCCGGGTCCCGCCCTACCTGTACCCCGCCGCACGGCGCGGCCAGGCGGTGCTGCGCATCATCGTCAACGCGGCGCACACCGAGGAGCAGATGGACCACCTGGTCGAGGTGGCCACGAAGCTGCGGGCGCAGGGCCTCTTCTGAACCGTCGTCCGCCGACCGTCCCCCGCGCGCCGTCCCTGGGCGCGCCCCGCCGGACCGCGCGTCCGGATCCGCGACAACCCTTGAGCTTCCTTGGCTGGGAGAGGTCTGAACTGATGCACGTGAACCAGGTCGAACGGCGAACCGGCGACTCCGTCGGGCAGGCCGTCGCCGTCGTCGGGATGTCGTGCCGGGTTCCGGGGGCGGACCACCTCCGGGCCTACTGGAAGCTGCTGCACGACGGCGTGGACGCCATCACCGAGGCGCCCGCCGACCGGTGGTACGACGTCGACGACCTCGCGCCGTACCGCCGGGGAGGCTTCGTCGAACGGGTCGCCGACTTCGACGCCGCCTTCTTCGGCATATCCCCGCGCGAGGCCGCCGCCATGGACCCGCGCCAGCGCCTGGCGCTGGAGCTGAGCTGGGAGGCCCTGGAGGACGCCCGCACCGCACCGGACTCCCTGCGGGGCAGTTCCACCGCGATCTACCTGGGCGCCACCGGGGACGACTACGCCTCACTCGTCCCCCGGCACGGACTGGGCGCGCTCTCGCACCACTCCCTCGCGGGGCTGAGCCGTGGCCTGATCGCCAACCGGATCTCCCACCAACTGGGCTTCCACGGGCCGAGCATGACCGTGGACACCGCGCAGTCCTCCTCCCTCGTCGCCGTCCACCTGGCCTGCCAGAGCCTCCTGACCGGAGCCTCGGAGCTGGCGCTGGCCGGGGGCGTCCACCTGAACCTGGTGCCGGACAGCACCCTCGCACTGGCCCGGGCCGGCGCCCTGTCCCCGGACGGGCGCAGCTACACCTTCGACGCGCGGGCCAACGGTTTCGTCCGCGGCGAGGGCGCGGGCGTGGTCGTCCTCAAGCGCCTGGAGGACGCCGTCGCCGACGGTGACCCGGTCTACTGCGTGGTGCTGGGCGGCGCGGTCAACCACGACGGGGACGGCGAGGCCCTGACCGTCCCCGACGGCCGCGCCCAGCAGGCCCTGCTGCGCGCGGCGCACACCCGGGCGGGGGTCGAGCCGGAGCGGGTCGGATACGTCGAGCTGCACGGCACCGGCACCCGCGCCGGTGACCCGGTGGAGGCCGGCGCCCTCGGCGCCGTCCTCGGCGCCTCGCGCCGGCCCGAGGACGCTCTGCTGGTCGGCTCGGTGAAGACGAACATCGGCCACCTCGACGGCGCCTCCGGCGTGGTGGGGCTGATCAAGGTCGGGCTGTCGATGAAGCACGGCCTGCTCCCGGCCACCCTCAACCACCGGGAGCCGCACCCCGACATCCCCATGGACACCTGGAAACTGCGCGTCAACACCGCCACCCGGGCGTGGACGGGCGAGGACCGGGTCGCCGGGGTCAGTTCGTTCGGCGTCGGCGGCACCAACTGCCACCTGGTTGTCGGTGTTGCTCCCGGTGCCGCTCCCGGCGTCGCTCCCGGTGCCGCCGCGCCGAACCCCCTTCCGGAGCCGGAACCCACCGCGCGCCCCCACGGCCCGGTCCCCGTGGTCGTCTCCGGCCGCACCCCGGCCGCCCTGCGCGCGCAGGCCGAGCGGCTGCGGGACCGGGTGGCGGGCGACGCGGACCTGCGGCCGTCGGACGTCGGCCTCTCCACGGTGACGACCCGTTCGGCGCTCCGCCACCGTGGCGTCGTCCTCGCCGCCGACCGCGACGACCTGGTCACCGGCCTGTCCGCGCTGGCGGCCGGTGAGCCCTCGGCACACGTCGTCGAGGGCGCGGCGGCGGCCCCCTCCCGCGTGGTGTGGGTCTTCCCCGGACAGGGCTCGCAGTGGGCCGGCATGGCCCGGGGCCTGTGGGACTCCTCCCCGGTCTTCGCCGCCCGGATGGCCGAGTGCGAGCGGCTGCTCGACGGCCTGGTGGACTGGTCGCTGCGCGAGGTCCTGGACGACGGGACGGCCCTGGAGCGGGTGGACGTCGTCCAGCCCGCCCTGTTCGCCGTGATGGTGTCCCTGGCCGAGACCTGGCGTGCGGCGGGCCTGGTGCCCGACGCCGTCGTCGGCCACTCCCAGGGCGAGATCGCCGCCGCCTGCGCCGCCGGCATCATCTCGACGGCCGACGGGCTGCGGCTGTCGGTCGGGCGCAGCCTCGCCATCAACGCCGGTCTCTCCGGCAAGGGCACGCTGGCGTCGCTGGCCATGCCCGCCGCGGAGGTGGACCGGGAACGGGTGTCGGTGGCCGCCGTCAACGGCCCCCACGCCGTCGTCGTCTCGGGCACCGAGGAGGCGGTGCACGCCGTCGTCGCCGACTGCCAGGCACGTGACATCCGGGCCAAGGTCATCCCCGTCGACTACGCCTCCCACTCCGCCCAGGTCGAGGCCATCCGGGACGAGGTGCTGCGGGCCGCCGAAGGCATCGCGACCACCGACACCGGCGTCGCGTTCTACTCCACGGTCACCGGCGGCCGGATCGACGTACGGGACATGGACGCCGAGTACTGGTACCGCAACCTCCGCCAGGAGGTGCGCTTCGCGGAGACCGTCGAGGTGCTGGCGCGGGACGGACACGGCGTGTTCGTCGAGGTCAGCCCGCACCCGGTGCTGACGATGGCCATCTCGGACACCGTGCCCGACGCGGTGGTCCAGGGCACGCTGCGGCGGCGGGAGGACGAGCCCGGGCGGCTGCTGCGGTCCATGGCCGAGCTGTACGCCCAGGGCCTCGCGGTGGACTGGCTCCCCCTCTTCCCGGGCGCCCGCCGCGTGGACCTGCCCACCTACGCCTTCCAGCGGCAGCCCTACTGGGTCACCGGTGACGGCACCCTGCCGCAGGGTCTGCCGTCCCCGGCCACGACCGCCGCCGGCGACACCACCGCCACGGTGGCCGCCGCCGACCCGGCCCGTTCCGTCGAGGACGGCCCCGCCGAGCTGAGCGAGCGGGAGCTGTGGGCGCTGGTCCGCGCGCAGGCGGCCGCCGTGCTGGGGCTCGGCGACCCCGCCGCCGTGGAGGCGGACGCCACGTTCAAGGAGCAGGGCTTCGACTCGGTCACCGCCGTCGAGCTGCGGGACCGGCTGGCGCGCACCACCGGCCTGCACCTGCCGGCCTCGCTCCTCTTCGACCACCCCACGCCCACCGCGCTCGTGCGGCGGCTGCGTGAGCGGCTCTCCGGCCCCGAGGACGACCACCGGACCGGGGAGGCCGGCGGGCAAGCGACGGCCGACGACCCGGTGGCGATCGTCGGCATGAGCTGCCGGCTGCCCGGTGGTGTCTCCTCGCCCGAGGACCTGTGGCGTCTGGTGTCCGGGGGCACGGACGCGATCTCCGGATTCCCCGAGGACCGGGGCTGGCGGCTCGACCCCCGTGCGGACTTCCCCCGCAAGGGCGGATTCCTGGACGGCGCCGGGGACTTCGACGCGGCCTTCTTCCGGATCAGCCCCCGCGAGGCGCTGGCGATGGACCCGCAGCAGCGGCTGGTGCTGGAGACCGTCTGGGAGGCGCTGGAGTCCTCCGGCCAGGATCCCGCCGCCCTGCGCCGGAGCCGCACGGGCGTCTTCATGGGCGCCATGGCCCAGGACTACCTGCCCCAACTCGACGACGTGCCCGGTGATCTGGGCGGCCACGCCCTGACCGGCAGCGCCACCAGCGTCGTCTCCGGACGCGTCGCCTACGCCCTGGGCCTTGAGGGCCCGGCGGTGTCGGTGGACACCGCCTGCTCCTCGTCCCTGGTGGCGATGCACCTGGCCACCCAGTCGCTGCGCGCGGGGGACTGCTCCCTGGCGCTGGCGGGCGGCGTCACGGTCATGTCGACACCGGGCATGTTCGTGGAGTTCGACCGGCAGGGCGGGCTGGCGCCCGACGGCCGCTGCAAGGCGTTCTCCGACGCCGCCGACGGCACCGGCTGGTCCGAGGGCGTGGGCGTGCTCGTGCTGGAGCGCCTCTCGGACGCCCGGCGCAACGGCCACCGCGTGCTGGCCGTGCTGCGGGGCAGCGCGATCAACCAGGACGGCGAGAGCAACGGCCTCACCGCGCCCAACGGGCCCTCGCAGCAGCGGGTGATCCGGCGGGCGCTGGACGCCGCCGGGCTGTCCCCGGCGGAGGTGGACGCCGTGGAGGCGCACGGCACCGGCACCACGCTGGGCGACCCCATCGAGGCCCAGGCGCTGCTGGCGACCTACGGCCAGGAGCGCGAGAAGCCGCTGTGGCTGGGGTCGGTGAAGTCCAACATCGGGCACACCCAGGCCGCCGCGGGCGCCGCCGGCGTCATCAAGATGATCATGGGCATGCGGCACGGCGTGCTGCCGCGCACGCTGCACGCCGACGAGCCGTCCCGGCACATCGACTGGTCCTCGGGCGCGGTCGAACTCCTCACCGAGGAACGGGCCTGGCCGGACGCCGGCCGCCCCCGGCGCGCCGGAGTCTCCTCGTTCGGCATCAGCGGCACCAACGCCCACGTGATCATCGAGCAGGGCGACCCCGTGCCCACCCCGCCGGCCGACGAGCCCGAGCCGGCCGGAGTCGTGCCGTGGCTGCTCTCCGCGCGCGGCGCCGGCCCGCTGACCGGCCAGGCCGAGCGGCTCCTGGACGCGGCCTCCGCCGAGCCCGCGCCGCCGGTGTCCGGCGTCGCCCTGGGTCTGGCCACCCGGCGGACCCACTTCGACACCCGGGCCGTGGTCCTCGGTTCCGGACGCGGAGAACTGCTGTCCGGGCTGGCGGCACTGGCCCGGGGGGAGCGGACCACCGGCGTGGTCTCCGGCGGCACCGCCGCCGCCGATCTCCCCGTCGGTGTGCTGTTCTCCGGGCAGGGCAGCCAGCGGCTGGGCATGAGCACCGAACTCATCGCCACCTTCCCCGCGTTCGCCAAGGCGTGGCAGGAGGTCTGCGCCGAACTCGATCCCCTGCTGGAGCACCGGATCGACGACGTGGTGACGGCCGCCAAGGACACCGAGGCGGCGCGGCTCCTGGACGAGACGGGCATGACCCAGCCCGCGCTCTTCGCCTTCGAGGTGGCCGCCTTCCGGCTGCTGGAGTCGCTCGGCGTCGTCCCCTCGGTGCTGGTGGGGCACTCGATCGGCGAACTGGCCGCCGCCCACGTGGCCGGGGTGTTCCCGCTGGCCGACGCGGCCCGGCTGGTGGCCGCGCGGGGCCGGCTGATGCAGGCGCTGCCGCGCGGCGGGGCGATGGTCGCCCTCCAGGCTCCGGAGGACGAGGTGCGCGAGCAACTCGCGGGCCTGGAGGACGCGGTGTCGGTCGCCGCCGTCAACGGGCCGCTGGCCACCGTCGTCTCCGGGGAGGCGGACGCCGTCGCCGAGGTGGAGGCGGTCTTCGCCGACCAGGGCCGCAAGACGACCCGGCTGCGGGTCTCGCACGCCTTCCACTCGCCGCTGATGGAACCGATGCTGGCGGAGTTCGAGGAGGTGGCGCGGACGGTGTCCTACGCGGCGCCGCGCCTCGCGGTCGTCTCGAACGTCACGGGCGCCCTCGCCGAGGAGGGCGCGCTGGAGCGGCCCGAGTACTGGGTGCGGCACGTGCGGGAGGCCGTGCGCTTCGCCGACGGCGTCCGCGCCGCCGTCGCGGCCGGCGCCGGGATCCTGGTCGAGGTCGGCCCCGACGGGGTGCTGTCCGCCATGGCGCAGGAGACCCTCGCCGAGACCGCGCCCCGGGTGCGGGCGGTCCCGCTCGTGCGCAAGGACCGCTCCGAGGCCCGCTCGACGGCCGAGGCGCTGGCCCGGCTGCACGTCGAGGGCGTGCCCGTCGACTGGCGCGCCTACCTGGCGGCCCTCGGCGTCACCGGGGGCCACGTCGAACTGCCCACCTACGCCTTCGACCGCCAGCGGTACTGGGCGGAGCGCCCGAGCGCCGGGGCCGAGGTCACCGGCGCGGGGCTCACCGCCGTCGAGCACCCGTTCCTCCTCGCCTCCACCGACCTCGCGGTCGGCGACCAACTCGTCCTCACCGGCCGGGTCTCCCTGGCCGACGACCCCTGGCTGGCCGACCACGCCGTCTTCGGCAACACGGTCTTCCCCGGCGCCGCCTTCGTCGAGATGGCGCTCCACGCCCTGGGCGTCGACGCACCGGACGGGGGCGGCCGGGCCGCCGACGGGTGGGGCGTCGAGGAACTCACCCTGCAGGCGCCCCTGATCCTGGACGAGGAGGAGGTGCTGCTCCAGATCGTCCTCGGCGCACCGGAGGAGTCCGGGCGACGCAGCATCGGGATCTACTCGCGGGCGGCCACCGCCCCGCCCCGCTCCTGGACCCGGCACGCCACCGGCTCTCTCTCCGCCACCGCACCGGCGTCCCCGCAGGACGACGCCGAGCCGGTGTGGCCGCCCGAGGGCGCCGCCCCGGTCGCACCGGACGTCTTCTACCCGGAGCTGGCCGGGCGCGGCTACGGCTACGGTGCGGCCTTCCGGGGGCTGACGGCCCTGTGGCGCGGGGAGGAGGAGGTCTACGGCGAGATCCGGCTCCCCGCCGGTGTCCCGCACGCCACCGGCCGGTTCGGACTGCACCCCGCCGCGTTCGACGCCGCGCTGCACCCGATGCTGTCGCTGCTCGCGGACGCCTCGGACGCCGGGGGTGTGACCCTGCTGCCCTACGCCTGGTCGGGGGTGACCCTGCACGGGCCGGCCGATGCCGAACTCCGCGTGCGGATCACCCGCAAGGGCCCGCAGGAGGTGTCGCTGCGCATCACCGGAACGGACGGCCGGCCGGTGCTGACCGTCGACTCCCTGGCGCTCATGCCGGCCTCCGTCGAGCAGCTCACCGGTGCCACCGCCGCCGACGACCTGTACACCGTGGAGTGGACGGCACGGCCCGAGGCGGCCGGAGCCGGAAGCGCGACGGCGGGCGCGGAGTTCCTGCACGTCGAGCCGGACGCGCGCGAGGACGTCCCGGCGGCGGCGCGCCGGTGCGCCCAGGACGTGCTCGCCCGGGTGCAGGAGCGACTGCGTGCGAAGACCCCCGGGCGGGGGCCGCTGGTGATCGTCACCCGGCGGGCCGTGGCCGTCTCCGCCGACGAGACGCCGGACCCGTCCGGCGCGGCGGTGTGGGGTCTGGTCCGCGCGGTGCTCGCCGAGCACCCGGGCCGGTTCGCGCTCGTCGACACGGACGGGACGGAGGAGTCCCTGCGCACGCTGGAGACCCTCGACGTCGTCGCCGAGCCGCAGCTCGCCGTCCGGGGCGGCCTCGTCCGTGTACCGCGCCTGGTCGCCGCGCCCGCGCGGTCCGCGCAGGCCGCGCCTCCGGCGTGGGACGCCGGGGGCACGGTGCTCGTCACCGGCGCCGGCGGTGCGCTGGGCCGGTTGGCCGTCCGGCACCTCGTCGCCGAGCACGGGGTGCGCCACCTCCTGCTGCTCAGCCGACGCGGACCGGACGCCCCGGGAGCCGCCGAACTGGCCGAGGAGCTGACCGCGCTCGGCGCCGTCGTCACCCAGGCCGCCTGTGACGTCTCCGACCGGGAGGCGCTGGCCGAGCAGGTGGCGCGCGTCCCGGAGACGGCACCGCTGACCGCCGTCGTCCACCTCGCGGGCGTGCTGGACGACGCCGTGGCGGAGTCCATGACGCCGCAGCAGCTCGACCGGGTGTTCGCTCCCAAGGCGGACGCCGCCTGGCATCTGCACGAGTTGACGCGGGACCTGGGGCTGACCGCCTTCGTCCTGTACTCCTCGGTCGTCGGCACGCTCGGCAACGCCGGACAGGCCAACTACGCCGCCGCCAACGCGTTCCTGGACGCCGTCGCGGCCGGCCGCAGGGCCGAGGGGTGGCCCGCGCTCTCCCTGGCCTGGGGCCCGTGGGAGCTGGGCATGGCGGGCACGCTGTCCGAGGCGGACCTGAGCCGCTTCCGGCGGGGCGGCATGGTCCCGCTGTCCGCCGCCAGGGGCACGGCCCTGTTCGACGCCGCGCTCACGCGGGAGCCGGCCACGGTCGTCCCCGTCGCCCTGGACCGGGAGGCGCTGCGGCAGCGGGACACCGTTCCCGTGCTGCTGCGGGACATGGTCGACTCGCGCCCCCAGCCCGCCGCCGAGGTCGCCGAACCCCCGGTGCTGGCGCGGCTGGCGGGGCTGTCGCAGGAGGAGCAGGTCGACGAGCTGCGGAGCCTGCTGCTGTCCACCGCGGCGGAGGTGCTGGGCTACCCGGACGCCGACGACATCGACGCCGACATGTCGTTCCAGGAGATCGGCTTCGACTCCCTGAGCGGTGTGGAGTTCCGCAACCAGGTCAAGCAGGACACCGGCATCCAGATCCCGGCGACGGTCATCTTCAACTACCCGACCCCGGCGGCCCTGGCCGAACGCCTGTGGGACCTGCTGTTCACCCAGGACGCGGCGGAGGAGCGGGACGGCGAGAACGCCGCCGACGCCGAGGACGCCGAGGACGCTGCGGACGAGGAGTTCGACACCATGGACGTCGACGACCTGATCGAACGAGTGTTCGCCGAGTGAGGACAAGGACGATGAAGACAGAGGACCTCAAGACCGTCCGCCGGTTCGTCAAGGAGCAACTGAGCGGCGACACCGAGCACCTGGACGCCCTGACCGACAAACCCCACCAGGTGTACGAGGCGTTCCGCGAGACGGGCCTGGCCAACTGGTGGCTGCCCGAGGAGTACGGCGGACGCGGGCTGGGCCTGGAGGACGGCGTCGAGATCGTCAACGAGATCGCGTACGGCGACGCCGGGGTGGCGTTCACCCTGTTCATCTCCGTCCTGGGCACCAGCATGGTGCAGCTCTACGGCTCGGAGGAGCTCAAGTCCCGCTACCTCAGGCCGATGGCCGAGGGCGGCACCTTCTGCGCGACGCTCGGCAGCGAGCGCAACGCCGGCAGCGAGCTGAACAAGATGGAGACGGTCGTCTCCCGGGAGGGTGACGAGCTCGTCATCACCGGCGACAAGTACTTCTCCACCAACACCGACTTCGCGGACTTCCTCGTGGTCGTCGCCCAGGCGGCGGACAACCCCGAGGAGCACCACGCGATCCTCGTGCCCAGGGACACCCCCGGGGTGGAGATCGTCAAGCGGTGGGACGTCATCGGCCTGCGCGCCTCCCACACCTACCAGGTGCGGCTGGACGGCTGCCGGGTGCCGAAGGCCAACCAGCTGGAGGGCTCGGGGCTGCGGCTGCTGGAGATCGGCCTCAACGCGAGCCGCATCCTCATCGCGACGACCGCCGTCGGTATCGCCCGGCGCATCCGCGACCACTGCATGACCTACGCCAAGAACAAGCCGTTCCGCGACGGCACCCTCCTCCAGAGCCCGGTCTTCGCGCAGAAGCTGGGCCAGATGGAGATGCAGATCGACGTCATGAAGGGCCACTGCCTGCGCGCCGCCCGGGACTACGACGCCGCGATGGCGGAGCCGAACGCGGCGGCCGTCTTCGCCCGGCAGGGCACGCTCAAGACCGCCCTGACGGCGAAGATGTTCTGCGGCCAGGCGGCCTGGGACGTGGCCTCCGTCGGCTCCGAGATGTTCGGCGGGCTCGGCTACACCGACGAGCACCCCGTGGGGAAGCTCGTCCGCGACGTGCGCTACGTCTCGATCGTCGAGGGCGGTGACGACGTCCTGCGCGACCTGCTGTTCAGCCGCTACGTCATCCCCGTCCCGCGCCGCGCGTAGGGCCCTCGGGACGGGCCCCCGCTCCGGTTGCGGGGTGGCCGCCCACGGGCCGCCACCCCGCAACGGGGGACGGGGCTTTACGTCAGCTCGACCAGGAGGTCGCCGGCCTCCACCTGCTGGATCGCGTTGACGGCGATCCGCCCGACCGTGCCCGCCTTGGGGGCGGTGATGGCCGCCTCCATCTTCATGGCCTCGATCGTGGCGAGCGTCGCGCCCGCCTCGACGCTGTCGCCCTCGACGGCCACGAGGGTCACGACACCGGCGAACGGCGCGGCGACGTGGCCCGGGTTCGCCTTGTCGGCCTTCTCGGTGGCCGGTACGTCCGAGGCGACGGACCGGTCCCGTACCTGGATGGGCCGGATCTGCCCGTTCAGCGTGGACATCACGGTGCGCAGGCCGCGCTCGTCCGCCTCGCCGATGGCCTCCAGCTCGATGAGCAGCCGGACGCCCGGCTCCAGGTCGACGGCGTACTCGTGGCCCGGGCGCAGGCCGTAGAAGAAGTCCTTGCTGGCGAGGACGCTGGTGTCGCCGTACGCCTCGCGGTGGGTCGTGAACTCCTTCGTCGGGCCGGGGAAGAGCAGCCGGTTGAGCGCCGCGCGGCGGTCCTTCTCCAGCATCTCCCGGTCCTCGTCGGACAGCTCCTGGACGGGCTTGGGCTCCGCGCGGCCCTGGAGCGCCTTGCTGCGGAACGGCTCGGGCCAGCCGCCGGGCGGGTTGCCCAGCTCGCCGCGCAGGAAGCCGATGACGGAGTCGGGGATGTCGAACGTGTGCGGCTCCGCCTCGAAGTCGGCAGGGGAGACCCCGGCCCCGACGAGGTGCAGGGCCAGGTCGCCGACGACCTTGGAGGACGGCGTCACCTTCACCAGGTGGCCGAGGATGCGGTCGGCGGCGGCGTACATCGACTCGATCTCCTCGAACCGGTCGCCGAGGCCGAGGGCGATGGCCTGCGTGCGCAGGTTGGAGAGCTGCCCGCCGGGGATCTCGTGGTGGTAGACGCGGCCGGTCGGGGAGGCGAGGCCCGCCTCGAAGGGCGCGTAGATCTTCCGCACGCTCTCCCAGTACGGCTCCAGGTCGCCGATGGCCTGCAGACTGAGGCCGGTGGGCCGCTCGCTGTGGTCGGTGGCGGCCACGAGGGCCGACAGCGACGGCTGCGAGGTCGTGCCCGCCATCGAGGCGACGGCGCCGTCGACGGCGTCCGCCCCGGCCCGGACGGCCGCGAGGTAGGTGGCGAGCTGGCCACCGGCGGTGTCGTGGGTGTGCAGGTGCACCGGCAGGTCGAACTCGCGGCGCAGCGCGGAGACCAGCTTCTCGGCCGCCGGCGCGCGCAGCAGGCCCGCCATGTCCTTGACGGCGAGCACGTGCGCCCCCGCCTCGACGATCTGCTCGGCCAGCCGCAGGTAGTAGTCGAGGGTGTAGAGCTTCTCACCCGGGTCGGACAGGTCGGAGGTGTAGCACAGGGCGACCTCGGCGACGGCCGAGCCGGTCTCCCGCACCGCCTCGATGGCGGGCCGCATCTGGCCGACGTCGTTGAGCGCGTCGAAGATGCGGAAGACGTCGATGCCGGTGGCCGTGGCCTCCTCGACGAAGGCGTTCGTCACGTCCGTCGGGTACGGGGTGTAGCCGACGGTGTTGCGGCCGCGCAGCAGCATCTGGAGGCAGATGTTGGGGACGGCCTCGCGCAGCTGGGCGAGCCGCTCCCACGGGTCCTCGGCGAGGAAGCGCAGGGCCACGTCGTACGTCGCGCCGCCCCAGCACTCCAGGGACAGCAGCTCCGGCGTGGTGTGCGCGACGGCGGGGGCGACCGCCAGCAGGTCCTTGGTCCGCACCCGGGTGGCGAGCAGCGACTGGTGGGCGTCGCGGAAGGTGGTGTCGGTGACGCCCAGCGTCGGCGACTCGCGCAGCCAGCGCGCGAAGCCCTCCGGGCCGAGCTCGGTGAGCTTCTGCTTGGAACCGGCGGGCGGGGCCCCGGCGGGCAGCGCGGGCAGCTTGCTCACGGGGTCGATGACCTGCGGGCGCTCCCCGTGCGGCTTGTTGACGGTGACGTCGGCCAGGTACGTCAGCAGCTTCGTCCCCCGGTCGGCGGAGTGCCGGGCGGTCACCAGGTGCGGACGCTGCTCGATGAACGAGGTGGTGACGCGTCCGGCCTGGAAGTCCGGGTCGTCCAGGACGGCCTGGAGGAAGGGGATGTTCGTCTGCACGCCCCGGATACGGAACTCGGCGACGGCACGCCGGGCGCGGCCGACGGCCGTGTGGAAGTCGCGGCCCCGGCAGGTCAGCTTGACCAGCATCGAGTCGAAGTGCGCGCTGATCTCGGTGCCCGCGTGGGCGGTGCCGCCGTCGAGGCGGATGCCGGAGCCGCCGGGGGAGCGGTAGGCGCTGATCTTGCCGGTGTCCGGGCGGAAGCCGTTGGCCGGGTCCTCGGTGGTGATGCGGCACTGGAGCGCGGCGCCGCGCAGGTACACGCTGTCCTGGGAGAGGCCGAGGTCGGCGAGCGTCTGCCCGGCCGCGATGCGCAGCTGCGACTGGACGAGGTCGACGTCGGTGACCTCCTCGGTCACCGTGTGCTCGACCTGGATGCGCGGGTTCATCTCGATGAAGACGTGGTTGCCGTCGCGGTCGAGCAGGAACTCGACGGTGCCCGCGTTGCGGTACCCGATCTCACGGGCGAAGTTCACCGCGTCGGTGCAGATCCGCTCCCGCAGCTCGGGGCTGAGGTTCGGGGCGGGGGCCAGCTCGATGACCTTCTGGTGGCGGCGCTGGAGCGAGCAGTCGCGCTCGAAGAGGTGAATGACGTTGCCCTCGCCGTCGGCGAGGATCTGCACCTCGATGTGCCGGGGCTCGACGACGGCCTTCTCCAGGAACACCGTCGGATCCCCGAAGGCGGACTCGGCCTCCCGGGAGGCGGCCCGGATCGAGTCCCGCAGCGTCGCCGGGTCCTCGACGCGCCGCATGCCGCGACCGCCACCGCCCGCCACGGCCTTGACGAACACCGGGAAGCCCAGCTCCTCGGCCGCCCGCACCAGCTCGTCCACGTCGGTCGAGGGCTCCGAGGAGCCGAGGACGGGGACGCCCGCCGCCCGCGCGGCGGCCACCGCGCGCGCCTTGTTGCCGGTCAGCTCCAGCGTCTCCGCGTCCGGCCCGACGAAGGTGATCCCGGCCGCCGCGCACGCCCGCGCCAGGTCGGGGTTCTCGGACAGGAAGCCGTACCCCGGGTAGACGGCGTCGGCCCCCGCCTCCCGCGCCGCGCGCACGATCTCCTCGACCGAGAGGTAGGCCCGTACCGGATGGCCGGGCTCCCCGATCTCGTAGGCCTCGTCGGCCTTGAGCCGGTGCAGCGAGTTGCGGTCCTCGTGCGGGAACACGGCGACGGTCCCCGCCCCGAGTTCATAGCCGGCGCGGAACGCGCGGATGGCGATCTCGCCGCGGTTGGCGACCAGCACCTTGCGGAACATGGCTCATCGGTCCCTTCGATCGGGTGAAGGCATGAGGGCTCGCGTGCGGGCGGGACGGCAGGGTTTCCGTTCACGTGTCGCACGTGCCCTGACCACGCATACCCCGCCGCCGTCCGCGCAGCACGGGCCGCGCTGGGTGCGTCGTCGAACCCGAGCCGAGTCCATCACGTCACACGGTGCGCCGTGGAGGTCACACGCGTGTTGAACCGCTCACGTCACTCCCCACTCCCCCGTGAGCTCCCCGCCCCGGACGCCGGTCAGGCTTCTTGCTGGTCCTCTGTGCCGATCCCGAGGGCGGCGAGCAACCGCCAGACATCGGACGACGGATCACGCTTCAGCGGGTCGCAGGATGCCGCGTGGCCGCTACGGAGCCTCCAAACCTGCGGCGACTCGGCGCGCGGTTCTCGGATCGGAGAGAAGTCGGCGCCTTTCGGGGAACAGCTGCCGTACGGGCACAGGGATACGAGCTTGCGGGCGTTGCGCACGGCTGCTCGTTCCCTTCCCACGAGCGAATTGCCACGCTGGCCGCCCAGCCCCTTACCTCGGTCGCCTGACTGCTGGTCGTAGTCCTGGAAGCCCTTCGCGTCCCGATGCGCGCGGAGGCGGTCGAGGACCGTGCTGTTCCGTCCGCCCTCCTGGCTGGTGAACTGTTGGAAGTGCAGGAGCAGCCAGAGCTCGAAGGACGGGTGGGACAGCGCTACCTGCACACCTGTTGCGGCAGCCTTGCGCATGGCTTCCGGAATGTCGTCGTCGCGCTGGTCCTCGCTGTCCCGGTCGAAGAGTGCCCACTTCTCGTCGTCCGGGTCTGCCGCCGTGGCGATCACAAGATCGACAGTCTCCGTAGGGCGGAGGCCGCGTCCCGCGTTGCAGTGCTTCAGGCGAAACTTCTGGCCCTCCCGCTCGCCGTAGTGCTTGTTCAGTAGGGCGATGTAGTCGCGTTCCGTCTTCTCGCCCTCCGTTGCCACGTAGATCACCCGTCGGGACTCGTCCGGATACGACTGCGGTGACCGGCGCAGTGGCGCGGGTGGGCCGTCAGGGTTTCGGCGCCGACGGCGGCTGCCCGGCTGGCTGCGACCGGTCCCGCCGATGCGGCCCTTCTTGGCCGCCCCGCTCACGCCGAGGCTCGCATCTGCTCGAGCGTGGCGATATGGCGGCCGAGCTCCCCACTGGTCAGACGCGGTACCCCGCCGTAGTGCCCGTGCAGATAGCGGCGTTCCAGGTTCTCGTCACGGCGGGCCTTTCGCGCTGCCGTGAGGGGGTACAGGTGGGTCTCCCCCGACGTGCTCTTCGTCGTGATCCACACCTGGTCCCGGGCGAGTGGCCGCTCTGCCACGGAGGGACCGAGGAGCGTGGCGTCGTGGGTGGTGAAGACCAGCTGTGCGGGATGTGGGTTGGCTTCCTGATCGTGAAAGAGGCGGATGGCCTCGGCGGCGAGCAAGGAGTGCAGGCTGGAGTCGAGCTCGTCGGCGAGGAGGACGCCGCCACGCTCGAGCACGTGCAGGAGCGGGCCGAGAAAGGCGAACCAGGCCTGCGTGCCCAACGACTCCTGCTCCAGGAAGTCGAGCGGCTGCGCTTCGGTGCCGCTTCCTTGGTGCAGCAGCCGCACCTCTCCCGTCTCGGGGTCGATCGTCATGCCGGTGACTCCGAGATCAGCTGCGGACAGGAGCGCGACGAGACGCTCGCGCAGTTCTGAGCCGCTTCGGGGATCGGTGATCCGTTCACGCGTCCATGCGGTGCGGGCCTCGACCTCGCTGTGAGGGGATACCAGCCACAGGTTGTCCACGAACCACCGGTGAACCGCCGAGAGCTGCGGATGGTTCAGCGTCGCCCCGACCGTCAGGAGCAACGCGTCAGGGCGGGTGGATTCCCTGATCAGGTCCTTGTGGCCTTTCAAGCCCGCTCCGGGGAAGCGGACCTCTCCCCCCTCGTACTCGGGCCGTCCTGCCTCGCGATCGAACCAGACCTGGCGGCGTCCGGAGGGGTAGGCGTGGAGCCACTCAGCCTCCACCCGGTCATCCGAGAGTTCGAAGCCGTACGTGTACCGCACACGCCGCTTTCCGAGGAGGAGATCCACTTCGAAGAGGCTCGTCTCCTCCTGTGCCTCAGCTGCCAGCGCGAACGGCTCTCTCGGAATGCGTGGTGACCTGCCCCAGTCCGCGAACGAGTCGAGCACCGCCGTGCGCATGAAGCGCAGGGCGGAGAGCACGTTGCTCTTCCCCGAGGCGTTGGCTCCGTAGATGCCGACGGTCGGCAGCACGGACACGTGTCTGCCCTCCGAGCGGACGCCCGTGTCCCGCGCCGTTCCCTCATTAATCTCCGTGGCGACCAGGGAGAGCTCTTGTTCGTCACGAATGGATCGATGGTTGGCCACCCGGAAGCTGAGTAGCACGGCCTACCTCCTGGCGAGACAAGGACTGAATCACTCTCTTAGGGCATTCTATGCGGGTTACTCGCACGAAAGAGCCTAAGACGTGCCACCCGGGCTGGCCAGAACACTGGCCGCTGCACGCGCCCTGGTCGTCTGGGCGTATCCGCTCTGTCCGTCGACGAAGACGGTTGGACCTTGGCGAGGTGTGCCTGGTCGGATGGGTCGAGGTCGCTGCGGAAGAGGATTCGACAGCATCGTCGTAGGGACGACCGGGGCCGCCGTTGAGCGGGTCGGCAGGGGGGAATGTGGCGGACCAGCCCGGGACGGCGCACGGCGGGGAGCCTGTGAGCGTGAGGACGGGCGGCGGGGGTCAGCGCAGCACGGGGTGGTTCCGGCGGCGTCACGGCGCCACCGTTCGGACGGTCGTGGCGGCGCTTTCCCACTCGGAACGCGACGTCGTGCCGGTGGTCGAGGAGGTGTTCCCCGCCTATGTCCGGGCCGAGACGCGACGGCTGAGCTGCGACGAGGGCGCCGGGGAACGCGGCGCCGGGGCCCGGGCCACCCGGGCCCCGGGCGGGTTACTTGAAGAAGGCGATGCCGTCGTCGGGGAGGTCCTTCAGGTCCTTCGCCCACTCGCTGGGGTCGACGACCTTCTTCAGCTGGGCCGACATGTAGGGGCGCAGCGGCGTCTCGGGGGTCGCCTTCTCGCCGACCCACATCAGGTCGCCCTTGACGTAGCCGTAGAGCCGCTTGCCGCCGCTGTACTCCTCGGCGGAGGCGAGGCGGGCGACGGCGTCGGTGGCCAGGTCGATCTGGGGCTTGCCCTCGGCCAGCTCGCCGTACCAGATCTCGGCGATGCCCTGGTCGCGGATCATGGCCACCTCGACGCGACGGTCGGGGCGGACGCGCCAGTAGCCGGTCTCCGTCTCCAGCGGGCGGACCTTGGCGCCCTCGGAGTCGAGGACCCAGGAGTGCGAGACGTACTCCAGGAAGTCCCGGCCGTCGTGGGTGAAGGCGACCTCCTGGCCGAAGTTGCACTGCTCGGCGCCGGGGAAGTCCGCGACGCCCGCCCCCGTCCAGCGGCCGAGGAGGAAGGCCAGGGGGACGAGGTCGGGGTGCAGGTCCGAGGGAATCTCGATCATGAAGGGTTCAGACGCTCGCTGGTTCGGGTTCGAAGGGTCGGCGGGCAGCGGGTCAGCGCTGGCCCTGGAACAGCTTCTTCACGACGAGGAGCGAGAAGGCGCCGGTCCCGAGGACGACCAGGACCATCAGGGCGATGAAGAATGCCTCAAGCACGGGGCGCTCCTTGCGCTGCTTCTTGGGTGGACGATGCGGCCGGGCCCGAGTCTAGTCGCCGGGGCGGGGTGTGGCGCTGTGAGGTCCGCCGCGCGGTCTACGGTGAGCCCATGGCAGACGCGAAGAAGCTCGTGATCAAGGTGACGGCCGGGGCGGACGCCCCCGAGCGGTGCTCGCAGGCGTTCACGGTGGCGGCCGTGGCGGCGGCCAGCGGGGTGGAGGTCTCGCTGTGGCTGACGGGGGAGTCGGCGTGGTTCGCGCTCCCCGGACGGGCGGCCGAGTTCGAGCTGCCGCACGCGGCCCCGCTGCCGGAGCTGATCGCGGGCATCCAGGCCGGCGGTCGGATCACGCTGTGCACGCAGTGCGCCGCGCGGCGGGACATCGAGGAGAAGGACGTCCTGGAGGGCGTGCGCATCGCGGGCGCGCAGGTCTTCGTCAGCGAGGCGATGGCCCCCGGCGCCCAGGCCCTCGTGTACTGAGCCCCCGCGCCGCAACGTCGGCCGCGCAGCGCAAGCCGCACAGCGCAGGCCGCGCAAGGCAGGCCGCACGGCGAAGGGCCGCACCCCCTGGCGTCCAACCCCGGGGTGCGGCCCTTCGGCCTCGCGTGCCGTGTGTCCGTGCCGAAGCCGGCTCAGACGGCGATGGCGACGTCCGCCACGCCGCCCTGCTGGGCGACGACGGTCCGGTCCGCCGTGCCGCCCGGCACCAGGGCGCGGACGGTCCAGGTGCCCTCGGCCGCGTAGAACCGGAACTGGCCGGTCGCGGACGTGGGGACCTCGGCGGTGAACTCGCCGGTGGAGTCCAGCAGCCGCACGTAGCCGGTGACGGGCTCGCCGTCGCGGGTCACGTTGCCCTGGATCGTGGTCTCACCGGGCTTGATGGTGGAGGCGTCGGGGCCGCCTGCCTGTGCTCCGCACATGTGGGTGTCCTCGGGTCGATCGGGAAGGGACGGAACGGGGTTACTTCGCGGCGCCCAGCTCGATCGGCACGCCGACGAGGGAGCCGTACTCCGTCCAGGAGCCGTCGTAGTTCTTGACGTTCTCCTGGCCCAGCAGCTCGTGCAGGACGAACCAGGTGTGGGCGGAGCGCTCGCCGATGCGGCAGTAGGCGATGGTGTCCTTGCCCAGGTCGACGCCTTCGGCCTCGTACAGCTCCTTCAGCTCGTCGTCCGACTTGAAGGTGCCGTCGTCGTTCGCCGACTTCGACCACGGGATGTTGCGGGCGCTCGGCACGTGGCCGGGGCGCTGCGACTGCTCCTGCGGCAGGTGGGCCGGGGCGAGCAGCTTGCCGCTGAACTCGTCGGGGGAGCGGACGTCGACGAGGTTCTGCGCGCCGATGGCGGCCACCACGTCGTCGCGGAAGGCGCGGATGGAGGTGTCCTGGGGCTTGGCCTTGTAGGCGGTGGCCGGGCGGGTGGGCACCTCGGCGACCAGGTCGCGGGAGTCGAGCTCCCACTTCTTGCGGCCGCCGTCGAGGAGCTTCACGTCCTGGTGGCCGTAGAGCTTGAAGTACCAGTAGGCGTAGGCCGCGAACCAGTTGTTGTTGCCGCCGTAGAGGACGACGGTGTCGTCGTTGCCGATGCCCTTCTCGGACAGCAGCTTCTCGAAGCCGGCCTGGTCGACGAAGTCACGGCGCACCGGGTCCTGGAGGTCCGTCTTCCAGTCGATCCGGACCGCGTTCCGGATGTGGTTCTTCTCGTAGGCCGAGGTGTCCTCGTCGACCTCGACGATGACCGTCTTCGGGTCGTCGATGCGGGCCTCGACCCAGTCGGCGTCCACCAGGACGTCACTGCGGCTCATGAAATCTCCTCCGGGGCGTTGGTACTGCGGTGCGGTGCGGGTGTGTGCGCCGCGTGGGCGGTGCTGGCGGGTGCGATGCGGCGTGTGGTGTGCGGCGTGCGGCACGGTCCGAGGCGGGTGCGCGTCGGTGCGCGCCGCACGTGCGGTGCGGATGCCGAGAGCGGGGGCGGCGGCCCGGTGCGGGGCGGAAGCCGGGCACTCCACGCCTGGTCGGCCGGTGCCGGCCGACGGCGGTGGGCCGTCAGGCGGTGGGACGACAGAGCATGGCGGCGACGCGGCACAGGTCGACTGTCCGGCGCTTGGTGAGGTCCGCCTGTCGGGTCATGTCGTCGATCGTAAGGACGGCGGCGGTGTGTGTCACCGGCGTTCCGTATGGCGAGACGCGATCGTCCGCACTGTGGGATGCGTGACGGGTGAGGTCGGGGTCCCGCCCGGCGCGGAGGAAGGGGCCGCGGTGGCCGTCTCGCCATGGGGCCGGCGCTCGTCCCACATGATGGACGACGGTCCGGACGGCCCCCGCCACGGGCCGCGCCCCGCGCTCAGCCGGTGACGCTGACCCGGCTGCCCGAGAACGCCACCTCGACGCCGTCCTCCGTGGCCCTGATGCCGGTCAGTGCGACGCCCGACGGGAGGCCGTTGATCTGCCGGGTGTAGTCGATCTTCTCGCGGATCAGCTCCTCCACGCCGGGGATGCCCTCGCCGGGCACCTCGTCGGCGTGCAGCCGGATCGTGTCCCCGTTCTCGACGCTGATCGTGCTCGTCGTCGACCGCTCGATCGTGCGGTCCAGCAGCGGGACGTGCACGCTGCCGGTCACCTCGACCTTGCTCTCGCCGCCCTGGGCCTCGCCGCCGTAGGCGAGGGACACGCCCTCGTCGGCCGCCGCGCTCAGGTCCTCGTACGTCAGGTACGCGGTGCCGGTGGCCTCCTCGGCCACGCCCCCGGAGTAGCTGCTGTTCAGCGCGATGTCGCGGGCCCGGACGTCGAACTTCTGGACCTCCAGCGTGCGCTCCCCGCTGGCCGTGGTCATCCCGCTGATCGTGATGTCGACGGACTCCAGGTCCCGCCCGGCGACCTGAGTCAGGAAGGGGAACCCGCCGATGGAGACCTCGACCTCCTCGGCGCTGCGGGCCGATCTCACCTCGTCGGCCAGCCGGCCCTCGGCGTAGTGCACCGCGAGCCGGTCCACACCGACGAACAGGCCACCCAGTACGAGCAGGATGACGAGAGTGATGCGAAGTCCGCGTGGCATGGTCGGCAGCCCCCCTGTTCGACTCGTGCGATCCTAACCGGCGGCTCCTGCCCGGCGGAGGGCACGCCGAGGCCGGGCCCAGTGCGTGATCAGGCCACGCCCCGACCCCCGCGTGCGGGCGCCGCGCTCAGGCCAGGACCGCCATGACGTGCACGGCGGGGGCCGCCAGCGCCAGTGGCAGCGCCACCCCGGCGGTGCGGTGGACGAACCGGGACGGCCAGTCGTAGCTCGCCGCCCGCAGCCCCACCAGCGCGCACACCCCGGCCGTGACGCCGACGAGCGCGGCGAACCCCGTCCCGTCGAGCCCCGCGACCCGCCCGGCGGCCACGCCGGCGCCGACGGCACCGGACAGGGCCAGCACCAGCGTCAGCGGGCCGGGCAGCGGCAGCGCGCGCAGCAGCACCCCGGCGCCGACGGCCGCCGCCCCGGCGGTCACCGCCTCCCAGCGCACGTCGACCGTGGCCAGGAACCCGGCCGCGAAGACGGTGAGCACGGTCGCCGCGACGCCCGCCGTCAGCGCGTGGAGCCGCTCCTCGGGCGCGCTGTGGTTGCGGAGCTGGAGCAGCAGCACCAGCAGCACCCAGATGCCGAGCGTGCCGAGCAGCGCGGTGTCCGTGTGCTCGCCCGGGGCGGCGAGCAGCGCCACGTCCGCACTCACGCCCGCCAGGAAGGCCAGCGCGATGCCCTGCCGCGCCGGCCACATGCCGTTCAGCCGGTACCAGCCGGCCGCCGTCAGGGCCTGGAGCAGCAGCAGCGGCACCAGCACCGCGAGGTTCCCGAGCGGCGCGGTGACCGCGAGCAGGGCGGCCAGCACGAGCGTGAGGGCGGCGGGCTCCAGGCCGGGCTCGATGATCGGGCTGCCGGTGCGCTCGGCGACGCCGCCGGGGCCGTGCCGGGAGGCGGATTTGCGCCGCCGTCCCCGGCCGCCCGACGCCGGTGGGCGGGCCGCCACGGCGGCGGCCTGCGCCGTCCGTGCCTGCGGGGGCACACCGGCCGCCGGGGCGGCACCCGGCGTGGGCGCGTCCGTCGCGGCGTCCGTCATCGGGGCCGGGTGGGGCCGCCGGTGGCCGTAGGGGTCCTCGGGCAGGCTCACCGCGACCCCCCGGCGAACGGCGGGAGCACCTCGACCGTGCCGCCCTGGCTGAGCGGAACCGTTCCGTGCGGACGGGTGCCGACCGGGTCGCCGTCCACCAGGTACGAGCAGCGCTGGAGCACCCGCGCGAACTCCGGCCGCTCGGTGTGCCGGGCCCGGGCCCCGTCCAGCGCCTCGGCCAGCGTGGCGGCCTCGTAGCCCTCCTCCGCGACCCCGGCAGCGGCTTTCGCCGCCGCCCAGTAGCGGATCGTTCCCTGTGCGGACATGTCATGACTCCCAGCAGTGCCGGCCCGGTGTGATGTGCCGCCCACCATCATGCGGCACGTCCGCACCCCGCCCCGCCCCGCCGTACGCGCGCACGGGCCGCGTGGGGGCCGCGTACGGGCCGTCCGGCGGGGCGGAGCGGGGTTGCGGAACGGGAGCGTCCGGGGAGCGCCGGGGGACCACGGAAGGAGTGGCTTCGGTTACACAGGGCTGCCGGAGTGCACCCTTTCGGCTATTCTTGGGACGCAGAAGGACTCGGGCAGTGTCGCCTCCGGGTCCTTTTCGTGTTTTGGGGCACCCCGCAGCTCCGCCAGACGCCCTCGATGGGACCGAGGAAGGACTCACCGTCATGAGCTCGCTTCTCCTCCTGACCAACGCCCTGCAGCCGTCGACCGAAGTGCTCCCAGCGCTGGGACTGCTCCTGCACAACGTCCGGGTCGCCCCCGCCGAGGGACCGGCCCTCATCAACACCCCCGGGGCCGACGTCATCCTCGTCGACGGGCGCCGCGACCTGCCGCAGGTCCGCTCCCTGTGCCAGCTGCTGCGCTCCACCGGGCCCGGCTGCCCGCTCGTCCTGATCGTCACCGAGGGCGGCCTCGCGGCCGTCACCGCCGAGTGGGGCGTCGACGACGTCCTCCTCGACACGGCGGGACCGGCCGAGGTGGAGGCCCGGCTGCGGCTCGCGCTCGGCCGCCAGCAGCTCACCGTGGACGACAGCCCGATGGAGATCCGCAACGGCGATCTCTCCGTGGACGAGGCCACCTACAGCGCCAAGCTCAAGGGCCGTGTGCTCGACCTGACCTTCAAGGAGTTCGAGCTGCTCAAGTACCTGGCCCAGCACCCCGGCCGGGTCTTCACGCGCGCCCAGCTCCTCCAGGAGGTTTGGGGCTACGACTACTTCGGCGGCACCCGCACGGTGGACGTCCACGTGCGGCGGCTGCGGGCCAAGCTGGGCCCCGAGCACGAGTCGCTGATCGGCACCGTGCGCAACGTCGGCTACCGGTTCGTCACGCCGGAGAAGCCGGACAAGTCGTTGAAGCACGGCAAGAACGGCCAGCAGGCCCAGCACGCCGGGGCGGCCGCCGTCGCCGAGGAGGCCGAGCGCGTCGCGCGGGACGCCGCCGGGCAGGGCCGCGCCGACCGCAGGTGAGGCACGCGCCGGGACAAGGCGGTCAGTACAGTCCGAGGCGCCGTGCGGTGTCCTCGGACCGGAGCAGGTGGTCGTGGGCCTCCGTCCCGAGCGTGGTCAGGACCCCGGCGACGAGGGTCTCGATCACCGCGAGGGTGGGCACGAGGCTGTCGTAGGGGGAGGGCGCGGTGACGTGGCTGGGCAGGACGACGTCCGCGTGGGTCGCCGCGGGTGACAGCCAGGTGTCCGTGAACACGATCACCTTGCCGCCGTGCTCCCGTGTCCACTGGGCCAGCACGGACGTGTCCTCCTCGTAGCGCCGGTAGTCGAAGGCGACCAGCACGTCCCGGCGTTGGAGCGTCGCCAGGTGGGCGGTGCGCTCCACCGCACGGTCCGGCAGGAGGAGGACGTCGTCGCGCACCTGCATCAGGTGCAGGCCGAGGTACTGGGCGTGCACCCGGGTGAAGCGCCCGCCGGTCAGGGTGATGCGGCGTCTGCGGTCCGTGAGCAGCCGCACGGCGTGGTCGAAGTCGTGCGGGGGGATCTCGGCCAACGTGCGGTGCACCGCGTCGGCGAAGACCCGGGCGCACCGCTGCATGAGCGGTGCGCCCTCCGCGTCGTCCTCCTCCGCGGCGGATCGGCCGAATCCGCTCGTTTCGTACAACGTGAGCGGGGAGGCGGTCCGTTCGGCGAGTTCCGCGCGCAGCGCCGCCTGGAAGTCGGGGAAGCCCCGGTAGCCCAGCCGGTTGACGAAGCGCAGGACCGTCGGAGCGCTGACGGCGGCGCGTTCGGCGAGGGTGGCCACCGTCTCGAAGCCGGCCGACGGGTATCCGGCGAGCAGGACGCGGGCGACCTTGCGTTCGGCGGGGCTGAGGTCGCCGAGCTTGTGCCTGATCTCGTCGGCGAGAGCGCCTGTGGCCATGGTGGGGACCTTCCGGAAGCGCGCGAGTGGGGCCCGAACGGGAGCCTAACGGTCGGCGGGCGGCGGGCGACGGGCCCCTGCGCCGGGGTGGCCGGTCTCCGTGTCCGGCCACCCCGGAGTTCGGCCGCGTCAGGCCGGGGTGACGGCCACGCCCAGGTTCACCAGGGTGTCGGCGGTGGTGCCGTCCCGGGTCCAGGCCGCGAAGTCCGGTCCCTTGCTCAGGGTCACGGTGAATCGGGGGTCCTCCTCCCAGGTGGTGGCGACGGCGCGGTTCTGGGCACGGGTCGCGGCGAGGGCGCGGGCGGTGCGCAGGAAGGAGTAGGGGACGGGGTCCGGGTTGCGGAGCGAGGAGAAGACGTCGCCGTTCTCGGGGACCGCCTCCGTGCCGCTCGGTCTGAGTCTGCGGGCGCCGGGTCCCGGCGCCACGTGCCACCCGGCCGGCAGGTAGCGGTCCTGGTCGGTGAGGTGGCTGTAGCGCGCACCGTCGAGGGACCAGCCGCGGTCCCCCGTCGCGGCACGCGCCCGGCGGAGGTCGAGTACGGCGACGCCGTGCTCGCCGACGACGCGCATGCGTTCCCGGTCGGTGCCGGCCTGCTCGACGACCAGGGCCGTGTTCTCCTCCAGACAGAAGACCCGGTTCCGGCCGACGTCCGAGGCCAGACGCAGGGCTCGGCCCTCGCGCCCGTACGCGCCGGTGTGCGTGTCGACGAGCCCGCCGGCCAGGAACCCGAACCCGCCGGCCGGCCACTGGCCGAGGACGGTGGCGTCGGCGAACCACCCCGGTGCGCTGCCGTCCCGCAGACCTTCGTAGGACTCGCCGCCGGTGACCATGTGCGGGCCCGAGGCGATCTGGGCGCCCGCGCTCGTGCCCGCGACCACGGCGCCCTCCTCGAACCGTCGGCGCAGTGCCGTCATCACCTCCGTGTCGGTGTGGTCGGAGCCGTGCAGGAGGGTGGTGACGTACCGGAACTGATCGCCGCCGCCGAGGAAGAACCCGGTCATGGACGCGACCTCGCGCGCCACCTCCGGGTCGTCGGCGGCGGCCACGTGGTCGAGGTCCACCGGGATCCACGCGGCGTGGCCCGCTCCGTGCCGCTTCAGGAGGTCGACGTAGTAGGCGCCGTTGCACTCGGAGTTGCCGCAGCGCTCGGGATCGTCACGGTACGGGTCCTGGCTCGCGGGGACCGAGGCGGCGGTGAGGACGCCGATACGGGCGCGCGGACCGCCCGCCCTGGCGACGATCTCACCGTAGACGCGGGTGTTGTCGGACTTCAGCGCGCCGCCGACCAGCACGAGGCTGCCCGCACGACGGCCCCGGGCCGACGCCGGGGACGTCGCGTGAGCGGGCGACGGGAGTGTGGCGGCGAGCGTGGCGAGGGAAGCCGCGCCGCCGGCGACGAACCGGCGGCGCGGAAGGAACGAAGAGGACATGCGGAACCTTTCCGGTGCAGGGGCGAGATCGAGGCGTCAGGTGGTGCGGGCGTGTCCGAGATCGGCGATCAACGCGGCGAGGAGGGCCACCCGAGGGGGCACCGAGCTGACCTGGAGCCACTCCTCCGGGGTGTGGTCGGCGCCGCCGACCGGGCCCAGCCCGTCCAGCGTGGGCACTCCCGCCCCCGAGATCAGGTTGGCGTCCCCCACCCCGCCGGTCACGGCGGCCCCGAACTCCAGCCCGAGCCGGTGCCCCAGCTCCCGTGCCCGCGAGAGGAGCACCCGGGACTGCGGCGTCTCCTCCATCGGTGGGCACAGATCCAGTTGGACCGCCCGTGCCGTCGTGCCGGGGACCCACGTCGCGGCGGCGGTCTCATGGATGGCGGACGCGGCGCGGCGCAGTCCCGCCGAGGTCAGGGACCGCACCTCGACGCGTACCTCCGCCTCGGGGCAGACGATGTTCGTCCGGCTTCCGGCCCGGATCACCCCGACGTTGACGCTGACGTCGTCCCACCGGTCGTTCAGGGCCTGGAGGTCCACCACCAGGTGGGCCGCGGCGAGCGCCGCGCTGGCGCCCCGTTCCGGCTCGATCCCGGCGTGCGCGGCCCGCCCGGTGAGCGTGACGTGGAAGTCGGCGACGCCCTTGCGGGAGACGACGAGGTCGCCGTTCTCCCGCGCACACTCCAGGGCCAGCGCGTAGTCCACACCCTCCGCGGTCGCGACGGTGACCGGCCGGCTCACCGGCGAGCCGATCTCCTCGTCCGGGGTGGCGAGGAAGACGATCTCCTCGTACTGCCGGTGATCCGCTGCCGCGAGGAGCTCCACCGCCGTCAGACCGGCCAGGAGGCCGCCCTTGTCGTCGCAGGCCCCCGGCCCGTGGGCGAGGTCGCCGACGACGGTGAAGGGGCGGTCCCGCGCCGTCCCGTCGTCGAAGACGGTGTCCATGTGGGCGGCCAGCAGGACGCGTCGCCCGCCGGCCTCGCGGGGCAGGACGCCCCGCTTGCGGGCGACGAGGACGTCGCCGGTGTCCGGCACGCCTCCCGGCCCTTCCGGCAAAGGCGGGTGGACGTCCGACGGACTGTGTCGTTCCACGCGGAAGCCGGCGTCCCGCAGTCGGGCCTGCGTCCAGTCGGCCACCCGGTTCACTCCGGTCCGGCTGTAGGAACCGGAGTCGATGGCGACCAGTTCCGCCAGATCCGTCAGGAACCGCTGCCGCCGGGCGGCGGCGAGGGCGAGCAGTTCCTCGGCGGGCAGCGGCCACCGGCCGTCGGCGGCGCTCACAGGACCTTCGACAGGAACGCCCGGGTGCGCTCCTGCGTCGGATCGCCGAGGACGCGCTCGGGAGAACCCGCCTCCACCACGACGCCCTCGTCCATGAACACGGCGGTGTCCGCCACCTCCCGGGCGAAGCCGATCTCGTGGGTCACCACGACCATGGTCATGCCGTCGGCGGCCAGCCGGCGCATCACCTCCAGGACGTCACCGACCAGTTCGGGGTCCAGCGCGGAGGTGGGTTCGTCGAAGAGCATCAGCTTGGGCTTCATGGCCAGCGCGCGGGCGATGGCCACCCGCTGCTGCTGACCGCCGGAGAGCTGCGCCGGGTAGTGGCCGCCGCGATCGGCCAGGCCCACCCGCTCCAGCAGGAGACGCGCCTCCTCCCGCGCCGCCCCCCTGGGGACCCCGGCGACGTGCACGGGGGCCTCCATCACGTTCTCGAGAGCGGTCATGTGCGGGAACAGGTTGAAGCGCTGGAAGACCATGCCGATGTCCTGCCGGCGCCCGGCGACCTCCCGCTCGCGCAGTTCGTACAGACGGTCGCCCTGCTGCCGGTAGCCGACGAGTTCGCCGTCCACCCGCAGCCGTCCCCCGTCGACCTTCTCCAGGTGGTTGACGCAGCGGAGCAACGTGGACTTCCCGGAGCCGGAGGGGCCCAGCAGACAGCACACCTCACCCCGTTCCACGACCAGGTCGATGCCCTTGAGCACCTCGAGCCGGCCGAACTGCTTGCGCACGCCCTCCGCGTGCACCATGGGAACGCTCACCGCTCGGACCGTCCTTTCCCGTCCTCGTCCCGCGCCGCCGTCTGCGTGCCCGCCGTCCGGGTGCCCGCCGTCGCACGCCCGCGCCCGCCCACGGGGAAGGTGCCGCGCAGGAGGCGCTGGGCGAGGGAGGGCGCCGACGAGCGGACCACGCCCCTGCCGTAGCGCCGCTCCAGCCAGGACTGCGGAACGCTCAGCAGGGAGACCAGGGCGAGGTACCACAGCGAAGCGACCACGAGCATGGGGATCACCTGGTAGTTCTGCGCGTAGACGGCCTGGATGTTGGACATCAGGTCGTGCGCGGAGATGACCGAGACCAGCGCGGTCATCTTCAGCATGTTGATGGTCTCGTTGCCCATCGGCGGGATGATGACCCGCATCGCCTGCGGCAGGACGACGCGTCGCATCGTGAGGGCGGGCCGCATGCCCAGGGAGTGGGCGGCCTCCGTCTGCCCGGCGTCGACCGACTGGATGCCGGCGCGGACGATCTCACTGGCGTAGGCGGCCTCGTGCAGGGCGAGGGCCAGCAGCGCGGCGACGACGGGGGTCAGCAGCGTGTTGGTGTCGGCCTGGAAGAGGACGACGTCGGTGAAGGGGATGCCCACGATGAGCTGCTGGTACAGGGCTCCCGCGTAGCCCCAGAAGATGATCTGCACGAGCAGCGGAGTGCCGCGGAACAGCCAGACGAAGAGCGCCGACAGGCCGAAGAGCACCGGGTTGCGGGACAGGCGCATCACCGCGAGGAGCACGCCGAGCACGAGTCCCAGTGCCATGGCGCCGACGGTGAGCCACAGCGTCGTCAGCAGGCCCTCGAAGACCAGGTCGGTGAACAGGTACGCGCCGACGACGTCCCAGCGGAGGTTGTCGTTGCGGGCCAGCGAACCGACGAGCGAGGCGAGCGCGACGAGCGAGACGGCCGCCGCGAGCCAGCGCCCCCAGTGCGGGGTCCGGATGACGGTGAGCTCCGCGGACGCCCGGGTCCCGGAGCCGGCAGTGGCCTCCGGGGCCACGGAAGCGGGTGGCATCGTCACTCCTTCCCGGCGTTGACGGTCGCCTCGTCCAGGGCGATCGAGGCGACGCCGTACTCGGCGAAGATCTTCTCGGCCGTCCCCTCGTCCATCAGCTGCTGGAGCGCCAGCCGGATGGCCTCGGTCAGCTCCGGCAGGTCCTTCGTGACGGCGATGCCGTTCGGGGTGGCGTTGTAACCGCCGGTGGCGGCCGGGTCCTCGACGAGGTCGAACGCCTTCCCGTCGTCCGCGGTCTTCGCGGTCCAGCCGGCCGCCGGCTTCGTGAGGACGTCCGCGACGACCTGGCCGGAGCGCAGTGCGAGCTGGGCGTCGGAGTCCTTCGGGTAGCCGCGGATGTCGATCTCCGGCCGACCGGCCTCCTCGCACGCGCTCTGGTGGCCCTCCAGGAGGTCGAGCTGGTTCGTCGCCGCCTGGACGCCGACCTTCTTCCCGCACAGGTCGTCCAGGGAACGGATCTTCTCCGGGTTGCCCTCGGCCACGAGGATCCCGGAGCCGGAGACCGAGTAGTCGACGAAGTCGACCACTTCCTGGCGCTCCTCGGTGTCCGTGATGGCCGACATGGCGACGTCGAACTTGCCGGCCTGGATGGCGGGCACGATCCCGTCGAACTTCTGCGGGGTGAAGGTGAAGTCGACCCCGAGCTTGGCGGCGAGTGCCTGACCGAGGTCGTAGTCGAGGCCGGTGAGCTGGGAGTCCCCCTCCTGCACGAACATCTCGAACGGCGGATACGGCACGTCGGTGGCGACGCGCACCTCGCCGGCCTCTCTGATGGAGGTCGGCAGCGCCGCGTGGAGGGCGTCGTCCTGTTCGATCCGTACCCCGGCGATCGTCGTCCCGTCGGCGGCCGAGGTTCCGCCGTCGGACGACTCCCCCTCACCGCCGCACGCGGAGAGAGCGATCAGGCCGGCCAGTGACAACAGAGCCGTGGCGGTACGGCGGGAGGAGGCGCGGGGCATCGCGGGGTCCCTTCGGGTGTGCCTGCCCGGCGGTGGGTCGCCGGACCTTTCCGAGCGGACGTTACAGATGAAGGGTTGATGGGAACAGATGTAACGACGGGAACGATCCGATAACGCTGGTGTCGGGATGCAGTGAAGTCAGCTTGCTCCCGTATTTCACCTTTTGGTGAGGGGGTCCGGGTGGCTCCCTGAGTCTTTCCAGCGTTACTTCTTCCCATGCGTGTGAGAGTTCTGTACTTTCCATGAGCGCGTCATTAAGTCCCTCCGTCACGGCACACCCTCGCCCTGCTCCTGGGCCGACCGCCCCCGCAGGCCGCGGCCCCGGGGGGTGACGGCCCGGCGGTCCCCCCGCGTAGACTGCCGCCGTGGCGAAGGTGACGCGGGACGATGTGGCACGGCTGGCGGGGACCTCGACCGCGGTGGTCAGCTACGTCATCAACAACGGACCGCGTCCGGTGGCGCCGGCCACCCGGGAGCGGGTGCTCGCGGCCATCAACGAGCTGGGCTACCGGCCGGACCGCGTCGCGCAGGCCATGGCCTCCCGGCGAACCGACCTCATAGGCATGATCGTCCCCGACGCCCGGCAGCCGTTCTTCGCGGAGATGGCGCACGCCGTGGAACGCGCGGCGGCCGAGCGCGGAAAGATGGTCCTCGTCGGCAACTCCGACTACCTCGACGAGCGCGAGGTGCACTACCTGCGCGCGTTCCTCGGGATGCGCGTCTCCGGGCTGATCCTGGTCAGCCAGGGGCCCAGCGAGCACGCCGCCGCCGAGATCGAGGCGTGGGACGCGCGCGTCGTCCTGCTGCACCGCCGCCCCGAGGCCATCGAGGACGTCGCCGTGGTGACGGACGACGTCGGCGGTGCCCACCTGGCCACCCGCCATCTGCTCGAGCACGGGTACGCGTACGTGGCCTGCCTGGGTGGCGTCGAGACGACCCCCGTCGTCGGCGACCCGGTCACCGACCACGTCGAGGGCTGGCGCCGGGCCATGCGCGAGGCGGGCCGGTCGACCGACGGCCGTCTCTTCCAGGCGCCCTACAACCGCTACGACGCGTACGAGGTCGCCCTGAAGCTGCTGGCCGGGCCCGACCGTCCCCCCGCGATCGTCTGCGCCACGGACGACCAGGCCATCGGCGTCCTGCGGGCCGCGCGCGAGCTGCGCATCGACGTGCCGGGCGAGCTGGCCGTCGCCGGGTTCGACGACGTCAAGGAGGCGGCCCTCACCGACCCGCCGCTGACGACGGTGGCCTCCGACCGCCCCGGCATGGCCCGGGCGGCCGTGGACCTCGTCCTGGAGGAGGCGCCGCGCGGCCCCGGCACCCGCCGGGAGCGGCTGCGGCAGTTCCCCTCCGCGCTCGTCGTCCGGCGCAGCTGCGGCTGCGCGTAGCCGCAGCTCCGCACCGGCTGCGGCGCCCCCGCCTGCGGCGCCGCGTTCAGCCGCAGGTGAGGCCGCGCGGCCCCGGACCCGACTCGGCGGCGACGTCCTTGGGGTTCACCAGCCCGCAGTTCTTCAGCGTCAGGCAGCCGCAGCCGATGCAGTCGTCGAGGTCGTCCCGGAGCTCCTGCAGCTGCTTGATCCGCAGGTCCAGGTCGGAGCGCCACCCCTCGGAGACCCGCGCCCAGTCCTCCCGGCTCGGCGTCCGCCCCTCCGGCAGCAGGTCCAGGGCGGCGCGGATGCGGTCCAGGGAGATGCCGACGCGCTGGGAGGCGCGGATGAACGCCACGCGGCGCAGGGTGTCACGGGTGTAGCGGCGCTGGTTGCCGCTCGTCCGGCGGCTGTGGATCAGCCCGTGGCGCTCGTAGTAGCGCAGGGCGGAAGTGGCCACGCCGCTGCGGGCGGCCACCTCACCGACGCTGAGTTCCTGCGTCTTCCAGGAGACGGTTGGCATGAGGCCCAAGAGTAGTTGACTTGAAGCCGAGTTGAAGAAGCAGTCTCTTCTCATCGGTTCCGCTCTCATCGGTTCCGCAGCACGAACGCTCCGACCCAGCCAGCCGAATCGTCAGGAGACCGCCATGTCCAAGCCCGCGCTGCGCCTCGCCGTCATCACCGGAAGTGTCCGGGAGGGCCGCTTCGGCCCGACCGTCACCACCTGGTTCGCCGAACAGGCGCGTGAACACGGCGTGTTCGAGGTGGACGTCATCGACCTCGCCGCGCACCCGCTGCCGCTGGTCATGCCGAGCCGGGGCGGCGACACCGACCCGGAGACCGTCCGCCACCAGCAGGAGCTCGCCCGGCGGCTGGCGGACGCGGACGCCTTCGCCGTCGTCACCCCCGAGTACAACCACAGTTACCCCGCCGCCCTGAAGAACGCCATCGACTGGTTCCGCGAGGAGTGGCAGGCCAAACCCGTCGGCCTCGTCTCCTACGGCGGCCAGGGCGGCGGCATCCGGGCCGCCGAGCACCTGCGGCAGGTCTTCCCCGAGATGCACACCCTGACCGTGCGGGACGCGCTCAGCTTCCACAACGCCTGGGACGCCTTCGGGCAGGACGGGCAGCCCCAGGACGGCGAGGCGGCGGCCCGGGCCGCCAAGGGCATGCTCGCCCAGCTCGACTGGTGGGCCGACGCGCTGCGCGAGGCCCGCGCCCGCCGCCCCTACGGCGCCTGACCCGCCGTCGGACGCGCCCGTCGTCCGACGTCCCCGCCGGTGCGCCGGACGACGACGGCCCGGCTCCCCCGTCCCTGCCGGGAGGGGAGCCGGGCCCCGTCCGTGAGGCCGGCCGTCAGCCGACGACGGTGATGCGGTCCGCCGCGGGGGCGTCCAGCGGGTCGGCCGCGGAGGAGTGCGCGAGCAGGTACTCCTCCAGGGCGCGCAGGTCGTCGCCGCCGACCAGCGGGTCCGTCCCCTGGGCCAGCGTCGCGAAGCCGTCACCGCCCCCGGCCAGGAAGGAGTTGACGGCCACGCGGTAGGTGCGGTCGGCGTCCAGCGGCTCGCCGTTCAGCCGGACGGAGTCGGCCACGACGCGCTCGGCGCCGGACCGTGTCAGGTCCAGCGTGTAGGTGAACCCGTCCGACACCTGGAGGATCTTCGGCGCGTCGGCGTTCGCCCCGCTGACCTGCTCACGGAGGACCGCGAGCAGCTGGTCACCCGTCAGAGACACGATGTTGACGGTGTTCGTGAAGGGTTGGACGGTGTAGCCCTCGGCGTAGGTGACGACGCCGTCGCCCTCGGAGCCGGAGGCCGCGTAGGTGAGGTCGGCGCGGATGCCGCCGGGGTTCATCAGCGCCAGGTCGGTCGCCTCGTCCTGGGTGCGGGCGTGCGCGAGCTGGGCGTCGGCGATGAGGTCGCCGAGCGGCGTCTCCGGCACGGTGCGGTCGGCGGTGATGTCCTCCGAGACGTGCCCGATCGGCCGGTTCGCGACCGGCGCGGCCAGCTCCTTCCACCGGTCGATGAGCCCGGTGAGGTCCCGCGCCCTGGGCTGCTCGCGGTCCACCACGTGGTTCGTCCCGGTGACCGAGGCGCGCACGATGTCCTTGGTGCGCCGGTCGTACTCCATGTTCAGCTCGGTGAAGAGACGGCCGTAGGAGGCGGCGGACGTCACCAGGCGGTCGTTGCCCTTCGGGTCGGGCAGGCTGCACACGTACGGCTGGTGGGTGTGGCCGGTGACCAGCGCGTCCACCCCGGCGTCCGTGCGCGCGGCGATGTCGACGATCGGGCCGGAGACGCCGCCGCCCGAGGCGTCGCAGTCCGCGTTGTAGGCCGGGGAGGCCGGGTAACCGCCCTCGTGGACGAGGGCGATGACGGCGTTGACGCCCTTGCGGCGCAACTCCTTCGTGTACCGGTTGATGGTCTCCGCCTCGTCGAGGAACTTCAGGCCCTTGATGCCCTCCGCCGAGACGATGTCGGGCGTGCCCTCCAGGGTGACGCCGATGAAGCCCACCTTGACGCCGCGCATCTTCTGCACCGTGTAGGGCTTCAGCAACGGCCGACCGGTGTCCTCGTGCACCACGTTGGCGGCCAGGATCGGGAAGTCGGCGCCCTCGAACGTCCGGCCCTCGGCGTAGCAGCCGTCCACCGGGTGACAGCCGCCCCGCTGGAGCCGCTTCAGCTCCTCCTGGCCCTCGTCGAACTCGTGGTTGCCGACGCCGACGACGTCCATGCCGAGCGCGTTCATCGCCTCGATGGTCGGCTCGTCGTGGAAGAGGCCCGACAGCAGCGGGCTGGCGCCCACGACGTCGCCGGGCGCGACCGTCACCGAGTGGCGCTCGCCCCGGCGGGCCTCGCGCAGCGCCGTCGCCAGGTACTCCACGCCGCCTGCGTCGATCTGCTCCGTCGTGCCGTCGTGGTGCTCGTGCGTGACGCGGCCCGAGGAGCCCGTGGGCGGCTCCAGGTGGCCGTGGAAGTCGTTGACGGCCAGCACCTGGAGGTCCACGACACGGCCGTGGCCCGGCTTGCCGGGCCGGTCGCCGTGCTGCTCGGGCGCGGCCTGGGCGGACGGGAGGGCGGCCGCGCCGAGCGCGAGCGTGGCGGCGAGGCCCGCCGCGGTCGCGGCGAGTCTGCGCGGCATCCGTCGCCCGGAGGCGGTACCGGGTGCTGTGGGCATGGGTGTCCCCTTCGCGGAGGGTCGGGTTGACGCTGTTCGAGCAAGCGGAAGCCTACGGTCAACGCGCGTAGCGTGTCAGGAGCCGTGCGGTAACCAGCAGGTGGCGATCTGCGGGCGTACGCTTCGGTCCCATGAGTGACGTGGTGGTGACAGACCGGGTGTCCGACGAGGTCGTCGGCGAGGCACTGGCCCTCATCGAGGCGGCGGCCCGCACCGACGGCCAGGCCGCGGTGTCCGAACAGGGAAGACTGCAACTGCGCGGCGGACACCGTCCGGGTGTCACGCATTTCCTCGTCCGCTCCGGCGGCGAACTCGTCGGCTACGGCCAGCTGGAGGAGACCGACCCCGTCGAAGCCCCCGCCGGGGAACTCGTCGTCCACCCCGCCCACCGTGGGCAGGGCTACGGCCGGGCGCTCGGCCTCGCCCTGCTGAACGCCTCCGGGCGCCGGCTGCGGCTGTGGGCGCACGGCGGGCACGCCGCCGCCCGGCACCTCGCGCAGACGCTCGGCCTCACCCTCTTCCGCGAACTCCGCCAGCTCCGCATGCCGTTGGCCGCCGACGCCCTCCCCGAGGCCGAGCTGCCCCCCGGCGTCTCCCTGCGCACCTTCGCCCCCGGCAAGGACGACGCGGCCTGGCTGGAGGCCAACGCCGCCGCCTTCGCCCACCACCCGGAACAGGGCTCCCTCCTCCAGCGCGACCTCGACGACCGCAAGAACGAGCCGTGGTTCGACCCGGAGGGCTTCTTCCTCGCCGTGCGCCCCTCCGGTGCGGTCGGCACCGAGGAGATCGTCGGCTTCCACTGGACGAAGGTCCACGAGAAGGAGCAGCTCGGCGAGGTCTACGTCGTCGGCGTCGTGCCCGGCGCCCAGGGCGGCGGCCTCGGCCGCGCGCTCACCACCGTCGGGCTGCGGCACCTGGCCGTCGCCCGGCACATGCCCGTGGCGATGCTGTATGTCGACGCCGACAACGCGCCCGCCCTGGCCGTGTACGAACGCATCGGCTTCCGCACCCACGCCGTCGACCTCATGTACCGCACCGAGACCTGACGCCCGCCCCGCGCCACCCCTGCCCCCGCGCGCCCCTGACCCGACGCACCCCGCATCATCCCGGGTCGCCGTGACGGAAGGTGACGGGGTGACTTCTGTCGGGTGCGGGGGGCTTCGCGTGGTGCGTGGCACGGGGGCGCGTGGGGTGTGGGGGGACCCTGGTGGACGCCCGTCCGTCATGCCTGCGTAACCGGCGATTCAGACTCGGTTGCGAGCATCGCGGAATGCAGCAACCGCACGGCAGGCCGACGGGCGTCCCCGAGGGGACCGCGCAGCCCGGCGTGCCCGCACGGCTGCGCTCGCCCGAACGGCCGCACGGGCCCGTGGGGCGGCCCGTGCGGCCTGTCACGGAAGGGCGGAAGAATGGGGGAATGAGTCAGTCCGCGCATTCCGCCCAGCCGTCCGGTACCTCCGAGGGCGTCCAGCCGTCCGTGGGGTCGATCGCCGCCTCCCGTCCGCACGCCGTGAACGTCCCCACGCTCGGCGTCGGCGCGCTGGCCGGTGCCATGGATCCGGACCTGGACTCGGAGCCGGACTCCTACGACGCCGACGCCCAGGACGCCGCCGACCTGCCGCAGGGCCGCTTCCTGGAGCGGGAGCGCAGCTGGCTGGCGTTCAACGAGCGGGTACTGGAGCTGGCCGAGGACCCGAGCGTCCCGCTGCTGGACCGCGCCAACTTCCTGGCGATCTTCGCCAGCAACCTCGACGAGTTCTTCATGGTCCGCGTCGCGGGGCTGAAGCGCCGCATCGCGACGGGCGTCGCCAACCGCTCGGCGTCCGGGCTCCAGCCGCGTGAGGTGCTGGAGCTGATCTGGACGCGGTCGCGTGAGCTGATGGCCCGGCACGCGGCCTGCTACCAGCAGGACGTCGCCCCGGCGCTGGCCGACGAGGGCGTGCACCTGATCCGCTGGGCGGAGCTCACCGAGAAGGAGCAGGCGCGCCTCTTCACGCTGTTCCGGCAGCAGATCTACCCCGTGCTCACGCCCCTCGCGGTCGACCCGGCGCACCCCTTCCCCTACATCTCGGGGCTGTCGCTGAACCTCGCGGTCGTCGTGCGCAACCCGGTCAGCGGGCACAACCACTTCGCCCGGGTGAAGGTGCCGCCGCTGCTGTCCCGGTTCCTGGAGGCGTCGCCGCAGCGGTACGTGCCGCTGGAGGACGTGATAGCCGCCCACCTGGAGGAGCTGTTCCCCGGGATGGACGTGCTGGCCCACCACATGTTCCGCGTCACCCGGAACGAGGACCTGGAGGTGGAGGAGGACGACGCCGAGAACCTTCTCCAGGCCCTGGAGAAGGAGCTGATGCGGCGCCGCTTCGGGCCGCCGGTGCGGCTGGAGGTCGAGGAGTCCATCGACCCGTACGTGCTGGACCTGCTGGTGCGCGAGCTGAAGGTCTCCGCGTCCGAGGTGTACCCGCTGCCGGGGCCGCTGGACCTCTCCGGCCTCTCGGCGATCGTCGCCCGCATCGACCGCCCCGAGCTGCGCTACCCGAAGTTCATCGCCGGGACGCACCGGGACCTGGCCGAGGTGGAGTCGGCGTCGCCGCCGGACATCTTCGCCGCGCTGCGGGAGCGGGACGTCCTCCTGCACCACCCGTACGACTCGTTCTCCACCTCCGTGCAGGCGTTCCTGGAGCAGGCGGCGGCCGATCCGGACGTCCTGGCGATCAAGCAGACCCTCTACCGCACCTCCGGCGACTCGCCGATCGTCGACGCGCTCATCGACGCCGCCGAGTCCGGCAAGCAGGTGCTCGTGCTCGTCGAGATCAAGGCGCGCTTCGACGAGCAGGCCAACATCAAGTGGGCGCGCAAGCTGGAGGAGTCCGGCTGCCACGTCGTCTACGGCCTGGTGGGGCTGAAGACCCACTGCAAGCTCTCCCTCGTCGTGCGGCAGGAGGGCGACCAGCTGCGCCGCTACGCGCACGTCGGCACGGGCAACTACCACCCGAAGACGGCCCGCCTGTACGAGGACCTGGGCCTGCTGACGGCCGACCCGCAGGTCGGCGCGGACCTCTCCGACCTGTTCAACCGGCTCTCCGGCTACTCGCGGCGCGAGACCTACCGGCGGCTGCTGGTCGCGCCGAAGTCGCTGCGGGACGGCCTGGTCACCCGGATCACCAAGGAGATCACCCACCACCACGCCGGGCGCCCCGCCTTCGTGCGGATGAAGGTCAACTCGATCGTCGACGAGGCCGTCATCGACGCCCTGTACCGGGCCTCCCGGGCCGGGGTGCCCGTGGACCTGTGGGTGCGCGGGATATGCGCCGTGCGGCCGGGCGTCCCCGGGCTCAGCGAGAACATCCGCGTCCGCAGCGTCCTCGGCCGCTTCCTGGAGCACTCCCGCGTCTTCGCGTTCGGCGCCGGCGGCGATCCGGAGGTGTGGATCGGCAGCGCCGACCTCATGCACCGCAACCTCGACCGCCGCATCGAAGCGCTCGTGCGCGTCACCGACCCCGCCCACCGGGCGGCGCTCAACCGGCTGCTGGAGACCGGCGTGGACGACGCCACCGCCTCCTGGCACCTCGGCCCCGACGGCGACTGGACCCGCCGGGCCACCGACCCCGAGGGCCGGCCGCTGCGCAACGTACAGGAAATGCTCATCGACGCCCGGAGGCGCCGACGTGGCCCCACGACATGACCTCACGGCCGGCGGCACCACGCCGCCGGCCGCCGCGGCACCGCGCGCCCTGGTGCCGCACGCCCCCGGGCCCCGCGCCGAGCGGCCGGGCCCGGGCGGGACGGAGGGGGAGAAGCCGCCCGCCGTCGGCGGGACCGCCGGCGAACTGCTGGCGGGCTACCTGCACCACCAGGCCGCCGAGCTGCTGCGGGCCCTGCGGATGCACGAGGAGACGGCCGGCAGCGCCGAGGCCGCGGCCGAGGCGGCCCAGGCCGTCCGGCACCTGCGCCGCGCCGCCCGCCGCATCAGCGGCACCCTGCACACCTTCCGGCGGCTGCTCGACACCGCCTGGGCCGACGAACTCGCCGGGGAGCTGAACTGGCTCTCCGAGCTGCTGACCCGCGAGTACGACTACGGCAACCGGCTGGAACGGCTGCTGGCCGCGCTGCACCGGCTCTCCTCGGCACCCGGTGAGCCGGACGGCACGCGCACCGCCGGACGTCCCGGGGTGGGCGCCGCCCGGGCCGGGGCCCTGCTGGAACGCCAGCTCACGCTGCTCCGCACCCGCGCCCACTCCGCCGCGCTCCAGGCCCTCGGCTCGGGCCGCTTCCACGCGGTCGCCGACGCCGTCGCCGTGCTGGCCTCCGAGGTGCCGCTGGCGGGCGAGCTCGCGGGTGGAGCCACGGGAGGGACGGCCGCCGACGACGGAGCGCGGCCCGCCGCGGTCGTCCTGCGGCCGAGCGCCGAACAGGCCCACCGGCGGCTGGTGGACGCCGTCGACTCGCTGCCGTTCGGGCCGGGCGCCCTCGCCCACACGCTCACCGTCGCCGAGGACCGCTACGACGGCGCCTGGCACCACGTCGGCACGCTGCTGCGGCAGGTCCGCTACGCCCAGGAGGTCATGGGCGAGGAGAGCCCCCCGCTGACCACGGCCGCCCGCCACCTGCGGCGGCACCGCGAGGCGGCGGAGGCCGCCGCTGCCGCCGCCTCGGCGGGCCGCACGCCCCGCATCGCCCCCGCCACCGCCTACGCGCTCGGCGTCCTGCACGCCGACCAGCGGCACGAGGTGGAGGCCGCACGGCTGGCGTTCTGCCGCGTCTGGCACCCCTCGGGAGGCGCCGATCATGCACCCCTCCACGTCTGACCCCGCGCCGCGCGGCGCACCCGTCCGCGCGGCCGGCTGCGTCCTGTGGCGCGCGCAGCGCCACACGGCAACCGTCGACGTCGCCCTCGTCCACCGGCCGAAGTACGACGACTGGTCCCACCCCAAGGGCAAGCTGCACCCGGGCGAGAGCGCCGAGGCGGCGGCCGTGCGCGAGGTCCGCGAGGAGACGGGAGCCGAATGCGTCCTGGGCGCCCGGCTCCCGACCGAGCGGTACACGGTGGAGGGACGCCCGAAGACGGTCGACTACTGGGTCGCCGAGGCGGTGTCCGGGACGTTCGTCCCCAGCCGCGAGATCGACCGCGTCGCCTGGCTGCCGCCCGACCGGGCCCGGCTCGTCCTCACCCACCCCCGCGACCGCGCCCTGCTCGACGCCGCCCTGGCCGCCCTCGGCCGGTGACGCCGCTCAGGCGCGCGCCGCGCCCAGCGGGGCGAGGGCCGTCCAGGGGAGGGTGATCTCGCCCTGGCGCCAGCGGGTGACGGTGTCGGTCACGGGCCAGCGGGCCGAGACGGCGCGGACGGCGGCGATCCAGCGTTGCCGGGCGCCGAGCGGGGCCAGCGGGGCGGCGGTGGCCCAGGCGGCGTCGAAGTCGGTCAGGAAGGCGTGCACGGCCTCGCCGGGGACGTTGCGGTGGATCAGCGCCTTCGGGAGGCGTTCGGCCAGGTCGGAGGGGCGGCCCAGCGTCGCGAGGCGGGCGGCGAACGTCACGGTGCGCGGGCCCTCGGGGCCGAGGGCGACCCAGACGTGGCGGCGGCCGATCTCGTCGCAGGTGCCCTCGATCAGCAGCCCGTCCGGGGCCAGCCGTGCGCACAGCCGCGCCCAGACGGCGGGGACGTCGGCCTCCGGGTACTGCCGCAGGACGTTCGCCGCGCGGATCAGGGTCGGCCGCTCCGGCAGCGGCACCTCGAACCCGCCGCGCACGAAGCTCAGCCCGTCCCGCAGGTAGGGCTCGGCGGCGGCGACGCGGTCGGGGTCGATCTCCACGCCGGTGACGCGGACGTCGGCCCGGACCCGGCGCAGCCGCTCCAGCAGCTCGACGGCCGTCCACGGAGCGGCGCCGTAGCCGAGGTCGACGGCCAGCGGCGCGGCGGCGCGGCGCAGCGCGGGGGCGTGCGTGACGGCGATCCAGCGGTCCATGCGGCGCAGCCGGTTCGGGTTGGTCGTGCCGCGCGTGACGGTCCCCACCGGACGCCGGGGGCGGGAAGCGGCGGGCGAGGGCATGGAGGCAAGCGTACGGGTCCGTGCCGCAGGTCACGTTTGGGCAAAATCGGGAAGAGCGGGCAACCGTTCGGCGTTGCCGCCCGGAGGAACAGCCGTACCAGGAGTCCGCCAGACCGCCGGCCGTAGGGAGAGCACAGGGTGAGCTCGTACGTCACGAGGCTCGGACGGCGGCTGGGGCTTCCCGGCAGGGTGCCCCGCCGCGTCGCCATGCTCAGCGTCCACACGTCGCCGCTGCACCAGCCCGGTACGGGGGACGCGGGCGGGATGAACGTCTACATCGTGGAGCTGGCCCGGCAGCTGGCCCAGCTCGGCATCGAGGTGGAGATCTTCACCCGCGCGACCACCGGCGGGCTCGCGCCGGCCGTGGAGCTGGCGCCGGGCGTGCTGGTGCGGCACGTGGACGCGGGGCCCTACGAGGGGCTGAAGAAGGAGGAGCTCCCGGCGCAGCTGTGCGCGTTCACGCACGGGGTGATGCAGGCGTGGGCCCGGCACCGGCCCGGCCACTACGACCTCGTCCACTCGCACTACTGGCTGTCCGGGCACGTGGGCTGGCTGGCCGCGCAGCGCTGGGGCGTGCCGCTGGTGCACGCGATGCACACGATGGCGAAGGTGAAGAACGCGGCGCTCGCCGAGGGGGACGCGCCGGAACCGGCGGCCCGCGTCATCGGGGAGACGCAGATCGTGCGGGCCGCCGACCGGCTGGTGGCCAACACCGCCGAGGAGGCCGGGGAGCTGACGCGGTACTACGACGCCGACCCGGCCCGCACCGCCGTCGTCCACCCGGGCGTCAACCTGACGCGCTTCCGCCCCGCCGACGGACGGGCCGCCGCGCGGGCCCGGCTGGGCCTGCCGCAGGACGCCCTCGTCCCGCTGTTCGCGGGCCGCATCCAGCCGCTGAAGGCCCCGGACGTCCTGCTGCGCGCGGTGCACCTCCTGCTGGAGGAGGACCCGGGGCTGCGCGGACGGCTGGTCGTGCCCGTCGTCGGCGGCCCGTCCGGCAGCGGGATGGCCCGGCCGGAGGGGCTGCAGAAGCTCGCGGCGAAGCTCGGCATCGCGGACGTCGTCCGGTTCCGGCCGCCGCTCGGACAGGAGGCGCTGGCGGACTGGTACCGGGCGGCGAGCGTGTTGGTCATGCCGTCCTACAGCGAGTCGTTCGGGCTGGTGGCCATCGAGGCGCAGGCCTCGGGCACGCCCGTGGTGGCCGCCGCCGTCGGCGGGCTGCCCGTGGCCGTCCGGGACGGGGTGACCGGCTACCTCGTCGCCGGGCACGACCCGGCGGACTACGCCCGCGCCCTGCGCCGGTTCGCCGCCGAACCGGACCGCGTCACCCGAATGGGCGTGGCGGCGGCGGAGCACGCGCGGGGCTTCGGCTGGGCCACCGCCGCCCGCAGGACCGCCGACGTCTACGCCGACGCGCTCGCGGCGCGGCGAGGTCGCCTACGATCGCTGCATGTCTGACGCCGCCGCAGTGATCGAGCAGACGCTCGCCGACGCCGAGCTGGAGTGGGAGTCGCCGAAGCCGGGCACCTACGTCGTCACCCTGCCCGGCACGCGCAAGCTCTCCACCACGTGCCAGCTCATCGTCGGCGCGCACTCCCTGTCCGTGAACGCGTTCGTGATCCGCAACCCCGACGAGAACCACGAGGGCGTACACCGCTGGCTGTTGGAACGCAACACCCGTCTGTACGGGGTGAGTTACGCCATCGACCACCTCGGGGACATCTACCTCGTCGGACGGTTGCCGCTGGCCGCCGTCACCCCCGAGGAGCTCGACCGCATCCTCGGCACCGTCCTGGAGAACGCCGACGGCTCGTTCAACCACCTGCTGGAGCTGGGCTTCGCCGGGGCGATCAAGCGCGAGTACGCCTGGCGGACCTCCCGTGGGGAGTCCACCCGGAATCTGGCCGCCTTCACCCGTCTGACCGGGGAGAACCGCGAGTAACACCGCCGCGGGACCGGGGTGCGCCCGGCGCACGTCTTCCCGGTCCGGGACGGCGGGGGTAGGGTCCCGAGTCACGATCCCGCAACGCGGAGATCACGGTCGGGCACGTCGTCGTGACCGTCTGGGGCTCCGTGCTGCCCGCACGTCCTCCCGACCCGCACGGAGACGGATAGCCGATGACGGCAACGAGCGCCACGCCCGCACAGCCCTCCCCGTCCGCCGCCGCGACCACGGCCCCGGCGGCGGAGGCTCCGGAGGGCACGCTGCCCCGCCCGGCGCGGCTCGCCGACGTCAAGGGCTGGTTCTTCACCGCCGACCAGCACCTCTTCGCCTGGTTCCTCAACCGCCAGGAACGCCTCGGCGAACCCGGCGACCTGCTGGAGCTCGGCTCCTACCTGGGCAAGAGCGCGATCTTCCTGGGCGGTCGGCAACGCCCGGGCGACCGCTTCACCGTCTGCGACCTCTTCGACGCCCCGGCCGAGGACGCGGCCAACGCCCTCGAGATGCGCACCTCCTACGCCACGCTCAGCCGCCGCTCCTTCGAGGCCAACTACCTCTCCTTCCACGACGAGCTGCCGACCGTCGTGCAGGGCCTCACCTCGGTGATCCGCGACCACGTCCCGGACGCGAGCTGCCGCTTCGCCCACATCGACGCCTCCCACCTGTACGAGCACGTGCGCGGCGACATCGAGGCCGTCGGCGCCATGCTCGCCCCGCACGGGATCGTCGCCCTCGACGACTACCGCTCCGAGCACTGCCCGGGCGTGGCCGCCGCCACCTGGGAGGCCGTGCTCGTCGGGCGGCTCCAGCCCGTCTGCGTCAGCGGCAACAAGTTCTACGGGACGTGGGGCGACCCGGAGCCCGTCCGCGCCGACCTGCTGGAATGGCTCTCCGGTCAGCAGGACCTGTGGTACGAGGAGCAGTCCGTCGCCGAGCACCCGCTGATCCGCGTCAAGGCCCGCAAGGGGGTCGCGGAGCCGCCGCAGCCCGCCTCCCGGCACGCCGGTGCCGCCACCGCGGCCACCCCGGCGTCCGCCGCGCCCGCACGCCGTGCCGCCCGGCCCGCGCCGAGGCCCCGGGGGCTGCTCGGCGCCGTCCGTAGCGTGGCGGTCGACCTCCTCCCGCCGATCGTGACGCGCGCCCTGGTCTCCACCCTCCGCCGCCGCTGACGCCTCCCGCCGCCGGGCCCACACCCCCCCGCAGGGGGCCGGACCTGCGCGGACTCGGGCCGGGGCGTGCGGGGCGGCGTGCGGGGCGCCCGATAGGCTCGCGGGCGGAGCCACACACCGGGGGAGTGACCGCCATGTCCCAGCCGCCGGAGCCCGGGCCGGCACCGCCGCCCGGGCCGCAGCCGCCGCCCGAACCGCCCGGGCGCGGCCTGACGCCGGAGGCCGAAGCGCTGTACCGGGCGCTGCTGGGCGGACGCGCCCCGGGCGCCGGGGCCGTCGACGGTGCCGACGCCGACGCCGACGCGGCCGAGGGCCGCGCACGACACCTGACGGAGTTGGAGCGGCTGGGCCTCCTCGCCCGCGACGCCGACGGCGCGCTCCGCGTCCGGCCGCCGCGCCTCGCCCTGGAGCGGTGGGCGGCGGAGCGCGAGCTGGAGGCCGTCCGGGCGCGGCAGAGCGCCGACGACCTCTCCCGCCTGTACACCGTCCACACCGGGGCGGGCGCCCAGTTCGCCGAGGTGCTGGAGGGCGAGGAGGCCGTCGTCGGCACCTTCGAGGCCATGCAGGCCGAGGCGCGGGAGCGGATCCGGGGCTTCGAGCGGGGCTCCTACCTGCGCCCCGAGGAGGTCGGGCCGAACCCGGCGCAACTGCCCTCCATGGAACGCGGCGTGGCCTACCACGTCGTCTACGACGCCGCCTTCCTGCAGACGGAGGTCGGGCTGCGCTCCCTGAAGGAGGCCGTCCGGGCCGGGGAGAACGCCCGCGCGTTCCCCGGCGTCCCGATGAAGCTCGTCATCGCCGACTCCTCCCGCGCCCTCATCTCCGTGCCGCCGCGCTCGGGTCACGGTGTGATGGCGCTGCTCGTGCACCCCTCCATGCTGCTGGACGCGATCATCGAACTGTTCGAGGCGTTCTGGCGGTTGGCGGTCCCCGTCGGCGCCGTGCCCGGCCGCGCCGGCGTACCCGTCGGCTCGGAGCCCAGCCCCGACACCCAGCGCCTGCTGGCCCTCCTCAGCGCGGGCTCCACCGACGAGGCCATCGCCCGTGACCTGGGCGTCAGCCAGCGCACCGTCCACCGCAGGGTGAGCCGACTCCAGGAACTCCTCGGCGCGCGCACCCGGTTCCAGCTCGGGGTGCAGGCCGCGCGGCGCGGCTGGCTCTGACACCGAACGGTTGTCGGAAACCCGTCATGACGGGAACCCGACAGGTCCGCAGGCTTCCGCGCAGGTGGCGCCGCCGGTCAGGGTGACGCGACGCTCCCGCCCGGCGGACCGTACCCGGGCCGGGGCGACCCCCTACCCGGAAGGACCCTGCGTGTCTGCTCGTAGACGCCTCCCCGCGCGCCGCGCCCTGGGCGCCACCGCGACGGCCCTCGCCGCCACCCTGCTCGTCACGCCGCTGGGCGCGGGACAGGCGTCCGCCGCCCCGGCCGCACAGGCTGCTCCGAAGTCGGCCGATCCCGACACCGCCGCACTGGCCGGAGCCCTCACCGACCAGGAGATCGACTGGGAGACGTGCGCCTTCCCCGGCCTGGAGAAGGAGCGGGCCGACAGCCTGCGCACCGTCGAGGGGCTCGCCTGCGCGACCGTCCAGATGCCGCTCGACTGGCACGACGCCGACAACGGCAAGACGATCGACGTGCGCATATCCCGCACGCAGACCAGTGACCGGGACGACCGCGACCGCCAGGGCATAGCCCTCGTCAACCCCGGCGGGCCCGGCGGCTCCGGTCTGCCGTGGGGCGCGGCCATGGCGCAGCGCGCCCCCGAACTGGCCGAGTACTACGACTTCGTCGGCTTCGACCCGCGCGGCGTCGGTCAGAGCACGCCGCTCACGTGCACCTACACCGTCCCGGACGACCCCTCGGACCAGGACGCCGTGAACCGCGCCAAGGTCGAGGGCTGCATGGACGGCGGCCTGGCCCCCTTCATCACCACCGAGCAGACCGCCTACGACATGGACTTCATCCGCGTCCTGCTCGGCGAGCCGAGGATGAGCTACATCGGCTACTCCTACGGCACCTGGCTCGGCACCTGGTACGCGGCGACGTTCCCCGGGACGTCGCACCGCTTCCTGCTCGACTCCTCCACCGACGTCACCGAGCGCTCCCTGGAGCGCACCTGGGACCTCCAGCCGCCCAGCCGTGACCGGCAGTTCCAGGAGGCCCTGCTGCCGTACATGGCCCGCCACGACGACGTCTACGGCCAGGGCACCGACCCGATGAAGATCCGTGAGCACTTCGAACGTGCCGGCGGGACACGCGAGTTCATCGGCCAGCTCTTCATGGCGTACTACATCATCCCCGCCATGTACAGCACCGACCAGTACCCGACGGCCGCCTCCGCCGTGGCCGCCATCGCGGCGGACGGCATCCCCGAGGAGGGCACCGAGGAGCAGGCCGTCGAGACGGTCATCGACAACATCCTCGCCGTCGACCGCCTCACCGCCGACCAGCGCGCGTTCGTCGCCGAGGCGAAGGCCGACATCCTGGAGGCCGTGGCGGCCAAGCAGGAGGGACCGGGCGCGGCGGCGGCCACGGAGACGTTCGACGCCACCTTCGAGGCCATCCGCTGCCAGGACGGCCAGTGGAACCAGAACCTCGACCACTGGCAGCGCTGGCTCCAGCGGCAGGAGCGCCACGCCCCGCTGATGGCGCCCTTCAACTCCACGCCGCTGTGCGCCTACTGGCCCACCGACAACAGGATGCCGAAGGCGAAGAAGAAGACCTTCCCCGAGGTGATCGTCCTGCAGTCAGAGCTGGACGCGGCCACCGCCTACGAGGGCGGTCTCGCCACCGCCAAGGGACTGCCGGGCGCCGCGATGATCAGCGTCGACAACGAGGGCAGCCACGGCCTGTTCCCCTACGGCACCACCTGCGTCGACATGCCGGTGATCAACTACTTCCTCACCGGCCAGCTGCCGCGCAAGGACTTCACCGGCTGCCAGGCCCTCCCGCTCCCCGGCGAGGAGGAGACCTTCGAGGTGGCGGGCGAGATGAAGAAGAACGGCAAGATCAAGCTCCGGATGCGCACGGACGAGGTCCGCGAGGCGAACCGCCTGGTGCGTGACCTGCTGCGCGAGGCCAACACCCCGGAGCCCTCCGAGGCCGCCGCCTCGCAGTCCTCCGGTGCCGAGGCGTCCCAGTCCTCCGAGGCCGGGTCCTCCCAGTCCTCCTGACGCGCCACCCCCCCCGGGGCCGGGCCGCACACCAGCGGCCCGGCCCCTTCGCGTCGTCCGGCACGTGCCGGGGCCCGGCCTGCCCCCCGCGCGGGCCGGGTCTCGTCGGGCCGGACCGCCGGGCGGCCACCCGTCGGGGCGGACGTTCCCGAACACCGTCCCCAACCCGGGCGCGTCCGGCCTTATTCCGCGTTCCGCGCCGTCACCCGATCGAAGCGGGCACGGAATGTCGGGTGCGGGCCCCGGCCGTGTCCCTAGCGTGAGGTGAGGCAAGGGAAGGAGACCGGGGTGCTGGAGCGGCTGAACGAGGCCATGGGCCACATCGAGGACCGTCTCGACGGTCGGATCGACCCGCAGGAGCTGGCCCGGATCGCGTGGACGTCCCCGTACCACCTGCGGCGGATGTTCTCCGCGCTGGCGGGGCTGCCGCTCTCGGAGTACGTCCGCAGGCGCCGCCTGACCGTCGCCGCCGCCGAGGTGGTGGCGGGCGAGCGGACGCTGCTGGAGATCGCGCTCCGGTACGGCTACGGGTCCGGCGAGGCGTTCGCGCGGGCGTTCCGGGCCCTGCACGGCGTCGGACCCGCCGAGGCCCGCAGAAGCGGTGCGGCGCTGGAGTCCCAGCCCCGGATGTCCTTCCGTCTCATCGTCGAAGGGAGTAGCAGCATGCGGTACCGCATCGTGGAGAAGGACGCCTTCACCGTCGTGGGCGGGAAGGCCCGTGTCCCCCTCGTCCACGAGGGGGTCAACCCGGCCATCGCCGCGTTCATCCGGGGCCTCGGCGCCGCGACGATCGACCGGATCGAGGCCCTCTCCGACACCGAGCCCCACGGCGTCGTCGCCGTCACGGACGACCTCGCCGACAGCCGGGCGGAGGGTACGGAACTGGACTACTACCACGCCGCCGTGACGTCGCGGACCCCCGACGACCTGGGCGGGCCGGACGGCCCGGACGGCCTCGACGGCCTGGACACCCTGCGCGTTCCGGCCGGCACCTGGGCCGTCTTCGACAGCAGCGGCCCGTTCCCCGCCGCGCTCCAGAACCTGTGGCGCGACGTCTACACCCAGTGGTTCCCCTCCAACCCCTACGCCTCCCGCCCCGGGCCCGAGCTGCTGCGCACCCGGCTGTCCGACGACGGCGCCGCCGCCGACGCCGAGATCTGGATCCCCGTCAGCCGCACACCGGCCTGACCGGGGGCGCGGTAGCGTGCCGCGCATGGTGGACGGTGTGGTGGTGCGGGTGGCGCACACGGCGCAGTGCGAGCCGGAGCTGCTCGGCGCCGCGCGCGAGATGGTGATGGCGGCCTTCGACGGCGACTTCGCGGACGAGGACTGGGAGCACGCACTCGGCGGCGTCCACGCGTTCGTCTGCGAGGACGACCGCGTGGTGGCGCACGGGTCGGTGGTGCAGCGGCGGCTCCTGCACGGCGGCCGGGCGCTGCGCACCGGGTACGTGGAGGGCGTCGCGGTGCGCGCCGACCGGCGGCGCGCGGGGTACGGGGGCGTCGTCCTCGCCCGGCTGGAGGACGTGGTGCGCCGGGCGTACGACCTCGGCGCGCTGGCCTCCACCGAGGCGGGGCTGCCGTTCTACACGGCCCGGGGCTGGCAGGTGTGGCGGGGGCCGACGTACGCGCTCACGCCGTGGGGCCGGGTGCGCACGGAGGACGACGACGGGGGCGTCTTCGTCCTGCCCGTCCCCGGCGTCCCGCTGGACCCGGCCGGGGAGCTGACCGCCGACTGGCGCGACGGCGACGTGTGGTGACCGCGACGCACCGGTGGCCGGCGCGCTCCCGGGCGGTGGCCCGGGAGCGCCGGGCGGACGTCAGCAGCCCGCCGTGCGTTCGTACCAGCCGGGACGGGTCTCGGTGAGCGAGGTGAGGGTGTAGATGTTCCACAGCCCGAGGGCGTCGCCGGAGCCGACGGCGTAGGCGTAGCCGTAGCGGACGGAGGCCCGGCCCGCCGTGGAGTGGGCGTAGTTGCTGGCCGTCACGCACTCCGGCGTACCCGGGTCGCCCGGATCACCGGGGTCGCCCGGATCACCGGGGTCGCCCGGGTCCGACGGCCCGTCTCCGATGCCCCAGTCGGCCGTGATGGTCGACGTCGAGCACAGCACGTCCGCGAAGTAGGTGCCGGAGGTGCCGCAGCCCTCGCCCGGCCGGACGGGCACGGCGTGGCCCATCCCGGACGCCGTGTAGTGGCGGACGGCGACGCCCGCCGGGCCGTCGTACGTCGTGCGGGTGACGTTCCCCGGCAGCGTGGTGGAGCCGTCGGGCGTGGCGTCCGTGCCGTGCACGTCGGTCCACTGCTTGACGGACTCCGTGGCGTTGCCGGGACGCACGGTGCTGTCGGCGCTGCCGTGCCACACGGCGACGGACGGCCAGGGCCCGTCGTACCCCGGGTTCTCGGCGCGCACGAGGTCGCCCCAGCGCTCCGCGGACTTCGTCACGCCCGGGTTCATGCAGCTGAAGGCGCCGATCATGCTCGTGGCGCAGCCGTGCGGCACTCCGGCGAGCACCGCGCCGCCCGCGAAGACGTCCGGGTAGGCGGCGAGCACGGAGGACGCCATCGCGCCGCCGCCGGAGAACCCGGCGACGAACACCCGGTCCGGGTCGGCGTCGACGGCGGCGACGGTGTGCGCCACCATCTGCCGCAGTGACAGGGCCTCGCCCCGGCCGCGCGAGGTGTCGCCGGGCTCGAACCAGTTGAAGCAGCGGGAGGCGTTGTTGCCGGTCTCCTGCTGGGCGGCGACGAGCGCGAAGCCGCTCGTCCCGGCGTCCCCGAGCCACCCGGAGGCGCCCGCGTACTCGGCGGCGCTCTGGCCGCAGCCGTGCAGCACGAGGACGACGGGTGCGCCGGCGGGCAGGTCGTCGGGCAGGTGCCGGTACATCGTCAGGGCGCCCGGGTTCGAACCGAATCCGGTGACGCGCTCCAGGGCGGGGTCGGCGGCGTGCGCGGACGGGGCGAGGCCGGTGAGCGTCGCGAGGGGCAGGGTGAGGGCGGCGAGCAGGGCGCCGGCCCGGCGGAGCGGTCGTGGAGCTCTCATCGTGGAAATCCTTCGGCCTGAGGGGTCCTTCGCGGAGCTGGAGGTGGGGGGGAGGGGACGGGGGGTGTCCCGCACCGTAGGGCCGTGACGTGCGCTCCCCGAACGTGGCGTGCGCACACCGCGCGCGGCCCTCCGGTGGCCGCGGGGCACATTGCTGGCCGGTGCCGGGGGGCGGAGGCTGCCGTGTCAGCACACCGTCGCGGCCCGCGCCGCGCAGGCCACGCACCACGAGGAGCCCGCCGTCATGCCCAGACCCTTCGCCGCCTTGACCGCACGCCGCCGCCCACCCGCTGCCGGATCGACCGCCGTCCCCGTCCGCCGTGCGCCGCGCGGCGGGCGGCGTCCCCTGCTCGCCGCCGTGGCGCTCGCCGCGTCGGCCGCGCTGACGGCCTCCTGTGCGAGCCCCGGCGCGAGCGCGGGCGCGGGCGACGCCGACGAGGTGAAGGTCGCGCTGGTGACCTCCGTGAGCGGTCCGCTGGCCAGCTACGGCGAGCAGTACCTCCAGGGCTTCGAGGCCGGGCTGGACCACGCGACGGGCGGCACCGGCGAGGTGGACGGCGTCCGGATCACCGTCCTGGAGGACGACGACGCGGGCGATCCGGCCAAGGGCGTCTCGCTGGTCAAGAAGCGCATCGGCCAGGGCGTGCCCATCATCGCCGGGACCGTCGTCTCCGGGGTGGCCACGCAGATCGCACCCGTCGCCGCGCAGAACCGCACGCTCTACGTCTCGGGCCCCGCCGCCACCGACGCCCTGACCGGCATCAACGACTACACCTTCCGCTCGGGCCGCCAGACCTACCAGGACGTCGTCACGGCCCGGGAGATCCTGGCCGCCGAGGAGGGCGCCGAGGGCGGCAAGGACGTCGTCGTGCTCGCCCAGGACAACGCCTTCGGGCAGGCCAACGCGGCCGCCGTCGAGGAGGTCCTGGGCGGTGACGGGACGACCGTCACCCCCGTGCTCGCCCCGCCGGGTGCCACCGACCTGACGCCCACCGCCCGCAAGGTCCTCGCAGCCGGGCCGGACATGGTGTTCGTGGCGTGGGCCGGGGACACCGCGCAGTCGATGTGGTCCACCCTCGAGCAGCAGGGCGTCCTGGAGGAGGCCACCGTCGTCACCGGGCTGGACATCCGGGCCGGCTACCCGGCCTTCGGCGCGGCCCGCGACCGGATCACCCTCCTCGCCCACTACGTGCCCGGCGCGACGAACACCCCCGAAGCCGACGCCATGCGTGCCTACTTCGAGGAGAAGGGCTGGGAGGAGGACCTGTTCAGCCCGGACGGCTTCACCGCCGCGCAGCTGGTCGTGCGGGCGGTCGAAGCGGGCGGCCGGGACGGTGACGTCGAGGCCATGGTGAAGGCCCTGGAGGGTTTCACGTTCTCCGGGGTGAAGGGGCCGACCCGCGTCCGCGCCGAGGACCACGCGCTCGTCCAGCCCATGTTCCAGGCCGCGTTCGACGGTGACCTGCCCTCCGTCACCCGCACGCTGGAGCCGGAGAAGGTGGCCCCGTGACGGCTGCCGCGCCCGTGCTGGAACTGGCCGGGCTGAGCTGGCGGATCGGCGCCGTGCGCATCGTCGACGACGTCCACCTCGCCGTGCCCGAGGGTGAGTTCCTCGCCGTCATCGGGCCCAACGGCGCGGGCAAGACGTCGCTGTTCAACCTCGTCTCCGGGGTGCACCGGGCGACGGCCGGGGCCGTCCTGCTGGACGGCCGGGACGTGACGCGGCTGCCCCCGCACCGGCGGGCCCGCAGCGGCATCGCCCGCACCTTCCAGTCCTCCTCGGTCTTCGCCACCATGACGGTCGCCGAGCACGCGGAGCTGGCCGCCCGCGCGGCCGGCGCCCGCCGCGTCACCCCGGGGGAGGTGACGCGGCTCCTGGCCCGCGTCCGGCTGGAACACCGCGCCGGGGACCTCGCGGCCGGGCTGAGCCACGGCGACAAGCGGAAGCTGGAACTGGCCATGCTGCTCGCCCCCACCCTGGCCGGGGACGGGCCGCGGCTGCTGCTCCTGGACGAGCCGATGGCGGGCGTCGCCGCCGAGGAGACGGCCGAACTCACCGCCGTGCTGCGGGAGCTGCACCAAGGGGAAGGACGGACCGTGCTCATGGTCGAGCACCACATGGACATCGTGCTGGGGCTGGCCGACCGCGTCGCCGTCATGCACCACGGACGGCTGCTGGCCGCCGGCACCCCCGCCGCCGTCATGGCCGACGCCACCGTCCAGGACGCCTACGTCGGGGAGGCCCTGTGAACGCCGCCGTCCCCCCGCCGCCGCTGCTGGAGATCGCCGGACTGCACGCGGAGATCGCCGGTTCCCGCATCCTCCAGGGCGTCGGCTTCACCGTCCCGGCCGCCGGGGTGACCGCCCTGCTCGGCCGCAACGGCGTCGGCAAGACGACCACGGTGCGGGCCGTCCTCGGGCTGCTGCCGGACGGCGGGCGCGTCACCGCCGGTACCGTCACCCTCGCGGGCGAGGACATCACCGGCGAGCCGACGCACGTCACCGTCCGGCGCGGGGTCGGCTACGCCCCTGAGGACCGGGGGGTGTTCGCGCAGCTGACGGTCGCGGAGAACCTGAAGCTCGCCGAACGCCCCGGCTCCGCGCACCACTACGACCTCGTGCACGACCTGTTCCCCGAGCTGCGCGCCCGCCGCGCCCAGCGGGCCGGTTCGCTCTCCGGCGGACAGCAGCAGATGGTGGCCATCGCCCGCACCCTGCTCAACGACAACCGGCTCGTCATCGTCGACGAACCGACCAAGGGCCTCGCCCCGCGCGTCGTCACCGAGGTCGCGGAGGTGCTTCAGCGGGCGGCGCGGCGCGTGCCGTTGCTGCTCGTCGAGCAGAACCTGGCCCTCGTGCGCCGCCTCGCCCGGGACGCCGTCGTGCTCGACGCCGGCCGCACCGTCCACACCGGCCCGGCCGCCGAGCTGCTGGCCGACCGGGAGCTGACGACGGCCCTCCTCGGCGTCGGCGCCCGCCCGGGCCACGCCACGACCCCCAGCGGAGGAGCCGCCTGATGGACACCTTCGTCCTGCTCACCCTCACCGGCTTCGGCCTCGGCGCCCTGTACTTCCTCATCGCCTCCGGACTCGCCCTCATCTTCGGCCTGATGGACGTGCTCAACTTCGCGCACGGCGCCTTCCTCACCGTCGCCGCCTACACCGCCTGGGCGACGGCCGACGCCGTGCCCGGCATGGGCGGGCTGCTGCTCGCGGCGCTCGTCGGCACGGCGACGGGGGTCGCGCTCGCCGTCGCCGTCGAGTTCGTGCTCATCCGGCGGCTGTACGGGCGTCCCAAGGAGCAGATCCTCGTGACCGTCGGCCTCTCCCTGGCCGTGCCCGCCGCCGTGCAGACGGTCGCCGGTGCGGACGCCCGCACCTTCCCGGTGCCGGACGCGCTGGCCGGCACCGTCGGCGTGCTGGGCGCGCAGGTCCCCGTCAACCGGTTCGCGCTCATCGGCGTCGCCCTGACCGTCCTGGTGGGCGTCCGGCTGTTCCTGGACCGCACCCGCTACGGGCTCGTCGTGCGGGCCGGGGTGGAGGACCGCGCCATGGTGACCGCGCTCGGCGTCGACGTGACCCGTGCGTTCACCGTCGTCTTCGCCCTCGGCGGCGCGCTCGCCGGGCTGGCGGGCGTCCTCGGCGGGCTGTACTTCGGCTCGCTCTCCCCGCACCAGGGCACGGGGCTGCTGGTCTTCGCGTTCGTCGTCGTCGTCATCGGCGGGCTCGGCTCCCTCACCGGCGTCGCCGTCGCGGCGCTCGCCGTCGGCCTCACCCAGCAGTACGCCAACTACTACGCGGGCGGCTACGGCGACCTGGCCGTCGTCGCGCTGCTGGCCGCCGTCGTCCTGGCCCGCCCGGTGCCGGGCTCGCCGTCGGCCGCCGAGCGGCTGCGGCGGCTGCTGCCCGTGCCGCCCGCCACCCGCACCGAAGGAGGCCGCGCATGACGGTCACGTCCGCCCCGACCACCGCGCCGGCCCCCGGGGAGACCGGGCCGCCCGGCCCGGCGCGGCGGCGGGCCCTGCGCCCCGCCGCCGTCCCCGCCGCCGCGTTCCTCCTGCTGGCCCTCCTGCCCTACTCGGCGCTGGAGGTACCGGTCCTCTTCGACGGCCCGCTCAACGCGCCCGGGTCGCTGCAACTCCTCGCACTGTGCCTGGTGTTCGCCGGTCTCGCCCTGGGCTACGACCTCATGTTCGGCCGCACCGGGCTGCTCTCCTTCGGCCACGCCCTCTACATCGCGGGCGGTGCCTACGGCACCCAGCTCGCCATGACCGAGTGGGGCCTCACGCTCGTTCCGGCGGCGCTCCTCACCCTGCTGCTGGGCACGCTCGCCGCCGTCGTCCTCGGCGCGATCTCCCTGCGCACGCTCGCTCTCGGCGGCATCGGGTTCGCCATGGTGACGCTCGCGTTCGCCCAGGCCGGGTCCCTCCTCGTCGGCCGCAACCCCGGCGGGCTCACCGGCGGAGAGGAGGGGCTGCCCCTGCACGCCGCCGGGGTGCCGGAGGCGTTCGTGGGCGTCGCCAACACCGTCCATGTCTACTGGCTGGCGCTCGGCTACCTCACCCTGGTCGCCGCCGTCGTGTGGTGGGTCACGGCCCGCCCGGTGGGCCGGGTGTGGCAGGCGATCCGGGACAACGAGCAGCGCGTCGCCGTCCTCGGCCGCGACCCCTTCCGGTACAAGCTGGGCGCCTTCGTGCTCGCCTCCGCGCTCGCCGTGCTGGGCGGCGCCGTGCACCTCCTCGTCACCGCCGGGGCGACCCCGCACTCCAGCACGCCGACGTTCACCCTGACCCTTCTCGTCATGGTGGTGCTCGGCGGCAGTGGCACCCGCTGGGGGCCCGTCGTCGGTGGTGCGCTGTTCACCTTCCTCGACCAGCGGCTCGCCGCCTTCGCCGACGTCGCCGAGCCGCTGCTCATCCTCGGCACGCTGTTCGTCCTCGCCGTCTACGCCGCCCCCGGCGGCCTGGTGTCCCTGCGCGCACGGCGGCGCGGGAGGACGGCGTGAGCGCCGGGCGCACGGCCGGGCGTCCGCGCGGGGAGCTGGCCGTGCCCGTCCGGGGCGGCCGGCTCGCCGTCACCCACTGGCCGGGGACGGGCGTGCCCGTGCTGGCGCTCCACGGCATCACCGTCAACGGCCTCGCCTTCGCCGACGTCGCCGAGGCGCTCGGCCCCGACGTGCCGGTGTACGCGCCCGACCTGCGCGGCCGGGCCGGCTCCGCCCACCTGCCGGGGCCCCACGGCCTCGCCGCCCACGTGGCCGACGTCCTCGCGCTGCTGCGCCACCTCGGCCACGACCGCGTCGTCCTCCTCGGCCACTCCATGGGCGCGTTCGTCGCCGCGCTGGCCGCCGCCGGGCACCCGGAGCGGTTCCCGCACGCCGTCCTCGTCGACGGCGGCCTCGGCTTCCCCCCGCCCGAGGGCACCGACATCGACGCGCTCCTCGACGCCGTCATCGGCCCCGCCATGCGGCGCCTGCGCATGACCTTCCCCGACCGGGACGCCTACCGCGCCTTCTTCCGCTCCCAACCCGCACTGGCGGCGCACTGGAGTGACCGCGTCCGGGCCTACGTCGACCGGGATCTCGTCGGCACCCCGCCCGACCTGCGCAGCAGCTGCGTCCTGGACGCCGTGCGGGCCGACGGCGCGGACGTCCTGCACGACCCGGAGGTCCTCGCCGCCCTGCACCGGCCCCGGGTGCGCGCCACCCTGCTGTGGGCCGAACGCGGACTCCAGGACGAGCCACAGGGCCTGTACGACGCCGGGCGGGTGGCCGCCGCGGCCCTCGACCCGCAGCGCGTCGACGTCCAGCGGGTGCCCGGCGTCAACCACTACTCCGTCCTGCTCACGCCCACCGGGACGACGGCCGTGGCCGCCGCCGTCCACCGGGCCCGCACGGCCTGCGCGTCGAAAGGACATCAGCCGCAAAAGCCATAGAATGATCGCTCTATGAGTGGTCTCGTGTACGTCCTGATCGTGGTGGGGGTCTGGATCTCCGTCGGGCTGCTCACCGCCTGGTGGATGGCGCGCCGGGGTCACCGTCACTGGTGGTGGCCCGTCATGGGTGTCGTCTTCGGCCCCTTCCTGGCCCTCGCCGCGAGCGAGCGCGTCCAGCGGCAACCGGACCTGCTCTCCCACACCGACTCCGGCGCGCACGGGCCGGGCGGACTGCGGGTGCTGGTCGGTGTGGACGGCTCGGAGGCCTCCCACGCCGCCCTGGACCTCGCCGTCGAGCTGTTCGGACCGTACGTGGAGTCGCTCGTCGCCGCCGAGGTCGTCGGATACGACGCCGCCGAGGACGAGCACGACCCGAGCATCGCCGCCGCACGGAGCCGCCTCAGCGCCCTCGCCGAGCGCAGCGGCGGGCGCGTGACGGAGTACGACGTCCTGTCCGGCCCCCCGGCGCAGGCACTCGTCAGCTACGCCCGGGAACAGGGCCTCGACCTCGTCGTCGTCGGCAGCCACGGGCGCGGGCTCTCCCGCCGACTGCTCGGCGACGTCGCCCACACACTGGTACGGCAGACCACGGTGCCGGTGCTCGTGGCCGGCGGCCACCCCCGCTCGTCCGGCCGGTGACCCCCGGGGCACGCGTCCCTGGGAGGTCACCCCGACCCGGTGGGTGGGGCTGCACCACATCACCGGGTGCAAGTGTGGACGGCGGCCACATCGGGAGCGGCCCGCCGCGTACCTAACCTGCCGGACATGACGCCACACTCCGTCACCCTCGACCTCGGCGGGCGCACCGCGCTCGTCACCGGCGCCGCCAGTGGGATCGGGCGCGCCTGCGCCCTGCGGCTGGCCGCCGCCGGAGCCAAGGTCCGCGCCGTGGACCGCGACGCCGAAGGGCTGGCCGCCCTCGAACAGGCCGCACCCGACGCCGTCGAGACCGTCCGGCTGGACCTCACCGACCTGGCCGCCGCCGAGCAGGCCGCCGCCGGGGTGGACGTCCTGGTCAACAACGCCGGGCTGCAGGTCGTCAGCCCGCTGGAGGAGTTCCCGCCGGACTCCTTCCGGCTGGTGCTGACCGTCATGCTGGAGGCGCCCTTCCGCCTGATCCGGGGCGCCCTGCCGCACATGTACGGGCAGGAGTGGGGACGCATCGTCAACATCTCCTCCGTGCACGGGCTGCGCGCCTCCGCCTACAAGGCCGCCTACGTGTCGGCGAAGCACGGGCTGGAGGGCCTGTCCAAGGTGACGGCGCTGGAGGGCGCGGCGCACGGCGTGACGTCCAACTGCGTCAGCCCCGCCTACGTCCGCACGCCCCTCGTGGAGCGGCAGATCGCCGACCAGGCGCGGCTGCACGGCATCCCCGAGGAGCGCGTCGTCACCGACGTCATGCTGACCGACTCGGCGGTCAAGCGGCTGGTGGAGCCCGAGGAGGTCGCCGAGGCGGTGGCCTACCTGTGCGCACCGCAGGCCGCGGTGATCACCGGCAGCTCCCTCCCGCTGGACGGCGGCTGGACGGCACACTGACGCCCATGCACGACGAGCCCGCCCCGACCCGCGCCACCCCCGCGCCGCCGCACGAGCCGTCCGCGCCGCCGCACGACGGGCCCGCGCCACACGACGGGCCCGCGCCACACGACGCGTCCGGCGGCGCGACCGCGTCCGACTACCTCCGGCTCCTCGTCGGCGGCGCCCCCGCCGAGGCGTTCGACGGGCCGACCACCCCCGACCGGCTGCTCGCCCTGCGGCTGCGCGCCGAGCTGGAGGGCCGACGGCGCCGCGAGGCCGAACTGACCGCGCTCATCGAGACCGCCCACGACCTGGCCGGCCTGCGCGACCTCGACGCCGTCCTGCGCGCCATCGTGCAGCGCGCCCGCTCGCTGCTGGGCACCGAGGTCGCCTACCTGACCCTCACCGACCCCGAGCGCGGCGACACCTACATGCGCGTCACCGAGGGCTCCGTCTCCGCACGCTTCCAGCAGCTGCGGCTCGGCATGGGCGAGGGCCTGGGCGGACTCGTCGCCCAGACCGCCCGCCCCTACGTCACCGACGACTACTTCCGCGACAGCCGCTTCCAGCACACCGGCGCCATCGACGGCGGCGTCCGCGAGGAGGGCCTCGTCGCCATCCTCGGCGTCCCGCTGACGCTCGGCGGCGACGTCATCGGCGTCATCTACGCCGCCGACCGGCGGGCCCGCGTCTTCGAACGGGAGCAGATCGCGCTGCTGTCCTCCTTCGCCGCGCACGCCGCCGTCGCCATCGACACCACGCGGCTCATCGCCGAGACCCGCGCCGCGCTCGCGGCGCTGGAGGCCACCAACGAGTCCATCGAGCGGGCCGGCGAGGTGCACGACCGGCTGACGGAGCTGGTGCTGCGCGGGGGAGGGGTGGCCGACGTGGCCGCCGCACTCTCCCACGTCCTGGACGGCCCGGTGGAGTTCCAGGAGCCGGAGGACGCCACGGAGGCCGTCGAGCGCTCGGCCCGCGAGGGCCACGCCGTCCGCGCCGGGGCCACCGAGGACGCCCGGGGAGGCGCAGCCACCGGGGACGACCGGGACGGTGGCGGGGGCGAGTGGGCGGCGGCCGTCGCGGCGGGCGGCGAACTGCTGGGCGCCCTCGTCCTGCACGGCCGGCCCGCACTGGACCCCGTCGACCGGCGCACCCTGGAGCGGGCCGCCATGGTCACCTCACTCCTCCTCCTCGCCCGCCGCTCCGCCGCCGAGGCCGAGCAGCGCGTGCGCGGCGAACTGCTGGACGACCTGCTCGACACCCCCGAACGGAGTCCAGCCCTGCTGCGGCAGCGCGCCGCCCTGCTCGGCGCCGACCTGGAATCCCCCCACGTCGTCCTCGCCGCCCGCCCCGAGAGCCACGAGCACCGGGGCCGTCGGGGCCAGGGCAACGGCCGGCAGCGGCTCTGGTCGGCCTCCTCCCACCTGGCGTCCACCGCCCACGGGCTGGCCGCCGCCCGCGACGGCGGCACCGTCCTGCTGCTGCCGCTGCCCGCTGGCGTCACCCCCGGCGACCTGGCCCGTCGCACCGCCGCACAGCTCGGCGCCGCCGTGCACGCCCCCGTCACCGTGGGCGCCGCCGCGCCCGTCGCCGGGACCGCCGAAGTGGCGGCCCGCTACGCCGAGGCCCGCCGCTGCGTCGACGCGATGCGGCTGCTGGGCCGGGACGGCGAGGGGGCCGCCGCCGAGGACTTCGGCTTCCTCGGCATGCTCCTGGCCGACTCCCGCGACGTCACCGGCTTCGTCCGGCGCACCCTGGGCCCCGTCCTCGACTACGACGACCGCCGGGGAACCGAACTCGTGGCCACCCTCGCCGCCTACTTCGACAGCGGCATGAGCCCGGTGCGGGCCAAGGACGCCCTGCACGTCCACGTCAACACCGTCGCCCAGCGGCTGGACCGGGTGGCCCACCTGCTGGGCGACGACTGGCAGTCCCCGGCCCGCGCCCTGGAGGTGCAGCTAGCCCTTCGGCTGCACCGCCTCTCGGGCGCCTTCGACGGCTGACGTCCCCTCCGGCGCGGTGGGCTCCGCCGGATCCGGCGTCCCATCGTCGTCGGGGTCGCCGTCGGACAGGTCCCGCATCCGCGTCTCCCGGGCGCACAGGATGGCCACCACCGTCAGCGCCGCGGCGGCCATGACGTAGAGGGAGACCGGCACGGAGCTGTCGAAGTCGGCCAGCAGCGCGGTGGCGATCATCGGCGCGGGCGCCCCCGCCGCGACCGAGGAGAACTGGGCGCCGATCGACGCCCCCGAGTACCGCATGCGGGTGGCGAACAGCTCGGCGAAGAACGCCGCCTGCGGCGCGTACATCGCCCCGTGCAGCACCAGCCCCACCGTCACGGCCAGGAGCACCGCACCGAAACTCCGGGTGTCGATCAGCGCGAAGAACGGGAACATCCACAGCCCCACGCCCGCCGCGCCGATCAGGTACACCGGCCGTCGTCCCAGCCGGTCGGAGAGCGCGCCCCACAGCGGGATCGTCGCGAAGTGCACCGCCGAGGCGATGAGCACGGCGTTCAGCGCGAGCTGCCGGGACAGGTCCAGCTGGTCGGTGACGTAGACGAGGATGAACGCCGTGACGACGTAGTAACTGATGTTCTCCGCCATACGGGCGCCCATCGCCACCAGCACGTCCCGCCAGTGGTGCCGCAGCACGGCCAGCAGCGGCGGCTGCTCCGGCTCGGCCGACCGCTCCCGGCGCTCCTCCGCCTGCCGCAGGGCCTCCTTGAACACCGGCGACTCGTCCACCGAGATCCTGATCCACAGCCCGACGAGGACCAGCAGCCCCGACAGCAGGAACGGCACCCGCCAGCCCCACGCCAGGAACGCGTCCTCACTCAGCAGCGCCGTCAGCGCGGCCAGCACACCGGTCGCGAGGAGCTGCCCGGCGGGCGCGCCCGTCTGCGGCCACGACGCCCAGAAGCCGCGCCGCCGGGCGTCCCCGTGCTCCGAGACGAGCAGCACCGCACCGCCCCACTCGCCGCCCAGCGCGAACCCCTGCACCAGGCGCAGCGACGTCAGCAGCAGCGGCGCGGCCGACCCGACCGTGGCGTGCGTCGGCAACAGGCCGATCGCGAACGTCGCGCCGCCCATCAGCAGCAGGCTCAGCACGAGCAGCTTCTTGCGCCCGAGCCGGTCACCGTAGTGGCCGAACACCAGCGCGCCGATCGGCCGCGCGACGAACCCGATGGCGTAGGTCAGGAAGGCCAGCAGGGTGCCGACCAGCGGATCGGAGTCGGGGAAGAACAGCTGGTTGAACACCAGCGCGGCGGCCGCGCCGTACAGGAAGAAGTCGTACCACTCGATGGTGGTCCCGATGAGGCTGGCGGCGACGATGCGTTTGAGGCTCGCGGGGGCCGCTGGAGCCGCTGCGGGGGAGGCCATGTGCACCACTTCCAGGCGATGTGCGGGGACGGGGGGACGTGTCACGGACGTCACGAACTCGCCACACCGTAGGAAGCCCGCGCACGGCCGCGTATGTGCCCGGACCCCACAGTTGCCGCGCCCCGCATCCACGACCGCCCCATCCCGCCGCCCGCACGGCCGCCCACTCGGTCGTCGTGAGGCGCATGCTGGGGGCATGGGTGTCATCGTCGGAACGTCCGGATGGCAGTACCGGGACTGGAAGGGCGTCCTCTACCCGCCGGAGCTGCCCGGCCGGCTCTGGCTGGAGGAGTACGCCCGGCACTTTCCGACGGTCGAGAGCAACGCCGCCTTCTACCGCCTGCCCTCTGCCGAAACCTTCGCCGACTGGCGCGAGCGGACGCCCGACGGCTTCGTCATGGCCGTCAAGGCCAGCCGCTACCTGACCCACCTCAAACGCCTCAGGGAGCCCGAGGAACCCGTCCGCCGCCTCCTCGCGCACGCCGCCGGGCTGGGCCCCAAGCTAGGGCCCGTCCTCCTCCAGCTCCCGCCCACCCTGCGCGCCGACGCCGCCCTGCTCGACACCTGCCTCGCGGCGTTCCCCCCGACCGTCCGCGTCGCCGTCGAACCCCGGCACCCCACCTGGTGGACCCCTGAGATCCGCGACGTCCTCACCGCCCACCGCGCCGCCCTGTGCTGGGCCGACCGTGCCTCCCACCCGGCGACCCCGCTGTGGCGCACCACCGACTGGGGCTACCTCCGCCTCCACGCCGGCCGCGCCCGCCCCTGGCCCCGGTACGGCCCGCAGGCCCTGCGCACCTGGGCCGCCCGGATCGCCGACACCTGGCCCCCGGACGCCGACGTCCACGTCTACTTCAACAACGACCCCGGCGGCGCCGCCGTCCTCGACGCCACGCTCTTCACCCGCTTCACCCGCTTCACCGACCCACCCGGCCCCCGTCCGGCAGGCGGAACGCCGTCCGGTGGCGACGGGGTCACGCATTAGGCTGACATCCATGGCCGACGCGACATACAAGCTGATCCTCCTCCGCCACGGCGAGAGCGAGTGGAACGCGAAGAACCTGTTCACCGGCTGGGTGGACGTCAACCTCACGGACAAGGGAGAGACGGAGGCGATTCGCGGCGGCGAGCTGCTGCAGGACGCCGGCCTGCTCCCCGACGTCGTCCACACCTCCGTGCAGAAGCGCGCGATCCGCACCGCCAACCTGGCCCTGGACGCCTGCGAACGCCACTGGATCCCCGTCCACCGCTCCTGGCGGCTCAACGAGCGGCACTACGGCGCCCTCCAGGGCAAGGACAAGGCCCAGACCCTCGCCGAGTTCGGCGAGGAGCAGTTCATGCTGTGGCGCCGCTCCTACGACACCCCGCCGCCCGTCCTGGAGGACGGCGCCGAGTGGTCGCAGAGCGACGACCCGCGCTACGGCATGATCCCGCCGGAGCTGCGCCCCCGCACCGAGTGCCTCAAGGACGTCGTCCACCGGATGATGCCGTACTGGTACGACAGCATCGTCCCGGACCTGATCACCGGCCGCGTCGTGCTCGTCGCCGCCCACGGCAACAGCCTGCGCGCCCTCGTCAAGCACCTCGACGGCATCTCCGACGCCGACATCGCGGGCCTCAACATCCCCACCGGCATCCCGCTCTCCTACGAGCTGGACGCCTCCTTCCGCCCCGTGAACCCCGGCGGCACCTACCTCGACCCGGAGGCCGCCAAGGCCGCCATCGAAGCCGTCAAGAACCAGGGCAAGAAGAAGTAGGTTTCGTGTTCATGCCTCCCACCTGCGCATACGGCGCGGGTGGGAGGCATGATCATGCTCTGGAACCTCTCTGGAACCTCAGCCCGTGGGGTCCTGCGGCCGAAGTGCTCGCCCGAGAGCCTTCCGGGCCCGCTCCCGACTGCTCGGCATGAGGTGCGCATACACCTTCAGCGTCAGCCCTGGGTCCGAGTGACCGAGGTACTCAGCGAGCGCCTTGATGCTCTCTCCGGCGTCCAATAGCACGGACGCGTAGAAGTGCCGGAGCGCGTGCATGCCGTGCTCGCGGGCAGCGGCGTGCTCGCGGCTCTTGGCCTTCGGGATGACGCCCGCCTTGGCGAGAGCGGGCTTCCAGTGGTCTTCGTTCAGCGACGTACGCCATACGTGTCCACCGTTGGGGCCCGTGAAGATGAGCCGTCGCGTCACAGGCTGGCCGTTCGCTCGCATCCACGGGAGCTTGATCTCCGTAGGCGGGAACCGCTTAATGTGCTCCTGGAGCGCCTCTGCCACGGGGTCGGGCAGCGGCACGTCACGGAGCTTGCCGCCCTTCGGGGGCGCGAACACGGCCTTGCTCAGGCTCAGCTTGAGTTGCTGCACCACGTGCACGGTGCCGCTGTCGAAGTCGATGTCATCGACGGACAGCCCGAGGATCTCCCCTTGCCGCAGGCCGCACCCTGCACCGACGTCGACCATGGGGCGGAAGCGCTCTACCATGGCGGCGCGCATGGCGAAGACGCGCCCAGGCTCCCAGGGGACGACACGGCGCGCACCGATGGCCGGTGGGGTCACCGTGTGCGAGTTGCAGGGGTTCCGGCGTAGGCATCCGTCCTCCACAGCGGCAGAGAGCACGGCGCGGACGTTCGAGAAGATGACGCGGGCGTACGAGCCGGACATGCCGGTCTCTTCGAGTTGGGTCACGAACTCGCGAATGTGGCTCGGTTGGAACGATCCGAGCTGACGCGACCCGATGCGCGGGAACGCGTGCAGCTTGAGCTGAGACTCCATCGAGGCGCGGGTGTTGGGGTCGCCGCTCTGGCTCGCGAGCCACTTCTCCGCGAACTCCTGGAATGTCGTACGGGACGCGTTCGGGTCGATGAAGTCGCCGCGCGCCACGTCCGCTTGCATGGCGCTCAGCCACTGCTCTGCGAGGCGCTTCTGTCCGTCGGGGAAGGACTTGTTCTTCCGCTTGCCGTCGGGCGTGAGGTAGCGGGCCTGGTAGCGCATCCCCGTGCCGTAGCGGTTGGTCTTGACGCGGACAGTCTTGCCGTCGGCGTCGGTGGTTGTCTTGATCCAGCGGTCGAAGATGTGGCCAGCCATGAGGGCTGTTCCCTTCTCTAGCGGTCGGGCGGGGGTCCGGTAGGGCTCGTCCGGCCGGTTTCTCTGGTGTGCGCGGGGACGGCGCTAGGTGCTAGCCGCCTGGTCAGGGTGTGTTGGGAGTGCTAGTGGCCCTGCTAGACCTAGCGGGGAAAGGTGCTAGGTCTAGCGGGCCGCTGGGGTGGGGTCGGACGTTCAGGGAGGCGGCTACAAGGGGGTGCCTGCTGGCTTCCTGAGGGGCTTTTCAGGGGCCGCTTTCCGTGGTGTTCCGGCGATGCCTCCCCGTCGGGGGAGGGGTCAGGCGGCGTCTTCGAGGGCGGCCTGTTCGGTCACCCAGGTGCGGACGGCCGCCGGGTCGAAGCGCAGGTACCGGCCGACGCGGAAGCCGGGAGGACCGATGCGCTTGCGGCGCCACTGGTAGACGGTTTCGATGCTCGGGAGGCTGAACATGGTGACCAGGTCTTCTGGGGTCAGGTAGCGATCCGGGAGGCATCCGCGCAGGGTGGCGCGCGAATCGGTCGGGTGGTCGGTGGCCATGGCGGTGGTGACTCCTCGTGTCCGTCGGGCGGTGCGTGGAAGTGGTGTCGGTCGCCGTCCCAGAGAGTTGGTGTATCCCAGCGTCCGCAGCGTTCCAGCGTCCGCACGGCCGCATTGGGGCAGGTCAGAGGTAGTGAGGGGTGCGGACGCTGGAACGGACGCTGCGGACACTGGACGGCTGTAGCGTCCGCAGGCTGGACGTGTCCGGGCCGCTAGATTGCGGCCCGGCCCGGAAGGCATTCCGGCTACGTCAGGACTGGTCGGGTGGCGTCGTGCCCTGCCCCGTGGGTGCTGTCTCCGGCCAGAGAGAGCCTTGGTCGGGTGCAGACGCGGACGATTCCTCGTCGGGTGCACGGGAGAGGATCAGCAGCTTGTGCCGGTGCCGGTCCCGGCTACGTTTCGTGTCGTCCACCGTGATGCCGATGGACCGCAGCAGCGGGGCGAGTCGCTTCACGCGTCCACCGGTGCGGGTAGCGTCCTTGGGCCAGGTCGGCGGCCGGACCGCGCCGGGTACAGGCAGCGTTTCGAGCAACTGGGCGGCCGTGCCCTGCCAGGTGCCCGCCTGGTCCACCAGAGCGGCGATGGCCATGGCGAACGGGTCACCTTCCAGCGCATCGGTGGCGACGTTCGCCGAGGTGGCTAGGTAGTCGTCCAGGGTGCGCCAGCCCTGAGTCTGGTCGACGGCCGCGAGCACGCGGGCGAAGTCGGCCATGCGCGGCATGGACTCCAGCCGCACCGACGGCAGCACCCCGAGCGCACAGGCCAGCACATCGAAAAGTGCCCCGAGCACGGCCGGGCGGACCGCCTCGAAGGTGGCGTCCAACTCCTCCTCCGAGCGACGCCGGTTGGCGTCGATGAGCTGCAAGTCCATCAGCAGCACGCGTTCGGCTAGGTCCCCGGCGAGCGCCCCGGCGTCGATGGTGGTCATGGCCAGCACCCGTTTGAAGGTGAGAACCACCACGTCGTCATCGGTGTACAGGGCGCGGTCGACCACGCCGTCCCCGGTCACCGCCTTGCACAAGGTGTCCGACAGCCACGGCGGGATCGTGCTCACGTTGTCCAGGCACAGCGCCCATGAGCTGAACGCCTGCCGGGACCACGCCTTCTCGTCCCGCGGCTGACTGCGCTTGGCGGCCGGGGACGGGTCGACGAGGTTGATGAACATCTGCGCGGCCTTGGATTTACCCGTTCCCTGCTCGCCCTTGCACACAATGGCCGGGTGCGGGATGTCGGGAATCCATGCCGCCACCAGCCACGCCACAAGCTGACGGAACGTGGATTCGTTCATGTTCAGCAGCGCGTGCAGCTTGGCCAGACCGTCACCGTCTAGCACGGGAACGGGCATAGGGGCCATGGCGCCCGAGCGGCGGAAGAGCACCGGGGAGCGGTCGACGACCTGCCAGCCGAGACCGGACACCACGACCGCGCGGCCGTCGGCACTGCCGAGGTCGACCACGATGGCGCCGTCCGGGGCCCGTCCGACGCGCAGGTTCACCGGCACCGGGTCGTTGTCCTCCGCGATGCCTTCCAGCACCGTCATGGCGTCCGCGAGCGCGGACTGTGAGGCCACCTCACCGGGGTAGGCGTCCGCGAACCGCCGTGCCAGACGCTGCCTCAGCCCCGCCTTGCCCCGCAGAGGCACGGCGACGTTCGCCCCGTCCAAGGCGACCGCGTACGGGCGGCCGTCGGTGGACATGACGAACCGGTACTCCTCGCGCGCCATGGCCACGATCCGCGCGGCGGCTGGCGGCGGCTTGCCGTCCTCACCGCCCCCGCCCGGGGCAGCCGTCCGACGTGCGTTCACGCCGTCGGCGGTCCTGTTCACGGGTCGGGTCGATCCGTTCACGGGAGCGTTCATGGTGTTCACGCGGATACCGCCTCTCCGGTCGGTCCTGCACACGACCGCCTATAGCGGGGCGTTCGCAGGCAGACCAGTCGGGCCGACGGCAGCCGTGTGCGGCCACCGTGGCGGTTCGATTCATGCAGGTGAGAGGGCGACTGCCCGTCGCCCGAGTTGGCCGACTGAACGGCCGTGAACACCGGCTGGTTGGCGTGAGCGAGCTGGGCCAGCAGACGCCAGACGCCGAGCGTGAGTCGGGGCGTGACGCCGGGTGTGACCCGGGTCGTCACGCTGGTCAACGCCTTGGTCGTGGCGCCGGTGAGTCGGGGCGGCGTGGGCTCCACGGCGGCGGGGGTGGTCGTGCCGCTGGACATCCGGGTGACCACCTCGGTGACCGGCGGGCGACTGGCCGACGCGCACAGCAACAGCGCGATGGACAGCGGGAGTCGGTCGGCCTTGCGGTGGTTGCAGTCGACGCAGGCCAGCATGAGCGAGGTGACCGACCACGACCGCCACAGCGCCAGAGGCGCGACGTGGTCCAAGGTGGCCTCACTCAGGTCGGTGAACGAGCGACGGCAGTACGCGCAGCGCTGCCCGTGGCGGCGCGCGAGCTGTTCCTTGCGCACGCGCCGCCGCGCGGAGTTGAGGGGGTGACCGTGCCTCATGCTGCCTGCTCCATGTCGTCGGCGGTCAGGGTGCGCAGTGCGGTCGCGCAGGCACCCAGCACCGGAAGCACCTGGTAGCGCGGGACTCCCAGTCGCCGGGCCACCTCGGTGATGTTCAGTCCCTGACCCACGTGCAGGAGCAGGGCCCGGCGGGAGGTCTCGTCCATGCGCAGCAGGGCGGCACGCTGCGCCGCGCTCATGTGGGCCAGCTCGTCGCGCTCCCACTTGGGAAGCGACTCCAGCGGCACGGGGTCGGCCGACAACTGGGGGTTGTCGATCTGGATCAGCAGCACGGCGGTTTCCACGAGCCGGTTGGCGGTCGGGTAGCTGACTCCGACGTGTTCGGCTACGAGCCGCATGTTCATGCCCTCCAGCCGCAGCAGCAAGGCCGTCCGCTCGCGCTCCGGCAGCTTGGACACCATGGCGTCGAGGTAGGCGGGCAGCGTCGTGCGCGCACAACCATCGGGCAGCGCCGGGCACAGCCAGTTGCAGATCTGGGGGTCCGTCCAGTCGACCGGTGCTTCCCCGGAGGACTGGCGCCGGAAGTACTGCTGGATCTCGTCCTTGACCCGGCCGAACAGGAACATCCGACGCTCGTCCTCGCTCAGCGCGTCGGACGCCATCAGCGGCTTGGTGGTCTCCCTGCCGACGGCCACCCACACGTCCTGCACGATGTCCTCAGCCAGGTCGGTAGCGCGACTCCGCTGGACACCACGGTTCAGCAGCTTGCGGACCGCGTACGTCTCCAGGCGGCGGCCGCCGAACTCCTCGTACAGATCAGCAAGCCGCTCCGACTGCTTGGGAGTGAGAGCGATGGTCTCGCCCCGCTCCAGCTTCCGCCCACCGGGGCCATTGCCCCGAGACGCGGTCCGCTCGCCCCTACGTTCTGCCACGGTTCCAGGCATCATGGAAGTGCCCCTTCGATGGGTGGGGGAGCGGCGGGCTTCTTGGTCGGAGACGCCGCTCCCTGCTGGCTTGAGCCAGTTACTGGCTTGAGCCAGTTGAGCACGGCGACTGCGGGGACGTCAAGCTACTGGCTTGAGCCAGTTGTATGCTGGGGTCATGACTTCACCCGAGAGCCGCCAGACCCATCCCGCCCCCGCCAGTAGGCGTATCGCGCAGGCCCTGCGCGCCGCGATCGAGTCCGGGGAGCTCCGCGCCGGCGCCAAGTTGCCGTCTGAACGGACTTTGGCCGAGCAGTACGGCACAGCACGGAACACCGCCCGCGAAGCAGTCCGCCTACTGTCAGAGCAAGGGCTGGTCAGGGCGGAGCACGGGCGCGGCGTCTTCGTCCGTGAACCGCAACGGCTCTTCCGGTTTGGCAGCGATCGCTACTCCCTTAAGAACAGGGAGAGTGGGCTGACGCCGTTCCGCCTAGAGGCCAAGAAGCAGGGCAAGACAGCACGGATCGACGTGGTGTCGATCGCAAATGAGGCGCCGCCCGAGGACGTGGCCGAGCGACTCGGCGTCCCTGGAGACTCGGCCAGCGTCGTCCACCGAGAGAACCACTACTACGCCGACGAGGAGCCGGTTCAGATCGTCTCCACGTATCTCAAGTGGAGCGAGGCGGAGGGGACGCTCCTGATGCAGCCAAAGACCGGCCCGAACGGCATCTACGGCCGCTTGGAAGATCTCGGGCACTTCATGACAACCATCAGGGACGAGATCACTGCCCGGATGCCCAGCCCGGTCGAGGCCGCCGTGTTGCACCTGTCCCCCGGAGTGCCTGTTCTGGAGGTGCTGCATACCAGCTTCGACCAAGCGGGGGAAGCGTTCGAGGTCTCCCGCTATGTTCACAGGGCAGACGTGACCGGGCTCAAGTACGACCTTCCCGTCCAGTGACCGGAGAACCGGAGGCACATCCATGAACGACGCCACGTCGGGTGAAGCACTGTGCATTCGTCCTCGGAACAGTGGCGACCTGGCGCAGGCAGCGGCTGCCCTGGTCGCGGTGCACGAAGCGGATGGCTACCCCGTGGAAGGCGTAGCGGAGCCGGAGCAATGGCTGACACCGCCTGGGCTGATGGCTGCCTGGGTGGCGGAGCTGTCCGGGCGGATCGTCGGGCACGTGGCCGTCAGTGGCTCGGGCGACGGCCGGGCCGGAATGCTTGAGCGGCTCTTCGTACTCCCCGAGGCGCGGCGGCGCCGAGCGGGTGAACGCCTGGTGCAGGCTGCGGAGGGGTTTGCGCAAGCCAGAAGGCTTGCCCTCGAACTGGAGGTTCTAGCCAAAGACGAGGCTGCCATCCGTCTCTACAAGCGCCTCGGGTGGTCTGAGACTGGGCAGCGAGCGCACCAGTTGGAAGCGGGAGACCCACACCCAGCGCTCACCTTCGTGGCGCCTCGGGCATCGGAATCCTAGGCGCAGAGCCCACCAGCCCCCCTTCCGGGCTCGGAGAGTCATAGAGGGAGCGGCCACGGCCGCACGACCCTTGGCAGCTCGCTGTGCTCGCGCGCGACGGCCGCCGTGCGCCTTGGGCGCCCTCCCGCTCCGCTGGTCGACAGCAGCCCTGAAGAGACCACCGCCGCCGCCCGGGGTGGTGGTCTCTTTCCGCTGTCCCGACTCGGAGGAGTGTCGGAAGAGCCTACGCAGGGCCGTTTCCGGGGGTGAGGTTGGTGGTCGAAACCCGATATCACCGCAGGTCAAGCGTCGCATCGGCCGATATCGAGCCCGAAACCGGTTTCGGGTCGGGTCGAAGCCGCAGCGCTTCGGCGAAACCGGCCCGGTGCGCCTACGGGTACGGCCTCCCACTCGGTGTACCCGGTGCGGGTACAGGCGGGTACGGGTCGGGTACGGCCACGCGGCCAAGCGCGCCGTGCACCTGCGGTGTAGCACCGGCGCCGCATCGCGACCGCACAAGCAAGAAGAGCACCAGGCGGCGCGGACCGACGACGGCGCCAGGGAGCCCGTGCTCCTCTTGCTTGAACCAGCGTCCACAGCGTCCGCAACCCATCCGCACGGGAGTGGCTTTGACCTGCGGCAACAGGGCTTTGGTCGGAGAGCATGGCTGGACGCTGCGGACGCTGGTGGACGCTAAACAAATCGTCTAGCGTCCACGCGAACGGCGCAGGTCAGAGGGGTTGAGCTATGCCCGGCGGACGCTGCGGACGCTGCTTCCCTCAACTCTCTAGGACAGGAGGAGAACGGCCTCTTAAGGCGGGGGCATCGCGGCCCTACGGTTGGCTGCCCCGCCTTAAGAGGCCGTGATGAGCCGACACAGAGCAGCAGGATGACGACTCGCCCGCTTCGTCACCTTGTGTGACAGGGAGGGAGGTAGGGGAGTGCGGAAGCCAGCCCCTGAAGGGGTTCGGGAGCTGTTCGGGGGCGGCCTCCCTGCCTCCCTGAACGGTGGTCCCCGCTGCTCAGAGCGGGGAAGTGGAGTGAGGGAGGCGGTTAGGGACTTCTCCCTGCCTCCCTGAACGCCTCTCTGTACTTAACGTCACCACGGAACGGCCTTCCCCACGGGGAAGGACGCTCACCCCGGTGCGGCGGTCACCGCGCGAGCGCAGCGAGCTGCCAAGGGTCGTGCGGCCGTAGGCCGTTCCTTCTTGCCCCTCCCCGGCAATACGGGGGGCGTGCCTCTGGGATGTGCTGAGCGACCTGGTTTCGGGGTCTACTCAGAAGGCTCGCTAACCGCTAACGCGCTGGTCATCTGCCGTTCTGGCCGCTAGCGGGGTCGCTAACGTTAGCGACGCCTGCCGCTAGTGTTAGCGGCGCCGGAGGGGTGAGACTCCACCCCGCCACGGGCCCGATCCAGGCCGAGTCCTGGAACCTCGCTGGAACCTCCGAGGTCAACAAGCAACGACAGGCAACGACCACTAACCGCCGCCGCACCACTGGTCAGTTGCGGTGCAGCCCCCATTGACCAGGCCCAAACTGCGGGCGGTCGAAACCCAGGGCAAGAAGAAGTAAGCGGCACTGAGCCGGCCCCCTGCCTGCGGGTTTCCCGCGGGGAGGGGGCCGGTCGTCGTCTCGGGGTCGTTGCGGCCCGGCCGGGGGCCGTGCCGGGCCGCAACGGTGGCGGGTTGCTGTCGCCGGGTGGGCTCAGTGGTCGGTGTAGCTGAAGTCGCCCACGGTCCAGGCGCTGATGTCCTTGATCGCGACACGGTACATTCCGCCCGTCTCCGGGATCCCCACCGTGCCCTGGAGGATGCGGGCGACATGGAAGTGCAGGTGAGTGGGCGGTCCGCTCGGCGTGGGGGCCCCGAAGGCGGCGGAGAACTCGCTGAGGCGGGCTGAATCCGTCAGCACCTCCGACACCCTCTGCCTCCACACGGCTTCGGAAGCGAGTCGACCGGTGATGACAGCACCACCGGTGACCACGGTCAGGGACATCTGGTTGCTCTGCCCGGACTCCACCAGGGCGGCGACGTCGACGAGCAATTCATCGGGCTTCGACACGAGCACATCATATTCGCCTGCCCTCCGGGGTCCCGAGCCCCGTGCCACGAAGTCCGGCGCGGCAGGACGGAGCCGGTGCCCCGTCAGCCCCGCCGGGTGCGGAGGTGGATGCGTTCGCCCTGCTTGCCGAAGAGGCTGAGGACCTCGACGCTCCCGCGTGCGGCGGCTCCGAACCAGTGGGGGATCCGGCAGTCGAACTCGGCGGCTTCCCCGGCTCCCATGACGAAGTCCTGGTCGCTCAGCTTCACGCGGAGTCGTCCTCGGAGCACGTACAGCCATTCGTAGCCGTCGTGAGTCCGCAGGTGCGGCTCGCTGTCGTGCGCCGGGATGGTCATCTTGTACGCGCGGGGTTCGCCCTGCTGGCGGGAGAGCGGGATCAGCACGCGGCCGTCCTTCCGGGTGGGCTGTTGGGGCACGCGCGGGTCGAGGATCCGGGGTGCCGCGACGATCTCGTCGAGGGGGATGCCCAGTGCGGCGGTGATCGGCAGGAGGAGTTCGAGGCTCGGTTTGCGCTGCGCTGACTCCAGTCGGGACAGGGTGCTGGTCGAGATCCCGGTGGTGCGTGCGAGGTCGGCCAGGCTGACGCCCTTCTTCGCGCGGGCGCTGCGTAGCCGGGGAGCGATCTGCTCGATCGCGGCACTGACGCTGGGTTGCTCGTCCATGGGCGGCAGTCAAGCAGCGCGTCCCGGAACCGGCAACGAATGTTGTCGAAAGTGAAAAGCGCTGCCGATCCTCTCGGTGGAGGTGATCCGCATGGATGCAACACGGCGATCAACGACCGGGTCGCAGGCGGCGACACTGTGGGACGGCGTCATCATCGGTGGTGGGGCCGCCGGCCTGTCGGCCGGAGTGGTGCTCGCGAGGGCACGGTTCGCGACCCTGGTCGTGGACGGTGGCGAGCCCCGTAACGGGCCCGCCGACCACATGCACGGCTATCTGACCCGGGACGGCATGGCGCCGAAGGAGTTCGTCGCCGGGGGCCGGAGCGAGCTGGATCGCTACGGCGGGACGCTCGTGCGGGCGGGCGTGGTCGACGCCCGGCGGACGTCGGACGGCACGTTCGAGCTCCGGCTCGACGACGGCAGCGCCCTGCGGGCCCGGTCCGTGCTGGTGGCGACCGGGCTGACGGACGAGCTCCCCGACGTCCCGGGACTCGCCGAGCGGTGGGCGTCCACGGTGCACCACTGTCCCCACTGCCACGGCTACGAGGTGCGGGGTCGCGACATCGCCGTGCTCGGCAACCCGGCGACGGCGACGACGTCGGCGGTGTCGGCGCATCTGGCCGCGCTGATGCGCCGCTACAGCTCCTCGGTGACGTTCTGCACCAACGGCATCGAGGTCGGCGCCGGCGAACGGCGGCGCCTCGCGGCGTACGGCGTACGGCTGGTCGACGCGCACGTCACTCGCGTCGCGACACCTGCCGGCTCTGCGGGCGGGGACGCCGTCGCGATCGAGCTCGACACCGGCGGGACCGTGCTGTGTGAGGCCGTCTTCGTGGCGCCTCGCCCGGTGCCGCACGACGCGATCCTGACGAAGCTGGGTGCCGCCACGGACCCGGTGAGTGGGCTGGTCGTCGTCGACTCCCAGGGGGCCACGGACGTGCCCGGGCTCTGGGCGGCCGGGAACGTGGTCAACCCCCGAGCGCAGGTCGTCACCGCCGCGGGAGCGGGTTCGACGGCCGCCATCAGCATGAGCGGCCGGCTGCTCGACCAGGAGTTGTCCGCCGCCGTCGCACGTGCCGGGCTCGACGGCGGGGGCGTGCACTGATGGTCGGCACGACGGCGGAGACGTCCCCGAGCGGTCGCTCCACGCGGTTGCCCGCAGGGGTGTACCTGCTCGGCTTCAGCCTGTTCGCCATGGGCAGTGCGGAGTTCCTGTTGGCCGGTGTACTGCCGGCGGTCGCCGCCGACCTGGACGTCACGCTCTCCTCCGCCGGGTTCCTGATCACGGCGTTCGCGCTGGGGGTCGTGGTCGGTGGGCCACCGTTCGCCGTGCTCAGCCTGCGCTGGCCACGCCGTACCGCCCTGGTGGCGAGCCAGTGCGTCTTCGCCGTCAGCATCGCCGTCGGACAGCTGGGCACCTACGAGGTCCTGCTGGCCACGCGACTGGTCGCGGGCGTCGCCTACGCGGCCTTCTTCGCCGTCGCGGCGGTGACCGCGATCAGTCTGGTGACGCCGGACCGTAGGGCCCGCGCCTCCGGGGTCGTGGTGAGCGGGCTCAGTGTGGCCATGGTGGCCGGTGGTCCCGGAGGGACGCTGCTCAGCCACGTCACCGAGTGGCGCGACGGCTTCTGGGCCGTCGTCGCCCTCACGGTCGTGGGGATCGTCGGTTGCCTGCTCGGGCTACCCGCCGCCCACCCCGACTCCGCCGACTCCACGCGGCCCGGCTTGGCGCGGGAGTTGGCCACCCTGCGCCAACCGGGTCTGTGGGTCGTCTACGCGATCACGATCCTGACCACCGCGGCGTACATGATCACGTTCAACTTCCTGGCGGCCCTGCTCGAAGACGTCACCGGCATGCCCGAGGTGTGGATCCCGGCGGTGCTCGCGGTCTTCGGGGCCGGCGCCTTCGTCGGCCTGACCCTCGGTGGCCGGGTCGCCGATCAGCGGCCGCACCTCGCCCTTCTGACGGGTGCGTCAGCGATCGTGATCCTGTCGGTGGTGATCGCCACCGCGATCAGGCACGCCTGGGTGATGGTGCCCACCGTCCTCCTGCTCGGTATCGCCGCTTTCGTGCTGAACCCCGCCGTCTTCGGACGCGTCTTCGCCCTCGCGGCCGACGCGCCCACCCTCGCCGGTGCCACCACCGTGTCGGCGTTCCAACTGGGAATCAGCATCACCCCCGCCCTCGCCGCCGCCGCCCTCACCCAGGGGGCGGCCCTCACCACCGTGTGCCTGGTCGGAGCCGCTCTCGCGGCGGCCGCCGTACCCCTCATCCTGCTCGACCGGTCACGCGACGCCACGGCCCGGAGCAGGCCGGTGGGGACCGTCGCGCGGCGGCGGTGAGCGTGCAGGACGGCGGTGCCCCCGGCCGGGTGTTCGACCGGGGGCACCGCCGTACTCGTCGGGGCTAGCCGCAGCCGCCGCCGCAGTTGCAGGGTCCGCCGCCCTGGCAGCCGCACTGGCAGCCGGGGCCGCAGCCGCAGTTCCGTTCGGGTTCCGGGGTCTGCGCGTTCCGCACGGCATTCCTCCTTGAAGCTGGGCTGAGCATCAGCCCTCCCAGGGAACCGCGACGTCGGCGGGCGCATCAACGGCGCGTGGGGGCACGCGCTCAGTCGGCGGCGGGCTCCTCGGCGGCCGCGATGACGGCGGCCGGGTCGATCTCGTCCGCGTAGTCGCCCGTGACGAGGTAGACGACGCGGCGGGCGACGGAGACGGCGTGGTCGGCGAAGCGCTCGTAGTAGCGGCCGAGCAGCGTCACGTCGACGGCGGTCTCGATGCCGTGCTTCCAGCGGTCGTCCATGAGGTGCTGGAAGAGGGTGCGGTGCAGGTCGTCGATCTTGTCGTCGTCGGCCTCCAGCTGGAGGGCCAGGTCGACGTCCTTGGTGATGATGACCTCGGCGGCCTTGGCCATGAGCCGCTGGGCGAGCTGGCCCATCTCCAGGATGGTCGCGTGCAGGTCGCGCGGGACGGCGGAGTCGGGGAAGCGCAGGCGTGCGACCTTCGCGACGTGCTGGGCCAGGTCGCCGGAGCGCTCCAGGTCGGCGCTCATGCGCAGCGAGGTGACGACGATGCGCAGGTCGGTGGCGACGGGCTGCTGGCGGGCGAGGAGCTGGATCGCCTTCGTCTCCAGGTCGCGCTGGAGCTCGTCGACCTTGTCGTCGTTGGCGATCACGCTCTCGGCGAGCTTGAGGTCCGCGTCGAGCATGGCCGTCGTGGCGCGGCCGATCGCGGAACCGACGAGCCGGGCCATCTCGACCAGGCTGTCGCCGATCGCATCCAGCTCCTCGTGGTAGGCGTCCCGCATGGTGGTCCTTCCCTCGCTTCTGGCCAAAAAGTGCCGCGTCCGGACCCGCGGCGGGCCGGGTGTTCTACGCTCCCACGCTGGGGCGGCAAGGCGTCCGCAGTGGCCCTGCCAAGTGAACCACTCCGGACGCGCGGGTGAACTCTGGGCGTCGGCGGCGCCGGGGGCCGTGCGGGCGGCCTCCGGGACGTCCGGCCGAGGGGCGGAGTGGACGCTCGTGCCGGTTCGCGGCATATGTTCCCCACCCAGTGAACCACCGTGGTCGTGGCGGTGAACTCTGGGGGACGAGTGTTCGAGCCGACCCGGCAGGTCTGGGAGGGGCTCGCTCGACGCGCTTAATCTGAAGCCATGGACGTGAACGCGGCGATCGCCGCAGTGGCCGCGATCGCCGGTGTGTGCACCGGCGCCGTCGCCGTCCTCGCGTTCCGCTGGAGCGAGCGGGAGCAGAGTCGGCCCACGCGGTCCTCCCTGCACACGGAGCCGGTGCTGCCGCCGGGCGTCGACACGGTGCTGTCGGTGCTGCGGTCCTCGGCCGTCGTGCTGGACGAGGGCGACGCCGTCGTGAAGGCCAGCTCGGCCGCGTACGCGCTCGGCCTCGTGCGCGGCGGGCGGCTGGCCGTGGACCCGATGCTGCAGATGGCCCGGGAGACCCGGCGGGACGGCGAGATACGGCAGGTCGAGCTGGACCTGGCCCGCAGAGGCAGGGGGGACGCCCTGGCGGTCTCCGCCCGCGTCGCCCCCCTCGGCTCCCGGCTGGTGCTGCTGCTGGTGGAGGACCTGACGGAGTCGCGTCGCATCGAGGCGATCCGCCGCGACTTCGTGGCGAACGTCAGCCACGAGCTGAAGACGCCCGTGGGCGCGCTGTCGCTGCTGTCGGAAGCCGTGATGGACGCGAGCGACGACCCGGAGGCCGTCGAGCGCTTCGCGGGGCGGATGCAGAAGGAGGCCACGCGCCTGACGAACCTCGTCCAGGAGCTGATCGACCTCTCGCGGGTGCAGAACGACGACCCGCTGGAGGACTCGGAGCCGGTCGCCGTCGAGGGCCTGATCGAGGAGGCCATCGACCGCAGCCGACAGGGCGCGGCGGCCAAGCAGATCACGATGGCGACGGCCGGTGCGGAGCACCTGTACGTCTTCGGACACCGCGGGCAGCTCGCGGCGGCGCTGGGGAACCTCGTCGAGAACGCCGTGAACTACTCCCCGCCCCGGACCCGCGTCGGCATCGCCGCACGCCGGGTCGCCGTGCCCGGGGGCGACATGATCGAGATCGCCGTCACCGACCAGGGCATCGGCATCTCCGAGCGGGACCGGGACCGCATCTTCGAGCGCTTCTACCGCGTCGACCCGGCCCGCTCCCGGGCGACCGGCGGGACGGGTCTGGGCCTGGCCATCGTCAAGCACGTGGCGGCCTCGCACGGCGGCGAGGTCACCGTGTGGAGCGCCGAGGGCCAGGGCTCCACGTTCACCCTGCGACTTCCCGAGGCCGGACAGGCCCGGGAGCGGGCCGAGGAGAGCCGCCGCAGCCGTACCCGGCTCAGCGGAGCGCTCCAGGAGCCCGGGGACTACCACGGTCCCGAGGGCGAGGAGGCCGGCGAGCCGGTCGACCCCGTCGAACCCGTGGGCCCGGTCAAGCCCGTCAGCCCGATGGACGGGCCCGGCGGCGGAGCGGCCCTGCCGCGCACCCGCTCCCGGCGCGCCCGCCACACCGACGGTGCGGAAGGCACCGTCAAGGGACGGCCCTACGAGACCTACACCCAAGATCAACTCTCAGCCCCGGAGGTCCTCCCGTGACCCGAGTGCTCGTCGTCGAGGACGAGGAATCGTTCAGCGACGCGTTGTCGTACATGCTCCGCAAGGAGGGCTTCGAGGTCGCCGTCGCGACCACCGGGCCCGACGGCCTCGACGAGTTCGAGCGCAACGGCGCCGACCTCGTCCTGCTGGACCTCATGCTGCCGGGCCTGCCCGGCACCGAGGTCTGCCGTCAGCTGCGCAGCGTGAGCAACGTGCCCGTCATCATGGTCACGGCCAAGGACAGCGAGATCGACAAGGTCGTCGGTCTGGAGATAGGAGCCGACGACTACGTCACGAAGCCCTTCTCCTCGCGGGAGCTGGTCGCCCGCATCCGCGCGGTGCTGCGCCGACGCGGGGACGGCCCGGAGGAGGCCGCCCCGGCGGCCCTGGAGGCCGGGCCGGTCCGGATGGACGTCGACCGGCACGTGGTGACCGTCTCCGGCGGCAAGGTCGACCTGCCGCTGAAGGAGTTCGACCTGCTGGAGATGCTGCTGCGCAACGCGGGCCGGGTGCTGACGCGGATGCAGCTCATCGACCGCGTCTGGGGCGCGGACTACGTCGGTGACACCAAGACGCTCGACGTCCACGTCAAGCGGCTGCGCGCCAAGATCGAGCCGGACCCGGGCGCGCCGCGCTACCTGGTGACGGTGCGCGGTCTGGGCTACAAGTTCGAGCCCTGAGGCGCCTGCGCCCGGGCGTGAGCGCGCGGGCCACGACGAGAGCGGGCCCCGGCCGGATGATCCGATCATCCGGCCGGGGCCCGCTCTCGTCAGGGCCCGCGCCGTGTGGCAGCCGAGTGGCTCAGGCGCCCGGGCTCAGCGGGCGGACTCGACGCCGTCGGCCGGGACGTCGCCGGTGGCCGCGTCGTCCGTGCCGGTGGCGTCGTCGGTGCCGTCCGTGTCGTCGAGCCCGGCGCCGTCGTCCTGCGCCTCACCCTCCGCCGGCAGTTCACCCTCGGGCGACTCCCCCGCCTCGGGGGACTCCCCGCCCTCGGCGGCGTCCTGCTCCGGGGAGGGCGCGGCGGACGGGCCCCACTGGTCGTAGGTGATGACGTCCTCGGGGAAGACCAGGGCGCGGATGTCGATGTCGCCGGTGGCGCTCAGTTCGAAGGTGAGCTTCTGGGCCTCGCCGTCGGTGATGTCCTGCTCGCCCGCGTTCTGGACGACGGCGGACGCGTTGCCCTCGCCGCCGAGCATGAGGTGCCCGCCCGCCGGGACGGTCAGCGAGCCGCCGTCGGCCGCGGACAGCACGAAGCTGCCGGTGCCGCCGTCGGAGCTGAAGCTGATCCCGCCCAGCGTCTCGTCCTCGTCGCCGCCGTTGAAGATCCGGGCCGTGACGCTCGCCGGGCCGTCGGCGTCCTCCGAGGTGATGACGGTGACGTTCTGCAGTTCGATGTTCCCGACCCGCTCCTGGACGTTGTCCGGGCGGACCTGGTTCGTACCCGCGTCGAAACCCGCGCCGCATCCGGCCAGCGAGAGGGACGAGAGCGCGAGAACGGCGGCGGCGACGGCGCCGCGTCGAAGGCTGCTGCGGCTGCTGCTCACGGCGGCGCATCTCCTAGCGGTGAAGGACGGAAGGGGTCTGTCAGCGGCTCAGCGTACCGACCCGGGATGACGCCACCGCACCCGACCCGCCTGTCACCCGGGCCCTCCCGAGCAGTCCGGGCGGGGCGGCCGTCCGGCCCGACGGGCCGGAATGAACCGGCGGCCCCGGCCGGATTACCGGTCGGCGAATGCGGTGGGGAACTCGTGAATTGATCATTCCCCGCCCTTCGGTCGGCGTTCGCGGATGCGTTGCGTGAACGTCCGCCGAAGGGAAGGGGTGATCAATTGCCGACGTCGAACAGGCATCCAAAAATTCCGGCATTTCGGGCACCCATAATCCGGTTCGGGGGTCCGACCCGCTGGATTCGCGGAGCGGTGACAGGGGCCCCCACCTGCGAATACCCGGTTGCACGGCGGGGTCGCAGCACGGTACAGGTGTGCTTGTCAAGCCCCGAGATAGGCCCTGACCTGCGGAAATGCCATTCAGGGCCCCTCCTTCTCGTGCTATCCTGGATAGCCACGGAAGGGGTACCTGTCACATGACGTTCAAGGTTGGCGACACCGTGGTCTATCCCCATCACGGGGCCGCGCTGATCGAGGCCATCGAAACTCGTCAGATCAAAGGCGTGGACAAGACCTACTTGGTCCTGAAGGTCGCCCAGGGCGACCTCGAAGTTCGTGTGCCGGCGGAAAACGCCGAGCTCGTGGGCGTGCGTGATGTGGTCGGCCAGGACGGGTTGGACCGGGTCTTCGAGGTGCTGCGCGCGCCGTACGCCGAAGAGCCCACCAACTGGTCCCGCCGCTACAAGGCGAACCTGGAGAAGCTCGCCTCCGGCGACGTCATCAAGGTGGCCGAGGTCGTGCGCGACCTGTGGCGCCGTGAGCGTGAGCGGGGCCTCTCGGCCGGCGAGAAGCGCATGCTCGCCAAGGCCCGGCAGATCCTGGTGAGCGAGCTGGCCCTCGCGGAGAACACCAACGAGGACAAGGCGGAGGCGCTGCTCGACGAGGTCCTGGCCTCCTGAGCGACTCAGCCTCCTGAGCCGCTGACCGTTCCCGTCCGCAGGTTCCCGCCGGTGGGCCCCGCGCGGAACGGACGACGCGTCGACGCGCACTGTGCCGTGGTGCCCGAGTGACGACCGCAAGGCCGTCCGCCTCGGGCGCTGCGGCATTTTGCCTGAGCCCCGGCCGTCGAACTCCCGGCGGTGGTACTCCCGGCGCGGGCACGGACGTTCGGCCGGATGCCCGAGCACGGGGGGTCCGTTGGTGGTCCGTTGGCACCGCCGACACCGCGAGGACCGCTGACGGCGCCGTCGGGGCTGTTCCCTGAAGACCGGAATGCCGGGCCCGGGCAGCCGACCCGGTCGGTTGTCACGGAAGGGACCGACCAAGGTCTCGCGCCCGGCACGCTGTGTGCCATACCCATCTCAGCCAAGGACACAAACCTGAACGCGCAAGCAATGTCCGAGCCTCTGTCCGACGGTGACGACCGTCCGGCACCCCGCCCGGCGCGCACCGCCGTCGTCATCCCCGCCGCCGGGCGCGGCGTCCGCCTCGGGCCCGGCGCGCCCAAGGCGCTGCGCACGCTGGGCGGGACGCCGATGCTCGTCCACGCCGTCCGGGCCATGGCCCGGGCCCGGGACGTCGGCCTCATCGTCGTCGTCGCCCCGCCGGAGGGGGCCACCGACGTCCGCCACCTCCTCGACGCCCACCCGCTGCCGCCCACCGGCCACACCGCCGACGTCGTGGTCGTGCCCGGCGGCGCCACCCGGCAGGACTCCGTCCGCCTCGGTCTGGCGGTGCTCCCCGAGGAGATCGAGGTCGTCCTCGTCCACGACGCCGCCCGTCCGCTGGTCCCGGCCGAGACCGTGGACGCCGTCATCGCCGCCGTCCGGGCCGGCGCGCCCGCCGTCGTCCCGGCCGTACCGCTGACCGACACGGTCAAGCAGGTCGATCCGCGCGGCGACGGCACGCCCGAGCCCGTCACGGGGACCCCGGAGCGGGCCCTGCTGCGCGCCGTCCAGACGCCGCAGGGCTTCGACCGGGCGCTGCTGGCCGAGGCCCACGCCGCCGGCCCCGCCGAGGGCGAGGGCGCCACCGACGACGCCGGGCTGGTCGAGCGGCTGGGCCGGCCCGTCGTCGTCGTGCCCGGGCACGAGGAGGCGTTCAAGGTCACGCGGCCGCTGGACCTCCTCCTCGCCGAGGCCGTACTCACCCGACGGAGGGCCAAGGATGGCTTCTGACGCACCCCCGCTGCCGCTCGTCGGCATCGGCACCGACGTCCACGCCTTCGAGCCCGGTCGCCCGCTGTGGTGCGCCGGGCTGCTGTGGGCGGACGGGGACGGGCTGGCCGGCCACTCGGACGGCGACGTCGCCGCGCACGCCGCGTGCGACGCGTTGTTCTCCGCCGCCGGTGTCGGCGACCTCGGCACCCACTTCGGCACCGACCGGCCCGAGTACTCCGGGGCGTCCGGCGTCACGCTCCTGACGGAGGCGGCGCGGATCGTGCGGGCGGAGGGCTTCGCCGTCGGCAACGTCGCGATCCAGGTCATCGGTGTGCGCCCGAAGATCGGCAGACGCCGGGACGAGGCGCAGCGGGTGCTCGCGGAGGCCGTGGGCGCGCCGGTCGCCGTCTCCGGAACGACGACGGACGGCCTCGGCCTGACGGGACGGGCCGAGGGCCTCGCCGCGATCGCCACGGCACTGGTGTACCGCCGTCCCGTCTGACGCGCGCTTCCCCGTCCGACGCGCGCCTCGGACGGGGACGGTCCCCGGAATGGCGGGCTTGAACACGCCGTTCGGGTGGGTACGGGTGGAAGGTCACCACCCCCACGCACCGCACGGACCGTAAGGGAGGGCGCGGCCATGGCAGTCGTGCTGTCGGACAAACTCAAGCAGCTCCTGGACACCAAGGTGTTCATCACCGTCACCACCATCCAGCCGGACGGCGGCCCGCAGGCCTCCCCGGTCTGGGTGAAGCGCGACGGCGACGACGTGGTGTTCTCCACCACGCTCGGGCGGCGCAAGGAGAAGAACCTGCGCCGTGACCCCCGCATCAGCATCGTCGTGCAGCCCGCCGAGCGGCCCTACCAGTACGCCGAGATCCGGGGCCGGGCCACCATCACGACCGAGGGCGGCCAGGAGCTCATCGACGAGCTGTCGATGAAGTACGTCGGGAAGAGGTACGGCGAGTTCAACCCGGGCGCGGCCCAGGAGCCCGAGCGGGTCGTCGTCCGCGTCACCCCCGACAAGGTCGTCGGCATGGGCCAGCTCGTCTGAGCCGGACGCCGGACGCCGGACGCCGGACGCCGGACGCCGGACGCCGGGCGCCCGAGGACGTCCAGGACCCCGGCGGCTCCCGACGCGCTCGCGGCCGCGGGCCGCCGGGCCCCGCGGCCGGAAGCGCGTGGGGAGCCGCCCGCGTCTACTACCCTTGACGGGTGACTCTTCGCCTGTACGACACCAGCTCCCGGCAGATCCGTGACTTCACCCCCCTCACCGAGGGCTGCGTCTCGATCTACCTGTGCGGTGCCACCGTGCAGGCCGCCCCGCACATCGGGCACATCCGTTCCGGTCTGAACTTCGACATCATGCGCCGCTGGTTCACCCACCGGGGCTACGACGTCACGTTCGTCCGCAACGTCACTGACATCGACGACAAGATCATCACGAAGTCGGCCGAGCAGGGCCGCCCCTGGTGGGCGATCGGCTACGCGAACGAGCGCGCCTTCAACGACGGCTACGAGGCCCTCGGCTGCCTCCCTCCGACCTACGAGCCGCGCGCCACCGGGCACATCCCCGAGATGATCGCCATGATGGCCGCCCTCATCGACAGCGGCCACGCCTACGCGTCCGAGGGCAACGTCTACTTCGACGTGCGCTCCTACGACCGCTACCTGGCCCTGTCCAACCAGGACCTCGACCACCTCCTCCAGCCGTCCGCCGAGGGCGAGACCGGCAAGCGTGACCCCCGCGACTTCGCCATGTGGAAGGCGGCCAAGCCCGGCGAGCCGCAGTGGGACACCCCCTGGGGCCCCGGCCGCCCCGGCTGGCACCTGGAGTGCTCGGCCATGGCGCACAAGTACCTCGGCTCCGCGTTCGACATCCACGGCGGCGGTGTCGACCTCGTCTTCCCGCACCACGAGAACGAGATCGCCCAGTCCGCCGCCTACGGCGACGACTTCGCCACCTACTGGCTGCACAACGCCTGGGTGACGATGAGCGGCGAGAAGATGTCGAAGTCCCTCGGCAACTCCGTCCTCGTCTCCGAGATGGTCAAGCAGTGGCGCCCCATCGTGCTGCGCTACTACCTCGGCACGCCGCACTACCGCTCGATGATCGAGTACAGCGAGGACGCGCTGCGCGAGGCCGAGACGGCCTTCGCCCGCATCGAGGGCTTCATCCACCGGGCCGTCGAGCGGACGGGCCCGGTCGAGCCCGCCGCCGAGGTGCCCGCCGCCTTCGCCGAGGCCATGGACGAGGACTTCGGGGTGCCGCAGGCGCTCGCCGTCGTCCACACCACCGTCCGGCAGGGCAACGCGGCCCTGACCGCCGACGACAAGGACACCGCCGCCACCGCCCTCGCCGACCTGCGCGCCATGCTCGGCGTCCTCGGGCTCGACCCGCTGGACCCGCACTGGCACGGCGCCGGGCACGAGAGCGGCGAGCAGTTGCACGGCGTCGTCGACTCCCTCGTCCGCCTCGTCCTGGACCAGCGCCAGGCCGCCCGCGCCCGCAAGGACTACGCGACGGCCGACGCCATCCGCGACGAACTCTCCCGCGCCGGCCTCGTCATCGAGGACACCCCGCAGGGTCCGCGCTGGGAGCTCGGCGCGTCCTGACGCCCGCGCCGCACCCCTGAACTTCACGCAGCACCACCGGAAAGAAGGACCCCATGGCCGGCAACAGCCAGCGGCGCAACCGCCGCTCGTCCAACAAGAAGGGCGCGCAGGTCGGCAGTGGCGGCCAGCGGCGCCGGGGCCTGGAGGGCAAGGGCCCCACCCCGCCCGCCGAGATGCGCAAGGGCCATGCCAAGCAGCGCGCCGCGCAGGCCCGCGCGCGCCGCGCCACCGGCCGTCCCGCGCCGCGCCGGGGCGGCCCCAAGGGCACGGCGGAGCTCGTCGTCGGGCGCAACCCCGTCTTCGAGGCCCTGCGCGACGGCGTCCCGGCCACGACCCTGTACGTCCAGCAGTACATCGACAGCGACGACCGGGTGCGCGACGCCCTCAAGCTCGCCGCCGACCGCGGCGGCATCCACCTGCTGGAAGCGCCCCGGGCCGAGCTCGACCGCATGACGAACGGGCTCAACCACCAGGGCCTCGTCCTCCAGGTCCCGCCCTACGACTACGCGCACCCCGAGGACCTCACCGCCGCCGCCCACGACGCCGGTGAGGACCCGCTGGTCGTCGCGCTCGACGGCGTCACCGACCCGCGCAACCTCGGCGCCGTCGTCCGGTCCGTCGCGGCGTTCGGCGGGCACGGCGTCGTCGTCCCCGAGCGGCGCGCGGCCGGTATGACGGCCGGTGCCTGGAAGACGTCCGCCGGGACGGCCGCCCGCACCCCCGTCGCCCGCGCCACCAACCTCACCCGCGCCCTGCAGGGCTACCAGAAGGCCGGGCTCATGGTCGTCGGCCTCGCGGCGGACGGCGAGGCCGAGCTGACGGACCTGGACCTGCTCGACGGCCCGGTCGCCATCGTCATCGGCAGCGAGGGCAAGGGGCTCTCCCGGCTCGTCAGCGAGGCGTGCGACGTCCGCGTGCGCATCCCCATGCCCGGGGAGGCCGAGTCCCTCAACGCCGGAGTGGCCGCCGGCGTCGCCCTGTACGAGGCGTCCCGCCGCCGGACGAGCCGCCGCTGACCCCTGTCCGCGGCCCGGCGGGGATGGCCTTGACGGGTCGCGGACAGATCGGCGGGGTCAAGGCAGTGTCCTAAAGGTCCGTCACTCGGTTAGATGAGTGTGGACACCAGAACACCCCGCACGCCCACCGGGGGAAGCCCGGGCGGCTACTTCGACGATGAGCCGATCCTCAGCTCCGTCAAGGTGCCGAGCGACCCGGCGCAGGTCATTGTCAACCACGTGAGCTTTCGGGTGAAGCTCGCCACGCCGCCGGAGCCGCAGAGCCTGGCCTCGGCGGACACCACCCGGATCCCGGCCGTCCCCGCCGCCGGAGCCGCCGCCCCCCTCAGCCCGGCCGCCGCCCCCCTCGGCCCGGCCACCGCGCCCCGGCTCGCCGCCGCGGGCGCGGGGGCGAACCGGGGCGCGACCGTCCTCAAACGCCGCGCCCCCGTGGTGTGGAGCGGCCGCAGCGCCCCCGGCGACGCCGCCGGGCCGCTGCTGGACGCCGTACGCCCCGGCGGCCTCAGCACCGTCCCGCCCCAGGGGGACGGGCCGGATCGCCGCGCGGCCGGTACCACGCAGGTGCTGCCCCGGGTCACCCCGGACCTCACCGTCCCGCCCGGCGTCGTCGGCCCCCGCACACCCGAGTCCGGTCGGCCATTGCTGGACGGCGTCCGCCCCGCCGAAGGCGCCTGGGACACCCCGGCCCAGGGCACCGAGGCCTTCGACGCCGGCCGATACGACCTCGCCTCGGACGACCGCCACCCGTCCCGCGACGGCGTCGACCGCGCCCGGCACGCCTACTATCCCGGCCGCCGCATGAACCTCGGCGTCGTCCTGCTCCCGCTGCGGATCTTCCTCGGCTTCATCTCCGTCTACGCCGGGATGGGCAAGCTCACCGACCCCGTCTACTTCGACGGCGGCGCGCGCGGCTCCATGATGGGCTGGCTGAACTCGCTCGAACCCTGGGCCATCGCCGGGCCCCTCCACAGCTTCGCGCTGTCCCACCCCGTCGGGGCCGGACTGACCGTCGCCTTCCTCCAGGTCCTCGTCGGCGTCCTCACCGTCTTCGGCCTGTGGCAGCGCGTCGCCGCGTCCGTCGGCGCCCTGCTGTCGGCGGCCCTGCTGGTCACCGTCAGCTGGCGGACCGTCCCCGTCTACGACGCGCCCGACATCATCTACCTCGCCGCCTGGTCCCCCCTCGTCATCGCGGGCGCCCCCGTCTACTCGCTCGACGCCCGGCTGACCGGCGAGGCGTGGCGGCGGCTCGGCCCCCGGGTGTCGCTGTGGGACCTGCGGCGGCGCGTCCTGCGCCGAGGATCGCTGATGGCCGCCGTCATCGGCGGGCTCACCCTGCTCGTCGGCTCGCTGCTGGGCAGCGCGGTGCGCTCCGCCGAGGTCACCACCGTGCCCGAGCCGGGTGACCCCCTCCGCAACCACCTGCCCGGCTCGCCGCTTCCGCAGGACCCGGCGGCGCGGCCCAGCCAGGGCACGACCAGCGGTCCCACGGCCGGTTCCACGGCCGGTTCCACCGCCGGGCCGACGGCCGGGCCCAGCGCCGCACCCAGCGAGGGTGCCGCCCAGGAGACCGCCGGGACGGGCAGCGCCACCGAGCAGGACGGCCCGACCCAGGACCAGACGGTGCAGGCGCCCCAGCCGCCGCCCGCCCCCGAGGCCCCCGCGCCTCCGCCCGCCCCGGAGCCCCCCGCCGACGACGGCGGCACCGGCTCCCCTGGCACGAACGGCGGCAGCACCGGCGGGACGTCCGACACCGGCGGGGACGACTCCTCCGGCGGCTCGTCCGGCGGCTCGGACGGCTCCTCCGGCGGCGGCGCGCTCGGCGGCCTGCTGGGCTGACGTCACACCGGCCCCCGTCGACCTCGGGGGCGGACGTCCACGCGCGAAGGGGCGGGGCCCGATCTCCGGGCCCCGCCCCTTCGCCGTGCTCTTCGGCCTTCCGGGCCTGCGCACCCGGGCGCGCAGGCCCGGAAGGCGGCTGAGCCTCAGCCCGCCGGAGCCTCCCCGCCGGGCGGTGCGGAGGGCTCGGCCTCCGCCGAAAGCGCCAGCTCCTTCGCCGCCTCCGACAGGTCCTTCGCGGTGTCGATGGCCCGCCAGTACGCCCCCTGCGGCAGCGGGTACCCCGCCAGCCGGCCCTCCCGCGCCAGCTGCGGAAAGGCCGTCCGCTCGTGGTCGCCGCGTTCCGGCAGCAGCGCCGTGAACTCTGGCGCGCACACGTAGACGCCCGCGTTGACCTCGTACGTCGTCGGCGGCGCCTCGATGAAGTCGGTCACCCGCCCGAAGCCGTCCGTGCGCACCGCGCCCCAGGGAATGCGGGGCCGGGCCAGCGCCAGCGTCGCCACCGCCCCCCGCTCGTGGTGGAACGCGGCCATGTCCCGCAGCGGGAACCGCGTCCAGATGTCACCGTTCGTCGCGTACCACGGCTCGTCCGCCCGTGGGAGCGCCTGCGCGGCGAACCGCAGGCCGCCGCCGCGGCCCAACGGCTCCGGCTCCACCACCGTCGTCACGCGCAGCGGCCCGGCGCCCGGGTCCCCGCCGATCAGCGGCAGCTCCGCGGACGCCAGCCACTCCTGGAGCACCGACGCCAGGTGGCCGCACGAGACGACGACGTCCGTGACGCCCTCGTGCGCCAGCCAGGACAGCTGAAAGCCGATGATCGGAGCCCCGGTCCCGGGGATCTCGATCATCGGCTTCGGCCGGTCGTCGGTGTAGGGCCGCAGCCGGGAGCCCTGGCCACCGGCCAGGATCACCGCCTGCGTGGGATGAACGCGTGGATCGTCTGCCATGCCCCGAACGCTATCGGGCCACGGCCGCCCGGCCCCGCCATCTCAGCGGAAGTCGGCCACGCCCGCCGCGAACGAGGTGTCGCACACCGGGCGCGCGAAGCGCTGCGCCCGCTGCGCCGAGCCGTACTTCTGGACGGCGGCCTGCCCGAGCGCCCGCGCGATCTCCACACAGTGCTTGGCGAGCGAGGGCCGCTCGTCCACCGCCCGCTGGAGGCCGGAGAGGGCCACCCCCGGGTCCTCCTCCTGCAACTCGGTCAGCAGGCGGTCCTGCAGCACCTGGTGCGGGGCACGCTTCCTGGTCTCCTGCCCGGACGACGCCCGCTCGGCCGACGCCGTCAGGATCTGCGACTCGGACGGCGCACCCGACCACGGCACACGGGCCACGGCCAGCGTCCCGGACAGAACCAGAACGACCGGGAGGACAAGGGCGAGACTTCTGCCGATACGGCGGACTGCCTGATTCACTGGTGTCTTCCTCGCAACGGGTGTCCCCTGCGATGCCAGGGGCGGAACGGGCGCGCCCGCGAAGGGCACACCGTGTGATGGTAGCGAGGAGTAGCTGAATGGCGACATTCGGTCACTCTGATGAGTGAACAAAATGTGGTTTCACGGGCAGCATGTTGACGTATGACGGGTGCACGCCCGCATCACCCGCCGGGCTCCCCCTCCCGGAGGACCCACGCGGAAGGGGCCCGCCCCGGTCGGGTGCGAGCCCCTGCGGCGTCGTCCGGTCGGCGTCAGTCGCTCAGCCGCTCGCCCGACGAGGTCGCGAAGACGTGCGACTCGCCCGCGCGCGGCATCACGTGGATCTCCGAGCCCTTCTCCGGCACCCCGCGGCCGTTCACCCGCACGACGAGGTCCTTCGTCTCGTCGCCGACGTGCGCCGTGCCGTAGACGAACGCGTCCGCGCCCAGCTCCTCGACCACGTTCACCGTCACGGCGAGCCCGGCCGGCTCGTCCTTGGACAGCCCCTGGGCACCGCCGTCCACCAGGTCGAAGTGCTCGGGACGCACGCCCACGGTCACCGTCTTGTCGCCCTTCGAGGCGGCCCCGGCCACGGCCTCGCGCTCCACCGGCACCACGCTGTTGCCGAACATCACCCCGCCGTCGGTGATCGGCACCTCCACCAGGTTCATCGCCGGGGAGCCGATGAAGCCCGCGACGAACAGGTTCGCCGGCTTGTCGTACATGTGCCGGGGCGAGTCCACCTGCTGGAGCAGGCCGTCCTTGAGCACGGCCACCCGGTCGCCCATCGTCATGGCCTCGACCTGGTCGTGCGTGACGTAGACGGTGGTGATCCCCAGCCGCCGCTGGAGGCTCGCGATCTGCGTACGCGTCTGGACGCGGAGCTTGGCGTCGAGGTTCGACAGCGGCTCGTCCATGAGGAAGACCTGCGGCTCACGCACGATCGCGCGGCCCATCGCCACCCGCTGCCGCTGGCCGCCGGAGAGCGCCTTCGGCTTGCGCTCCAGGTAGTCGGTGAGGTCGAGGATCTTGGCCGCGTCCTCCACCTTCTGCCGGATCTCCGCCTTCGGCACCCCCGCGATCTTGAGGGCGAAGCCCATGTTCTGGGCGACGCTCATGTGCGGGTAGAGCGCGTAGTTCTGGAACACCATGGCGATGTCCCGGTCCTTCGGCGGCAGGTGGGTGACGTCCCGGTCACCGATGCGGATGGCGCCCGCGTTGACGTCCTCCAGCCCCGCGAGCATCCGCAGGGACGTGGACTTGCCGCAGCCCGAGGGGCCGACGAGGACGAGGAACTCGCCGTCCTCGATCTCGATGTCGAGCTGGTCGACGGCGGGCTTCTCGCTGCCCGGGTAGATCCGGGAAGCCTTGTCGTACGTGACCGTAGCCATGCTGTTGTAGCTCCTTCACCGGCAGGAACGTGCCGGACGATCCGAGTAAAGGGAGGTGTCGTCCACGGGAGTGTGAACGTTCCCGCGACGTTAACCCGCCCGCGTTCGATTTGTCAGCACCCTGAGAGCGGCGCAACCGACTCTTGACCCACCCCGTCGCGGCCCCGTCGCGCGGGCCCCGGACCGAGGGGAAGCGTGCCGGCCCGGGTGTGTAGAGTGGTCGCGATTTGTCTGCCGCCTTAGCTCAGCCTGGCTAGAGTCCCGGCCTTGTAATCCGGTGGTCGTCGGTTCGAATCCGACAGGCGGCTCTCCTCACACCGGGGAGGAGCATCGCTCCTCCCCGGTGGCACATCTCCCATGACCCCGCGCGGTGCGCTGTCGTCCTCCCTCATGCTCTTCGCCGGTGCTTCCCGGCGCGCCCTTCCTGCGCCACGGTGGGTTCCTACGCTTCCCGACGGTGATCGGCCTGAGCGGGCCCGACGATTCGTCGGCGATGATCCGCAAGGTGATGGAGGACGACTACCATGCGCAATCCGCGAGTTGCCCTGAGCGCGGTCCAGTGGCGCAAGAGCACCTACAGCAACGAGTCGGGCGGCGACTGCCTGGAGGTAGCCGACGGTGTCGCCGGAGTGGCGCCGGTGCGGGACAGCAAGCGCCGTGAGGGGCCGGTGCTGGTGTTTCCGGCGGCGGCGTGGGACGCGTTCGTCGGGGTGATCGGGGACGTCTCCGCGCCGTAGTGGTGTCGTCACCCGGGTGGGGGCGGCGAGGGCGCGCGTGCCGGGTGGGGGCGGCACGGTGAGGGGGTGGACGGGAAGCGGAGTGTGCGGGCCGTGGCGGCCTGCGTGGTGCTGGCCCTCGTGGGGTGCGCGGGGTGCGTCGGTGGTGGGCCCCGGCTGGAGGGGGTCGTCGTGGCGTCGCCGTCCGCCCGGGGGCCGCTGGACCGGCCGGCGGCCGAGGTGCAGGCGGCCGTCGCACGGGTGTGGCCCCGGACGGCGGCGCTCTGGCCGGGTGTGGACCTCTCCGGGCACCACGTACTGCTGACGGACGGCGAGCGCGGGTGGCTGGTGGACGCGGTCGGCATGAGCCGGGTCGGGGCGGCGGACCTGGAGCGCGCGGGGGTGGACGTTCCGGCGCCCGGTGGCGCGGAGCGGACGACGTGGCGGGGTGAGCGGACGGTGGTGGTCCGGCCGCCTGCCGGGGCACGGGCGCAGGACGACCCCGTGGCGGCGGGGCTGGAGTTGTTCGCACTGGCCACGCGGGCGGCGTTCGTGCCGCCCGGGCAGGACGCGTCGGCGGCGGCGGGCGGGGAGCGGTTGCAGACGTATCCGCTGGAGGCGGAGCCGCGGATGGTGCGGGCGATGATCCACGACAGCCTGCTGGCCGCCTACCAGCGGCCGGGGGAGCGGGCCGAGCGGCTGGCCGCGGCGGCGTACTGGAACGAGCAGTGGGTGCGCCGCTTCCCGGCCGAGGCGAAGGGGTCGGCGGAGGCGGACCTGCGGGTGGGTGCGGCGGCGTACTTCGCGCGGTACGCGGTGGCGATGGCGGCGGCGGACGATCCGGCGGAGCACCTGATGACCACGTTGCGGCCGCTGGCCGGGGAGCCCGCCGAAGATCCTGCCGGGGAGGCGGGGGCGATCGGCACGGTGGCGCTGCTCAACGCCGACGTGCTCGGGCTGGGCGTCAAGGAGCGGCTGCTGCGCGAGGGCGTGCCGCCGGTGGACGCGGTGCTGACGGAACTGACGGACGTGGAGCCGGTGCGGCAGACGGTGCCGGAGGCGGTGCGGGAGGCCGTCGAGCGGTCGACGGCCGAGCGGAACGAGCGGCTGGGACGGGCGATCGGTCCGTTCACGCGCGCGATGGAGGACGACGGCCGTCCGCTGTTGATGCTGCCCGCCGGATCCGGCCGGGTGGTGGGGGAGGGGCTGTTCACGACGGAGGAGCTGCCGGTCGACGCGGTGGTGCCGGGCGGTCGGGGCCGGTTCGTCCTGGAGTCGGGGACGCTGACGCTGGACGGCGTGACGGTGGCCCGGATGCCGGGGCCGGACGGCGGAGCGTACGTCGCGGTGCCGCTGGACCAGGACGGCGAGGGCGTGTCGCTGGCGGGCGACCGGCTGACGCTGGCCGGGGGCGGTCTGCGCGGCGCGGTCGACGTCCGGGTGGCGGAGGACGGCGGCCGGACGGTGCTGCACGCCCGGTGACGCGCCGGTCCCGGGAGGGGCGTCCGCCGTCGCCGTGTCACCCGAACGGGTGTCCCCGGCTGGGGGGACGGGGGCCGCCGGGCGACCGTGGGCGGCATGAGGCCGAGCAGGCTCGCGCGGGCGGCGGCGGTGCTGCCGCTGGCGCTGGTGTTCACCTGGAGCGCCCCGCAGTGGCGGGAGGAGGCTCCGGAGCGGGACGCGCGTGCGCCCGTGACGGGCCCGGCGGCCCCGAAGCCGCCCGTGGTGGGGCGGGAGGTGTGGCACGCGGACGAGGCGGCGGTGCGGGAGGAGCCGGCGTACACCCGTCCGGCGGAGGCGGTGTTCGTGCACCACACCAACCATCCGAACGGGTACGACTGCGAGCGGGACGTTCCGGGACTGCTGCGGGAGATGCAGCGGCAGCACATCGAGGGGCGCGGGTGGGACGACCTCGGCTACAACTTCGTCGTCGACCGGTGCGGCACCGTCTACGAGGGCCGGGCCGACAGTGAGCGGCGGACGGTGCTGGGCGCGCACACCAAGGGCTTCAACACCCGGAGCCTGGGGATAGCGGCGCTCGGCCGGTTCGGGGAGGGCGAGGAGGTGCCGCGTCCGATGCTGGAGGCGATCGCGGCGGTGGCGGCGTGGAAGCTGGGCCGGGAGGTGGACCCGAGGGGGCGGGTGCGGATGGAGTCGACGAACGACGCCAGCCGCTACCCGGAGGGCACGGACGTCACCCTGGACGTGATCGCGGGGCACCGGGACGGCTACGACACGGACTGCCCGGGGCAGGCGCTCTACGACGCGTTGCCCGAGCTGCGCGCCCTGGTGGCGCGGCTGCGCGACGACCACGCGGCGCAGGCGCAGGGGGAGTGACGGCCGGGGTCGTCGGCGGACGGGATGTCGGTGCGGCGCGGCAGGGTGGGGGCATGACGTCGCGTACCGGTCCGAAGCCGCCCCGCCCGCCCGCCGTCTCCCTGCCCGAGCTGCGTCCGCACGACGGACCGCTGGAGCCGGAGGGGGACTACGACGGGGAGGTCTTCACCTCCCTCGACCTCACCGGTGCCGACGCCCCGGGCGCGCGGTTCCTGGACTGCGCGCTGCGCGACGTCACGCTGGACGAGGCGGGGCTGCGCGGGGCGCGGCTGACGGACTGTGTGCTCGACGGCGTCCGGGGCGTGGGCACCGACCTGGCGGACGCGCGGGTGCGGGACGTGGAGTGGGCCGACCCCCGGCTGGGCGGCGTGCTGTTGCACGGCGCTGACCTGTCACGGGTGCGGGTGCGCGGCGGCAAGCTCGACTACGTCAACCTGCGCTCGGCCACGCTGACCGACGTCACCTTCGAGGGGTGCGTGCTCGTGGAGCCGGATCTGGCGGGGGCGACGCTGACGCGGGTGGCGTTCCGGGACTGCGTCCTGCGCGACGCGGACCTGCGGGGTGCGGTGCTCGCCGACGTGGACCTGCGCGAGCTGGCGGAGCTGTCGCTGGTGCGCGGGGTGGAGCGGCTGGCGGGGGCGACGATCACGCCGACGCAGCTGCTCGATCTCGCCCCCGCGTTCGCCGGACACCTCGGCGTCCGGGTCGAGCCGTGACGCACCGGCGGGTCGGGCGCGACTCACACGCGGGGGAAGCGGGCCTGGAGGTCCCAGACGACGGGGTTGTCGCCGAGCTCGCCGTGCAGGTCGACGAGGTCGGCCACGAGGTCGTGGAGGAAGTCGCGGGCCTCACGGCGCAGCTCGCGGTGGGAGAAGCTCAGCGGCGCCTCGTCCGGCGCCCAGTCGGCGGTGATCTCCACCCAGCCGAAACGCCGCGTGAAGCGCAGCCGGTCGGCGGACTCGGTGAAGTCCAGCTCGGCGCGCTGGGGCCGGGACGCCCGGCTGCCGAGGGGGTCGCGGTCGAGCCGCTCCACGATGTCGCACAGGGCCCAGGCGAAGTCGAGCACCGGCACCCAGCCCCAGGCGGTGGCCAGCTCCCGGTCGGCGTCCACGTCGGCGAGGTAGACGTCGCCGCAGAACAGGTCGTGCCGCAGCGTCCGGACGTCCGCCTGCCCGTACCGCGTCTGCGGCGGGTCGGGGAAGCGTCGGGAGAGCGAGTAGCCCAGGTCGATCACCCGCCCATGCTCGCACGCCCCGCCCGCGCGCCCGTCGCTCACCGGTTCGAGTGCGGCGCCGCCGCGTTCCGCTGACGCGGCGTCATCCCGCCGGGCCGGACGCGTCCCCCTGGCCCCGGGCGTCGCGGGACCGCCCGGTAGGTTCGCCGGGAGCCGACCACGGAGGGGACGCGATGACGGGGAACACGTACACGTTCGGGGCCGAGTGGGACGAGGAGCGGGAGCGGCTGGGACGCCTCGCGCAGTTCTGGGCGGCGGCCACCGAGCGCGCGGTGCGCGCGGTGGGGGTGCGGCCGGGGGCGTCGTGTCTGGACGTGGGGGCGGGCGGTGGCGAGGTCAGCGGGTTGCTGGCCGGGCTGGTCGGGGAGCGCGGGCGGGTCGTGGCCCTGGACCGGGACGTCCGGCATCTGCGCGCGGCGGACCTGCCCGCCCACGTCGAGGTCCGGGAGCACGACATCGTGGCGGACGGGCCGCCGGTGGGGGAGCGGTTCGACCTGGTGCACGCGCGGATGGTGCTCTCGCACCTGCCGGAGCGGGCGGAGGTGCTCGACGGGCTGGTGGAGCTGTGCGCGCCGGGCGGGTGCGTGCTGCTGTCGGAGTTCGACGTCGACCGCCCCGCGCCGCCGACCGCGCCGCGCACCTCTGCTGAAAGGTTTCAGCTGGTGCACGACGCGGTGGTGGCGGTGCTCGGCGGCCACGGCTGCGACGGGCGCTTCGGGCACTGGATGCCGTCCGCGCTCGCCGCCCGGGGGCTGACGGACGTGGACGCCGTCGTGGACGGCGGCGCGATCCGGGGCGGAACGCCCGCCGCGGAGTTCTACCGGCTCACCTTCCGCCGGTTGCGGGAGCCGATCCTGGCGCAGGGCCTCGCTCCGGCCGAGGTGGTGGAGCAGGTGCTGGCGGAGCTGGCCGACCCCGGCTTCGTCACCCTCTCCGTGCCGCTGGTGTCGGCGTGGGGTCGGCGGCCCGCTCCCGGGCCAGCCGGGCGTTCTGCCGGGTGAGCAGCAGCACCTCCTGGAGCAGGTCGACGCTGCCGCCCCCGCTGCCCACGGGGTACAGGCGCAGGTCCTCCCCGTAGGCCGCGCGGGCGATGCGCAGGTGCCGGCCGCGGAAGGTCGTGACGGTCCGCAGGAGGTCGACGAGCGCCGCCGCACCGGCCCGCACGGCGTCCTTGCGCGGGCCGTCGGCGGCCGTCAGCAGCCGGCCCACCGCCGAGGGCGCGCCGTGCCAGCCGGCGTGGAGCGCGCGCCAGCGCGGGAGCCCGTAGGGCACCGAGTCCAGCACGAACTGCTCGTACTCGTCGACGCCCGCGTCGGACAGCCACACCACCTCGTCGACGAGCCACAGCGGCACCTGCGCCGCCGCCGGCCCGAGGTAGGGGAGGCCGTCGACGCTGAACTCCTCGAAGTAGGGGCGCATGGTGCGGGCGAAGAACTCCGGGCTGACGTCCGCGGCCACCTGGTCGATGACGTCGACCATCACCGTGGTGTGCGCGCCGATCCCGTGGACGAGCGGGGCGAAGGCGGGCTCCCACGGCTCCGTGCGGCTCAGCTCCTCGCCCAGCTCCAGCGCGGCGTGCAGCCTCGGGAAGGCCTGCCGCACGGCGTCCTGGAGCACGTGCTCGGGGGCCTCACCGGTGTAGGTGCGCCGCCGCTCGCCAGTCGGGTTCCACACGCAGTAGTGCAGCACCGTGTCGCGCGGCACCATGTCGGTGCGCCGGCCCAGCTCCCGCAGGACGGGCATCAGCTCCGGGACGACGCGGCCCGGCTGGACGCCGTGGCGCTTGACGGACCCGGCGACGATTCCCAGGTCCCGCATCGCGGCGAGGCACTCGTCGCGGGTGAACCCTCCGAGGCGGGCGGCGTCGGGCAGCAGCCCGCGCAGCGCCCCGGTGAGCGCGAACAGGTCGGCCCGCGCGTTCATGTCCGGCAGCCGGGCACAGACCGGGTCGGCCCGCAGCGGATCGGCCGCCCGGACGGCGCGTATCTGCTCGGCGGAACCGTACGCGTCACTCGGCGTCCGCACGGTCACCTCCCCGCCGCACGCGGGCGTAGCGCATCGGCACGGTCAACGCGCCCGCGTCGCCCGACTCGACGCTGCTGCCGAGGAAGCCGCCGGTCTCCACCAGCTCCAGTCCGGCGCCGGTGAGCACCTTCTCCAGCTCGCCCGGTGCCATCCGGGCCGGGACGAGCCCGGCCGCGAGGATGTCGTCCAGCTTCGAGGGGCCCTCGCCCGTCCGGGGCCAGGCCGCGAACAGCTCGGACGCCTCCGGCGCCAGCTCGATCACGTAGCCGTGCCCCCGCTCGCCCAGCAGCGCCGCGAGTGAGTCGGCGGCGGACTGCCGCAGCCCGTCCGGCAGCTGGTGCAGGACGGTGCGGACGTAGACGTTCTGGTCCCCGAACTCCGCGTGCAGCCGGGCCGCCGCGCCCCGGTCGCACAGGTCCAGCTCCCGGTAGGCCACGTTGGGGTGCGGGTGGAGCCGGCGTGCGGCCTCCAGCGCGGAGGCCGAGACGTCGTAGCCGAGCACCCGCTCGAAGTGCGCGGCCAGTGCCCCGGTCTGACGCCCGTTGCCGCACCCGACGTCCGCCACCGGCAGGCCGGGCGTGAACCAGTCACGCAGGACGGGCAGCTGCCGTTCCACGGCCTCGGCCGGATCGACGTCCCACAGCGTCGCGCCGTCCTCCACCGGCCGTTCCCGCCAGAAGGCTTCCCATGTGCTCGCGTTCCCCTGCACGTCACATCTCCTTGACTGTTCGGACCCGGCAGAACTTTTCCGGGCTCAGCGGTACTCAGCCGGACTCAGCGGTACATGGCAGGACACGCCGGAACATGACAGAAGGGGCCAGACCGCCGGTCTGGCCCCTTCTTCCCGCCGCGTCAGACGTTGACGCCGAAGTCCTGGGCGATCCCCGTCAGACCCGAGGCGTAGCCCTGGCCGACGGCGCGGAACTTCCACTCCGCGCCGTTGCGGTAGATCTCGCCGAAGACCATAGCGGTCTCCGTCGCCGCGTCCTCGCTGAGGTCGTAGCGGGCGATCTCCTTCTGGTCCGCCTGGTTGATGATGCGGATGAAGGCGTTCCGCACCTGGCCGAAGTTCTGGCTCCGCGACTCGGCGTCGTAGATCGAGACCGGGAAGACGATCTTGTCGATCTCGGTGGGCAGCGTCTGGAGGTTGATGTTGATCTGCTCGTCGTCGCCGCTGCCCTCGCCGGTGCGGTTGTCACCGGTGTGCACGATCGCCTGCTCGGGCGAGGCCGTGTTGTTGAAGAAGACGAAGTGCCCGTCCGAGTGGACCTTCCCCTCGGCGTTCACCGCGATGGCGCTCGCGTCCAGGTCGAAGTCGGTGCCGGTGGTGGTGCGGACGTCCCAGCCGAGGCCGACCGTCACCGCGGTGAGACCCGGGGCCTCCTTGGAGAGCGACACGTTGCCGCCCTTGGAAAGGCTCACAGCCATGGGATCAGTCCCTTTCGTTAGCGATTCTCGTCTACGTCGACGACGGTACCTGCACTTCCCCAACGTCAGGCGGGTATGCGCAGGTTCCTGGTCCGGTGAAAAGACCGTGCATCCGATCGGCGGAGGGGGAATCATGAAACGCATGTCCGGTCCCTACGTCATCCGCGGTTCCGTGGCCCTTCCCGAGGCCGAGCTGAGCTGGCGGTTCTCGAAGTCCTCCGGGCCGGGCGGCCAGCACGTGAACACCACCGACAGCCAGGTGGAGCTGCGCTTCGACCTGGCCCGCACCTCGGCGCTCCCGCAGGTGTGGAAGGAGCGCGCGCTCGAACGCCTCGCCGAGCGGCTGCGGGACGGCGTCCTCACCGTGCGGGCGAGCGAGCACCGCTCGCAGTGGCGGAACCGGGAGACGGCCGCCGTCCGGATGGCGTCGCTGCTCGCGGAGGCCACCGCGCCGCCGGGCCCCGCCCGCAAGGCGCGGAAGGTCTCGCGCGGCGCGAAGGAGCGGCGGCTGCGGAGCAAGCGGATGCGCGGCGACGTGAAGCGGGGCCGTCAGGGCAAGGGCTGGGACTGACCGCCCGGCCCGTCTCACCCGAACGATCACGGCTCCCTGGACCAGTGGACTAGACCTCTTGGGGTCCTTCGGGCGACACTGGCCCCGTGAACTACGTCATCGCCCTCGATGTGGGCGGCACCGGTATGAAGGCCGCCCTCGTCGGCCCGGACGGTGGCCTGCTGCACGAAGCCCGTCGCCCCACCGACCGCGGCCGGGGCCCGGAGGCCGTCACCGCCGCCGTGCTCGGCTTCGCCGCCGACCTCGCCCGCGCCGGCGCCGAACGGTACGGCCGGGCCCCCGCCGCGGCCGGTGTCGCGGTGCCCGGCATCCTCGACGAGCCGGCCGGCGTCGTGCGCTTCGCCTCCAACCTGGGCTGGACGGACCTGCCCCTGCGCGACCTCCTCGCCGAGCACCTCGGTCTGCCCGTCGCCCTCAGCCACGACGTCCGCACCGGCGGGCTGGCCGAGGGCCGCATCGGCGCGGGGGCCGGCGTGGACCGCTTCCTCTTCGTACCGCTGGGCACCGGCATCGCCGGAGCCATCGGTATCGACGGCCGGGTGGAGGCCGGTGCGCACGGTGGGGCGGGGGAGATCGGCCACGTCGTCGTCCGTCCGGACGGCCCGGCCTGCGGCTGCGGCCAGCGCGGCTGCCTGGAGACGCTCGCCTCGGCCTCCGCCGTCGGCCGGGCCTGGGCGCGGGCCAGCGGCGACGCGACCGCCACCGCCGCCGACGCCGCGCGGGCCGTCGTCGCAGGCGACCCGCGCGCCGTGGCCGTGTGGCAGGAGGCCGTGGACGCCCTCGCGGCGGGCCTGGTCACCGCCGTCACCCTGCTCGACCCCCGCACGCTGATCATCGGCGGGGGCCTCGCGGAGGCCGGTGACACCCTCTTCACGCCGCTGCGTCAGGCCGTCGATGCCGCCGTGACGTTCCAGCGCACCCCTCTGATCGTTCCGGCCGCCCTCGGGGACGCCGCCGGCTGCCTGGGCGCGGGACTCCTCGCCTGGGACCTACTCTCCGCGGAGGTCGCGACCCGATGACGAAGCAGCTCACCCTCACCGGGGCCCGTGTCGTCACGCCGGACGGGGTGCTGGACGGCGGCCGGGTGACCGTCGCGGACGGGCGGATCACCGCCGTCGACGCCGCCCCGGCCTCCGCTGTGGACCCCGCCGACGTCGACCTCGCCGGGCACTGGCTGGTGCCGGGGTTCGTGGACCTGCACAACCACGGCGGCGGCGGCGCGTCCTTCACCTCCGGGACGCCCGAGGACGTGCTGACCGCCGTCCGCACCCACCGCGCGCACGGCACGACGACGCTGGTCGCCTCCACCGTCACCGGCGACCTGGACACCCTCGCCCGGCAGGCCGGGCTGCTCTCCGAGCTGGTCGAGCAGGGCGACCTGGCGGGCGTCCACTTCGAAGGCCCGTTCATCTCGCCGTGCCGCAAGGGCGCGCACAGCGAGGCGCTGCTGCGCGACCCGGACCCGGCCGAGGTGCGCAAGCTGGTCGACGCGGCCCGGGGAACGGCCGCCATGTGCACCCTCGCGACGGAACGCCCCGGCGGGCTGGACGCCGTCCGCGTCCTCGTCGAGCACGGCGTCATCGCCGCCGTCGGCCACACCGACGCGACGTACGAGCAGACCCGCGAGGCGATCGACGCCGGCGCCACCGTCGCGACGCACCTGTTCAACGCCATGCCGCCGCTCGGCCACCGGGCCCCCGGCCCCATCGCCGCCCTCCTGGAGGACGAGCGCGTGACCGTCGAGCTGATCAACGACGGGACGCACCTGCACCCCGCCGCGCTCCGGCTGGCCTTCGCCCGCGCGGGCCGCGACCGCACCGCGTTCATCACCGACGCCATGGACGCCGCCGGGTTCGGGGACGGCCGCTACCGCCTCGGCCCGCTGGACGTGGACGTGGTCGACGGCGTGGCCCGCATCGCCACCGACGACGGCACGCCCGGCTCGATCGCGGGCTCGACGCTCACCCTCGACGCGGCCCTGCGCCGCGCCGTGACGGAGGACGGCATCCCCGTGGAGGACGCCGTGCGCGCCGTGTCCACCACCCCGGCCCGGCTGCTCGGCCGCGCGGACCGCGTCGGCGCCATCGCCCCCGGCCTGGACGCCGACCTCGTCGCGCTCGACGCGGCGTTCACCGTCCGCGCGGTGCTCCGCCGGGGGGCGTGGGTGGTGAAGCCGTAGGGCTGGGGCCGATCGCGACGTTCTCCTGACCCAGAAGCGCCACATGTGCTGTCATGGACATAACCGACTGTAGAAGGAGTGTTCTGCGGCATGCAGGTAAGAGCGAAAGTGACATTTGTGGGTGCTGCTGCCACGGCCCTTGCGCTGCTGGTTCCGGGGCAGGCGCACGCTGAAAGCGCAAGTTGTTCCACAAGTGGGGCTTACGGTATCTGGGATGGGAATCCCCGTAACCCAACTTTGGTCGACCCATTGGATCTCTTCGTAAAGGACACGAAAGCGGACGGGCATCATCCGGCTATTCGGTTCGTGACGGGGGATTACAATGGCAACGTGAAGTACTGGCCTTGGCGCCATAATTACGATGGCTACGGGAATACCAAGCATTGGAGAACTCGGGCCAGCTACGACGGTGGCATGTTCACGATGACGGTTCAGGTCGCGAACTTTGAGGGCAGTCGGCTGCTCAACTACTGCACGGCTCCGTGGAACGGCGTCTGACGCTCCTGGTCAAGTAGGCGAACGCGCGGCGAACCCTCAGGGCCGCCGCGCGTTCATCGGTTCGGTGAGGCGTCTACTTCTCCACGTGTCCGGCCTTCAGCCACACTCGGTCCATGGCGAACTCGCAGGCATTGCCCTCGGCGCAGGAGACCTGAATCGTGTTCTGCCCGTCCTGCAACTCCACCCAGGCGAAGGTACGCGTCCAGCCCTTTTCCCATGCGTCGGGCTCGGCGTTCGCCCAATTCTTCAAGTTGAGCGGTCGGTTGCTGGGCTTTCCGTTGATGGCGAGTCTCGCGTTGGCGTCGGCTCCGGGCACTGTGTAGCCGACGAAGACGGTGTACTTGCCCGCCTCGGGCACCTCGGTCGTCCAGGTCACGGTCGCGCCGGGCTTGTTCAGACCGGCGACGTACTTGCCGTCCTCGGCACGGGAGCCGGGGATGTCGCCGGCGACGACGGGGCCGTTGTCGAGGCGGAGGCTGGAGGCGTCCTCCGTGGGCAGTTCGACCTCGCCGTCCTGCTCGTCCTCGTCCTTCGGGGCGTCGTCCTTCGGCTCCGGGTCGTCGGAGCCCGGCTGCCGCTCGCCGTCAGTGGCGGAGTTCGCCCCCGCCTTGTCGTTGTCGTCCCCGGAGAACGCGACGGCCGCACCCACGCCGACGAGAACGGCGCCCACGACCGCGAGGGCGGCGATGAGCAGCCCGTTGCGGCGCTGCCCGCCACCGTGTCCCGGTCCCGGCCGGCCCGTCCCGCGCGTCGCCGCACGGCCGCCGGGTTGGGTCTCCGGGGCCGCGTAGTGGGCGTTCGGATAGGCGGCCTCGGGCGAGGCCTGCGGCGGGTAGCCGTAACCACCCGTCCCGCCGTGGGCGCCCTGCGGGTTCTGCGGGGGATACCCGTACCCGCCGCCGTGGCCCTGCGGCGGCTGCGCCGGGGAGCCCTGCGGGGTGCCGTAGCGGCGCTCGCCCACCGGGCGGACCTGCTGGTAGGAGGTGCGGGGGACGCCCTGCTGCGGGGCCGCGCCGGGGGCGCCGCCTTCCTGGCGGTACAGGTAGCCGAAGGGGTCGTCGCCCTCCGGCGGAGTCGTACCGTTATGACCGGCGGTCATCCCCTGTTCTCCTCATACGGCAGTAGCTGACCTCGCGCAGCCTACCCCGTTCGAGGGACGGCGGGCGGGGACGTCCTGGGGCGAACACCCCTACCCGGCTCTCCGGTGCCCCTTTGACCTGGAACGTTTCTCGACGTACATCCGCTGGTCCGCCGACTGCAAAATCTCCTCCACGGATTCTCCACAGGAGGCCCATCCGATGCCGAAGCTCGCGCCGACCCGCACCTGGCGGCCGTCGACGCGTATCGGCGGGATGATCGCGTTGCGCAGCCGCACCGCGAGGTCGCTCGCGTCGGCGGACGCGAGCCCGTCGGCCAGGACGACGAACTCGTCGCCGCCGAGCCGGGCCACGGTGTCGTTGTCGCGGACGGCGCCCGCCAGCCGTCGGGCGACCTCGACCAGGACGGCGTCACCGCAGTGGTGCCCGAAGCGGTCGTTGATCGACTTGAAGCCGTCCAGGTCGCAGAAGAGCACGGCCAGGCCCTTGTCCGAGGGGTCCTCGCCCGACGGGGCGGTGAGGTGGACGTGGTGGTCGAACCCGGGCCCGACCGGCGGCGGGACGAACGGACCGTCCGAGCCGGGGCCCCCGCCGACACCGTGCAGGTCGGGGAAGACGGCCACCATCTCGTGGACGTCCGCCCAGGCCGGGTCGGCGTCCGGGTCCGGACCGGTGTGCACGGAGGACAGGGCCGGGCGTTCGCAGAGCCGGGCGCTGAGCCGGGCGCGCAGCTCGGCGCTGTTGGGCAGCCCGGTCAGGGAGTCGTGGCTGGCCCGGTGGCGCAGGTGCAGCTCGTGCCGCTTGCGCTCCTCGATGTCCTCGACGTGGGTGAGCAGGAAGCGCGGCCCGTCGGCGACGTCGGCGACGACCGAGTTCCGCAGGGACACCCACACGTAGCTGCCGTCCCTGCGGCTCATGCGCAGCTCGGCCCGGCCGCCCTCGGCGGCGGTGCGCAGCAGGGTGCCGATGTCCTCGGGGTGGACGAGGTCGGAGAAGGAGTAGCGGCGCATCATCGACGCCGTGCGGCCGAGGAGGCGGCACAGGGCGTCGTTGGCCTTGATGAGCCGCCCGTGCTGGTCGCCGCCCATCTCCGCGATGGCCATGCCGCTGGGCGCGTACTCGAAGGCGGCCCGGAAGCTCTCCTCGCTGGCCCGCAGCGCCTGCTGCTCGCGCTCCAGCCGGACGAGCGCGCGCTGCATGTTGGCGCGCAGCCGGGCGTTGCTGATGGCGATGGCGGCCTGGAAGCCGTACATCTGGAGGGCCTCGCACCCCCAGGCGCCGGGGCGGCGGCCGTTGCGGGGCTTGTCGACGGATATGACGCCGAGGAGGTCGCCGTCGGCCGTGTACATGGGGGCGAAGAGCCGGTCCATGGGGTGCCACTCGTCGGCGAAGCGCGGGGCGGGGCCGGGGGTGTGCCACTGGGGGACGTCGTCGTCGTCGAGCACCCAGCCCTCGGTGTACGGGACGAAACGCAGCTCCCCCCAGGCCTCGCCCATCGCGAGCCGGCGCTCCCAGGAGGCGCGGGAGCCGACGCGCCCGGCCATCATCGCCTCGGCACCGGTGCTCCCGGCGACGGCGGCGACGACGAGGTCGCCGTCGGGACGGACGAGGTTGACCGCCGCCATCTCGAAGCCGAGGCCCGTGACGACGCCGTCGGCGACCGTCTGGAGGGTGTCGGCGAGGCTGCGGGCGGTGTTCAGCTGAGCCACGGACTGGTGGAGACGGCGCAGCGTGGTGAGGCGGACGTACGGCTCAGAGTCGGTGTCCATCTGCCTCCCCCGTGGCTCGTTCGTTGATCCGACATGCCACTCGTCCGAGTGTCCCCGCCACTGAATCACAGGCTGCTCCTCACTCGGTACACAGGGTCAACAATTAATCTCATCTGTGACTCATGTCACAAGAGGCTGTCCGGAACTCACCGTGCGTGGGTATCCGCAGGTCGCGCGGGGCGGCGGCGCCGCGCGGACGCGGGCCCGGAGGAGGGCCCCGACCCGGGTCGTAGGACCCGTCTGGTCCCCCCGCCCGATGCGGTCGGGCGGTGCCGCTCGTTACCGTCCGGAGCGTGTATCCGACAGCTCCGCCCGCAGCCCACCGCGCCGCCGCCAATGCCGGGACCCACCGGCCGGGCCCGGCCGACCGCTCCGCCCCCGGCGCCGTCCCCCATGCTGGAGGGGTGAACGAGGAGCAGTTCCGGGCGGCCATGGCGCGGCTCGCCGCCGGTGTCGTGCTGGTGACGGCCTATGACCCGGAGGACGGACCGCGCGGCGCCTACGTCGGCATGACGGCGACGGCGTTCCTCTCCGTCAGCCTCGACCCGCCGCTCGTGCTGCTGAGTGTGCGCACCGGCTCGCGGATGGACGAGCTGCTGGAGCGGCGCGACCTGTGGGCGGCCAACCTGCTCGCCGAGAACCAGCGCCAGACGGCCGGCCGGTTCGCGATGAAGGGCCGGCTGAGCGACCACCTCCTCTTCCGCGAGCTGCCGCACACCCGGGGGGAGACGGCGCAGGCGCCGCTCGTCCACGGCGCGCTCGCGCACCTGGAGTGCCGCACCGAGCAGCGGCACCTCGCCGGTGACCACACGCTGCTGGTGGCGCGCGTCCTCACGGCCGAGGTGCCCGGCGTCGACGGCAAGCCGCTCACCTACTACCAGGGCCGCTACCGCGCCCTGCGCTGAACCGTTTCCGCGACCGGGGACCGGCTGTCATACCCACGCACTACGGTGTGGGCCATGGCGGAGGGCACAGGGGAGCGGGCGGACGGACGCCCGGCGGAGAACGGGTGCGAGAGCCCGGCCGGGGAGCCGCAGGGGTACGGCCTGACGACGCGGGAGGCGGCCGTGCTCGCCGTCGAGCGGCGCGGCTGGCCGGGACCCGGCGCCAAGGAGCGGGCGATACGCGAGCGGCTCGGCACCTCGCCGACCCGCTACTACCAGCTGCTCAACGCCCTCCTCGACGACCCCCGCGCACTCGCCCACGACCCGGTGACGGTCAACCGGCTCCGGCGCGTGCGGGACGCCCAGCGCCGCCGCCGGTAGTCTCGCGCCCATGGTCCGCTTCGACGCGCACACCATCACCCCCGCCGGCCGGGCCGGGCTGGCGGCCCTCCGGGCCGAGCCGGGCCGCTCCGTGGTCGCCCTGGACTTCGACGGCACGCTCGCACCGATCGTGCCCGACCCCGAGGACGCCCGGCCGCACCCCGACGTCCTGCCCGCGCTGGCCCGGCTCGGCCCCCGGCTGGCGGGCATCGCCGTCGTCACCGGGCGTCCCGCCGAGGTCGCCGTGCGGTACGGGGGCTTCGCCGATGTGCCGGGGCTGGAGGGGCTGACCGTTCTCGGCGCCTACGGAGCCGAGCGCTGGGACGCCGCGACGGGTACCTTCTCGGCGCCCCCACCCGAGCCGGGCGTGGCCGCCGTCCGCGCCGAACTGCCCGGCCTCCTCGCCGGGCTCGGCGCCCCGGAGGGCGTCAGGACGGAGGACAAGGGGCTGGCCGTCGCCGTCCACACCCGGCGGTCCGCCGACCCGGCGGGCGCGTTCGCCGCGCTGCGCGCGCCGCTGGCCGAGCTGGCCGCCCGCCACGGACTCCACCTCGAACCGGGCCGCTTCGTCCTGGAGCTGCGGCCCCCGGGGATGGACAAGGGCGTGGCCCTGACCGCCTACCTGGCCGAGCGGGACGCCGGTCCCGTGCTCTACGCGGGCGACGACCTGGGCGATCTGGCGGCCTTCGCCGCACTCGAACGGCGCCGCGCCGACGGGTGGCCGACCCTGCTGGTCGGCGCCGCCCCCGAGGTGCCCGCACTCGCCGAGCGGGCGGACGTCGTCGTGCCCGGTCCGGCGGGCGTCGCGGCCCTGCTGGCCGCGCTCGTCGAGCCGGACGGGTAACGCGTCGTGCGGGCGGTCAAGCTTGCGGGCCGTCAGGGTGCGGGCGGCAGAGCGAGCCACTGTGCCCAGGTGAGGTCGTGGCCGAGGTGGCGCGGCCGCCGGAAGGGCCAGGCGGTGGCGATCCAGCGCGGCACCAGGGCGTCGAGCGCGCGCTCCGCCTCGCTCCCGGCCAGCTCGTCCACCACCCACCAGGACACGTCCGCGTCGGAGCCGGTGCGCTCGGGTGGGTCGATGTAGACGCAGCCGAGCAGCGCCGTCTCGTCCTCGTTCAGCAGCGCGTAGTTGAAGGACTCGTGTGCGGCGATCTCCCGCTCGTGCCGCAGCAGGTCGAGGCGGTCCTCCTCGTAGGTCATCGTCTCGGCGGGCCAGCCCCAGGCCGGGCCGAAGACCTCCCACAGGCGCTCGCGGGAGCCCATGACGGCGGGGTAGTCGATCGGGGCGTCCGACTCCCGGATCGGCCGCAGGTGCAGCGCGGTGCCCGGCACGGGCACGTGGACCGGGTGGACGAAGGCGTCGGGCAGCCAGCTCATGAGCGCCGAGAGTAGCGCCGGCGGGGACGGCCCGCGCGGGGATTTCGGGTGGCCCGGGCGGGCCGGGCGGCCGACCCGCCCGGGCTCAGTCCTCGCGCAGCGCGGTGAGCTGGGCCAGGAACCAGTCGCGGGGCGGCAGTGCCGTCGCGGCGGCGGCGAGCCGCTTCGTCCCCTCCGCCCGCGCCCCGGGCGGGACGGCGAGGGCGTCGGCGAGGGCGCGGGCCGTCGCGCCGACGTCGTAGGGGTTGACCAGGATCGCGTCCTCACCGAGGTCGGCGGCGGCGCCCGCCTCCCGCGAGAGCACCAGCACACAGCCCTCGTCGGAGACGACCGGCACCTCCTTGGCGACCAGGTTCATGCCGTCCCTGATGGGGTTGACCAGCGCGACGTCCGCCATTCGGTAGGCGGCCAGGGAGCGGGCGAAGTCGTCCTTGACGTGCAGGACGACCGGCGTCCAGCCCTCGGTGCCGAACTCGGCGTTGATCTCCTCGGCGACGCGGGAGACCTCGGCCGTGTAGGCGCGGTAGACGGCCAGGTCCTGCCGGGAGGGGTAGGCGAAGGCCACGTGCACGACGCGCTCGCGCCACTGGGGGTGGTCCGTGAGCAGCCTGCGGTAGGCGTGCAGGCCGCGCACGATGTTCTTGGACAGCTCCGTGCGGTCCACCCGCACGATGGTCCGGCGGCCCTCGCCGACCTGCGCCCGCAGCGCCGCTCCGCGCTCGTCGACGTCGGGCCGGTGGGCGCGTTCGCGCAGGAAGTCGGCGTCGGCCCCCAGGCCGTGCACGCCGACGCGCGTCGTGCGCCCGGCGTACGTGACGCGCAGGTCCCCGTCCGAGGACTCGACCGTCGCACCCAGCACGTCGGCGCAGCACGCGGCGAACGCCTCGGCCCAGCGCCGGGTCAGGAAGGCCGCCCGGTCCGCGCCGAGCACGCCGCGCAGGACGGCGGCGGCGGTGGCGTCGGGCAGCATCCGGTAGTAGTCGGCGGGCGCCCACGGGGTGTGCGAGAAGTGCCCGATGCGCAGGTCGGGGCGGAGGGAGCGCAGCAGCTCGGGCACCAGCGTCAGGTGGTAGTCCTGGACGAGGACGACCGCGCCCTCCTCCGCGTCGTGGGCGAGCGCCTGCGCGAAGGCGGTGTTGTACGCCTCGTACGCCCCCCACTGCCGTGCGAAGGCGGTGTCGAACGCGGGCTCCAGCGGCGTCTGGTAGAGCATGTGGTGCACGAACCACAGCACCGAGTTGGCGACGCCGTTGTAGGCGTCGGCGAAGGTCTCGGCGGGGATGTCGAGCATCCGCACCCGCTGCCCGCCGGTGTCCTCCCGGGGCAGGAGCCCGTCCGCGCGCCGGGCGGCCTCGCGGTCGCCCTCGCCGAGGGCGGCGCAGACCCACACGGCGTCCGCCTCGGGCCCGATCGCGGAGAGCCCGGAGACGAGGCCGCCGCCGCCGCGTTTCGCGGAGAGCGACCCGTCCTCGGCGATCGCGTAGGAGACCGGACCTCGATTGGAGGCGACCAGGACCTGGGGCACGCGGGACTCGGCGACCATGCGGCGAGCGTATCCGCATCGAGCGTCGTTCAAACGGCCGTGCGGTTGCCGCGGGCCCCGGCCGGGCGGAAATCGGTCACGGGACCCCGCCCCGCTCCACCCCGCCATGCCCGGACCTGGACCGGGCAAGGCCCGGTCACGCCGCTTGGCGGGCGGCCGTGTACTCCGGCACGGTGCCCATGGGCGGCCGCTCCTCCGTGTCCACCGGGTGCGTGCGGGGCGCGAAGCCGCCGGCCTCCTCGCGGGCGAACTGGGTCAGCTCGGCGTGGGTGAGCGGGGCGCGGGCGATGCGCCGCTGCGCGGTGCGGTAGATGGCCGCCGCCATCCGGCCGAGGGCCTGCCCGTCCTGGTTGCGGTGCTTGCGGACGCCGACGTCCACCTGGGCCAGCGCGTCCAGCCCGACCGCGTGCAGGGAGTCGACGAGGAGGGCCAGCTCGACGCCGTAGCCGACGGGGAAGGGCAGCCGTTCCAGCAGCGAGCGGCGGGCGGCGTACTCCCCGCCCAGCGGCTGCACGAAGCCCGCAAGCCGTGGCCAGTGCAGGTTCAGCACCGGGCGGGCGACCAGCTCGGTGACGCGGCCGCCCCCGGCCGGGCTGTCCCCGAGCGGCCGGTCGTACATCGCCTTGACCAGCTGCAACTCCGGGTCGGTGAGCAGCGGGCCGACGATGCCGGAGACGAACCGGGAGCGGAAGTCCCGCAGGTCGGCGTCGATGAAGCACACGATCTCGCCGCTGGTGGCCAGCAGCGAGCGCCACAGCACCTCGCCCTTGCCGGGTACCGCCGGAACGCGGGGGAGCAGCGCGTCGCGGTGGACGACCTTCGCGCCGGCCGCCGCCGCCACGTCCCCCGTCCGGTCGGTGGAGCCGGAGTCGACCACCACCAGCTCGTCGACGAGGGGGGTCTCGGCCGTCATCAGCTCCGCACGGATCGTCGCGACGATCTCGCCGACCGTCGCCTCCTCGTTCAGCGCGGGAAGGACGACACTCACGCTGCCGCGCGCCCCGGCCGCCCGCTTGGCGGCCAGCAGCCCGGCCAGCGGGCGTTCCTCGGCGCTCCAGGAGCGCCGGTGCAGCCAGCTCTCGACCTCGTCCAGCACGTGTCCGCCTCCTGACGTCGGCCGCGAAATCCCGCGTCTCGCGGTTCGGACGGCCCCATCCACCCTCGGGGCCGTCGGTTACAGTCTTGAACAGCGCACGTGACCTCCGCATGTCGGGGCGCGTCGCCGCCGACAAACGCGCCTGACAAGCGCCATAGAGCTCATCCAGAGGGGCAGAGGGAACGGCCCGTTGAAGCCCCGGCAACCCTCCCGCGCGTCATTACGTCATTCCGGTTCATTTCGGGGCGAAGCCGCCGTGGGGAAGGTGCCAATTCCGTCCTGCGGCGAAGGTCGTCGTGGGGAAGATGAGGAGAAAGGGCCTCGCCTCCATGGCTGTGAACACGGTCGCAAGCACCACCGCATCCGACTCCGCGCACCCCCGCGTCCCCCTGGGGCCGGCGGTCGCCCTGTCCTGTCGCGAGTGCGGCGAGCGCATCCCGCTGGGCCCGCACTTCGCCTGTACGGCGTGCTTCGGCCCGCTGGAGATCGCCTACGAGCTGCCGGAGGGCGACCCGGAGGCGCTGCGCGCGCGGATCGAGGCCGGCCCGGACAACATCTGGCGGTACGCCCCGCTGCTGCCGGTGCCCGCCGACGTCGCCGCCAAGCCCAACCTGAACCCGGGCTTCACCAAGCTGGTGCGCGCCGACCGCCTGGCGGCGGAGCTGGGCGTCACCGGTGAGCTGCACGTCAAGGACGACTCCGGCAACCCGACGCACTCCTTCAAGGACCGCGTCGTCGCCATCGCCGTCGAGGCCGCCCGCGCCTTCGGCTTCACCACGCTCTCCTGCTCCTCCACCGGCAACCTGGCCGGGGCCGTCGGCGCGGCGGCGGCCCGTGCCGGGCTGCGTTCGTGCGTCTTCATCCCGCACGACCTGGAGCAGGGCAAGGTCGTCATGGCCGCCGTCTACGGCGGCGACCTCGTCGGCATCGAGGGCACCTACGACGACGTGAACCGTTTCTGCAGCGAGCTGATCGGCGACCCGGCCGGTGAGGGCTGGGGGTTCGTCAACGTCAACCTGCGCCCCTACTACGCCGAGGGCTCCAAGACGCTCGCCTACGAGATCTGCGAGCAGCTCGGCTGGCGCCTGCCGGACCAGCTCGTCGTCCCCATCGCCTCCGGCTCCCAGCTGACGAAGATCGACAAGGGGCTGCGCGAGCTGATCGCGCTCGGGCTCGTCGAGGACCGCCCGTACAGGATCTTCGGCGCCCAGGCCGAGGGCTGCTCGCCGGTCTCCCAGGCCTTCAAGGGCGGCCACGACGTGGTGCGCCCGGTGCGGCCGGACACGATCGCCAAGTCGCTCGCCATCGGCAACCCGGCCGACGGCCCCTACGTGCTGGACATCGCCCGCCGCACCGGCGGCGCCGTGGAGGACGTCACCGACGCGCAGGTCGTGGACGCCATCAAGCTGCTGGCCCGCACGGAGGGCATCTTCGCGGAGACGGCGGGCGGGGTGACGGTGGGCGTCACCCGCAAGCTGATCGAGGACGGCCTGCTCGACCCCACCCTGACGACCGTCGTCCTCAACACGGGTGACGGCCTGAAGACGCTGGACGCCGTCGCGCCGACGACCGGGCCGAGCGCCGTCATCCGCCCCTCGCTGGACGCCTTCCGCGCCGCCGGCCTGGCCTGAACCCCGCACCCACGACCCACGAAGGTGAACCGCACATGAGCGTCAACGTCCGCATCCCGACCATCCTGCGCACCTACACCGGCGGTCAGGCCGAGGTCGCCGCCGAGGGCGCGACCCTCGGCGAGGTGCTGGCCGACCTGGAGAAGAACCACACGGGCATCAGCGCCCGCGTGCTGGACGACACCGGCAAGCTGCGCCGGTTCGTGAACATCTACGTCAACGACGACGACGTCCGCTTCGCCGAGGGCCTCGCGACGCCGACCCCGGACGGCGCCGGCGTCTCCATCATCCCCGCCGTCGCCGGTGGTGCGGTGTAAGGCACGTCCTGCCGCGTCCCGTTCGTGTGGTCCCGCCCCTTCCGGGTGCGGGACCACACGGCGTTCCGCACGGCGTCCCGGGCGGCGGTGGCCCGGCGCGCGACCCGTCGCGCGGCTCCGCTAACCGGAAGGGTGCGTTCCGACTTCCGCGAAGCGGTAGGGTGTGCCCCGAACCCCCTTTCGGATGTGACACACAACGACAAGTTGTGCGCCAAGTTCTGCCCGAAGCGCAGGGACTTTTGTCGCGTTGGCCCGGCTATGCCCGGCCGGAATCGCACCGGTTCGATGCCGTGTGCCCGTTGTCGACCGATGTGTCCTGTGCGGATTTCTCGTCTGATTGACCTGTTGCACAGGGCGTTCATCCAGATACATTCAGCGGCGGTCGACGCGTTCCGGCGCACAACACCCTCACGACCCAGGGGGTGACTCTGACCCGGGTCCGCGGAGTGCGGGCTCGTGCAAGGGCCAGTAATAGGGGAGTTAGGAATGGCTCAGGGCACCGTCAAGTGGTTCAACGCGGAGAAGGGCTACGGCTTCATCGCGGTCGACGGTGGTGCGGACGTGTTCGTCCACTACAGCGCGATTCAGATGGACGGCTACCGCACCCTTGAGGAAGGGCAGCGGGTCGAGTTCGAGATCTCGCAGGGGCAGAAGGGGCCGCAGGCGGACATGGTCCGTCTCAGCGCCTGAGCGACGACCGCCACACACCACACGTTCGAAGGGCCCGGCCGCAGCCGGGCCCTTCGGCGTTCCCCGATCCGCTGACGCCCCGTCAGCCCGCCGTCCGGGAATCCGCCCGCAGGGCGTCGCGCCGGCGCAGCAGGGCCCGTCGACGGCTCCGGGCCCGCCCCAGGAGCAGCGCCGCGGCCGTCACCGCGAGGGCGCCGGTCAGCCCCGTGCCCACGGCCAGGGCGGCCGTTCCCCGCACGGCCGTGAGGACGACGGCGCCCAGCGCGGTCGCGGAGGTGGCGGCGAGCGCGACGCCCGCCGCAAGCACCCGGTCGGCCCCGTACAGCGGGTGACGCCGCGTCAGGGTCCAGCAGGCCAGGGCGGCCCAGGCCAGGCCGACGGCGATCAGCCCGGCGAACGCGACGCGGGTCCGCACCGGAAGCGGCGTCGGCTCGGTCGCCCACAGCAGTGTCAGCAGCGCGGCCCCGCAGCCCCCGACGAGGCCGGTCGCGAGGTGGCGCACCCGGCGTCCCAGCGAGGTCTCGCGCGCCAGCGTGCGCGCCAACTCCTCCGGTACCTCCCGGGGTGCCGTGCGACGGTCGCCCGGGATGCGGCGGTCGTTCTCGTTCATCGGTCGTGACCCCTCTCGGTCAGGATGTCGCGCAGCATGCGGCGGGCGCGGAAGAGCCGGCTCTTGACCGTGCCCGGCGGAACGCCGAGCACGTCGGCGCAGGCGGCCGTCGGCAGGTCCGCGAGGTGGAACAGCACCAGCACCTCGCGTTCGGCGGGCGGCAGGGCCGCCAGCCCGGCGTGGACCTCCAGCCGGTCCAGGACGTCGCCCGGGAAGTCCCCCGGTTCGGCCGTCACCTCGGGTGCGTCGGCGAGGTCCACGGGCCCGAGCGGCGCCGCGCGGCTGCGCCGGAGGTGATCCGCGAGGGCGCGTCGCGCGATGGTGAACAACCAGGGCGCGAACCGGCCGGGCTCCCGCAGTTTCGGCAGCCCCCGCAGGACGCCGATCCACGTCTCCTGCGCGAGGTCGTCCGCGACGCCGTCCCCGCCGGTCATGGCCCGCAGGTACCGCCACAGCGGGCCGTGCCAGGCCCGCACCAGCTCGGTGAACGCCTGCCGCTCCCCGAGTTGGCAGCGCACCACCAGCAGGGCTCCGCCCTCGCCCTCGCCCTCGGCCTCGCCCTCGCCCTCGGCCTCGTCCTCGTCCTTGGCCTTGGCCTCGTGCACCCGACCCTCCTTCTCTCCGTCGTGCCGGTGCGGTGTTCCCGCTGCTCGACCGGCACGTCACCGGTAAGTCGGCGGCCGGGGTGGAACGGTTCACGCCGCCGCTCCGGCGTGGCGGAGGACGCGGCGCCGGGGCGCTCCCGATGCGGGGGCGCTTGCACTCGGAGGGGTCGAGTGCTAATCATTGGGCTTAGCACTCTGCACGTGAGAGTGACAAAAAGAAGGACCGGTTCGGTGAGGTCCGCGAGGCCCGGCGGAAGGAACGCCAGGCCCCGCAGGCCGTCCGTCGCGGGCGCCAGCGCGGTCCGGAGCAATCCACCCCAGTCCTGGGAGGACCACTTCACATGGCCAAGATCATCGCGTTCGACGAGGAGGCGCGGCGCGGCCTCGAACGCGGCATGAACCAGCTCGCCGACGCCGTCAAGGTCACGCTTGGCCCCAAGGGTCGCAACGTCGTGCTGGAGAAGAAGTGGGGCGCCCCCACGATCACCAACGACGGTGTCTCCATCGCCAAGGAGATCGAGCTCGAGGACGCCTACGAGAAGATCGGCGCCGAGCTCGTCAAGGAGGTCGCCAAGAAGACGGACGACGTCGCCGGTGACGGCACGACGACCGCGACCGTCCTCGCCCAGGCACTGGTCCGCGAGGGTCTGCGGAACGTGGCCGCCGGTGCCAACCCGATGGCGCTCAAGCGCGGCATCGAGCGCGCCACCGAGGCCGTCTCCGCCGCCCTGCTGGAGCAGGCCAAGGACGTGGAGACGAAGGAGCAGATCGCCTCCACCGCCTCCATCTCCGCCGCCGACGTCCAGATCGGCGAGCTGATCGCCGAGGCCATGGACAAGGTCGGCAAGGAAGGCGTCATCACCGTCGAGGAGTCCCAGACCTTCGGTCTGGAGCTGGAGCTCACCGAGGGTATGCGCTTCGACAAGGGCTACATCTCGGCGTACTTCGCGACCGACATGGAGCGTATGGAGACCGTCTACGACGACCCGTACATCCTCATCGCGAACTCCAAGATCGGCAACGTCAAGGAGCTGCTCCCGCTCCTGGAGAAGGTCATGCAGTCGGGCAAGCCGCTGCTGATCATCGCCGAGGACGTCGAGGGTGAGGCCCTGTCCACCCTGATCGTCAACAAGATCCGCGGCACCTTCAAGTCCGTCGCCGTCAAGGCCCCGGGCTTCGGCGACCGCCGCAAGGCCATGCTCGGCGACATCGCCATCCTCACCGGTGGCCAGGTCGTCTCCGAGGAGGTCGGCCTCAAGCTGGAGAACGCCGGTCTGGAGCTGCTCGGCCGCGCCCGCAAGGTCGTCGTCACCAAGGACGAGACGACCATCGTCGACGGTGCCGGTGAGAGCGACCAGGTCCAGGGCCGGGTCAACCAGATCCGCGCCGAGATCGAGAACTCCGACTCGGACTACGACCGCGAGAAGCTCCAGGAGCGCCTCGCGAAGCTGGCCGGCGGCGTGGCCGTCATCAAGGCCGGCGCCGCCACCGAGGTGGAGCTCAAGGAGCGCAAGCACCGCATCGAGGACGCGGTGCGCAACGCCAAGGCCGCCGTCGAGGAGGGCATCGTCGCCGGTGGTGGCGTGGCCCTGCTCCAGGCGTCCAGCGTCTTCGAGAAGCTGGAGCTGGACGGCGACGAGGCCACCGGTGCCGCCGCCGTCAAGCTGGCCCTGGAGGCCCCGCTCAAGCAGATCGCGGTCAACGCCGGTCTCGAGGGCGGCGTCATCGTGGAGAAGGTGCGCAACCTGACCCCGGGTCACGGTCTGAACGCCGCCACCGGCGAGTACGTCGACATGATCGCCGAAGGCATCATCGACCCCGCCAAGGTGACGCGCTCGGCGCTGCAGAACGCCGCGTCGATCGCCGCGCTGTTCCTCACCACCGAGGCCGTCATCGCCGACAAGCCGGAGAAGGCGGCCGCCGGCGCGGCCGACCCGACCGGTGGCATGGGCGGTGGCATGGACTTCTGATCCCCGCGGATCAGCGTCCTCCCCTTTCCGGGGCGCTGGGGCGGCACCCTCACCGGGTGCCGCCCCAGCGGCTTTTCCGAGGAACCTCCCGAATCGCCGCTTTTCTGTGAGAATGCGCACGTCAGGCGCGTCTGTTCAGCCGTGTCCGGCCCTGGATAACCTCCCGTGAGCCGACCGGCCCGCGTACGCGATCCGTACCGTCCCGCCGTCGGACCCCGGACAGTCCACCCGACTCACGAGGACGGGACGCACCACGCCCATGAGCACGCTTGACGCCCTGATCGTCGACGTCAACGACGTCTTCTGGACCTATCTGCTGATCCCGCTCGTCGCGGTCGCCGGTCTCTACTTCACCCTCCGCTCGCGCGGGGCCCAGATCCGGCTGCTGCCGGACATGCTGCGGGTCCTCAAGGACCGTCCCGCCGGGGGCGTCAGCCCCTTCGGCGCGTTCACCATCTCCGCCGCCGCCCGGATCGGCACCGGCAACATCGCGGGTGTGGCCACGGCGATCACGCTCGGCGGCCCCGGCGCCGTCTTCTGGATGTGGGTGATGGCCCTCGTCGGCGGTGCGTCGGCGTTCGTCGAGTCCGTCCTCGCCCAGCTCTACAAGGTGCGCGGCAAGCAGCCCGGCACCTACCGGGGCGGCCCGGCCTACTACATGCAGCGCGCCCTCGGGAAACGCTGGCTCGGCGTGCTGTTCGCCGTCCTCATCACCCTGACCTTCGGTTTCGTGCTGACCGCCGTGCAGTCCAACACGATCGCCGTCGCGGTGGAGGGCTCCATGGGCGGCGTGGACTCCGGCTGGTTCCCGCTCCTCCTCGGCATCGCCCTCGCGGGCCTCCTCGCGCTCGCCGTCTTCTTCGGCGTCAAGCGCCTGGCGAAGGTGACGACCACGCTCATCCCCCTGATGGCGGGCCTGTACCTGCTCCTGGGCACCGTGATCGTCGTCCTCAACGCGAGCCGGATCCCCGCCATGCTGGGAGACATCGTCGGCGGCGCGTTCGGGCTGCGGGAGGTCGCCGGAGGCGCCATCGGCACCGCGATCCTCCAGGGCGTGCGGCGGGGCATGTTCTCCAACGAGGCGGGCATGGGCTCCGCCCCGAACGCCGCGGCCTCGGCCGAGACGAGCCACCCCGTCAAGCAGGGCCTCGTCCAGACGTTCGGCGTCTACTTCGACACGCTCGTCGTCTGCACCATGACCGCCTTCGTCGTGCTGAGCGCGAACCCCTCGCTGGGCGAGCGCGGCGGCGCGGACGTCACGCAGTCCGCCTTCTCCGCCACCCTCGGCGACTGGGGCGCGCACGCCCTGACCCTCATCGTCTTCATGCTGGCCTTCAGCTCGATGATCGGGAACTACTACTACGGCGAGTCCAACATCGAGTTCATGACCGGCAACCGCTCCGTCATGACGGGGTACCGCGTCGTCGTCCTCGGCTGCACCGTGCTGGGCGCCATGGGGTCGGTGAGCGTCGTGTGGAACCTGGCGGACATCACCATGGGCGCGATGGTGCTGGTGAACCTGCTGACGATCCTGCCGCTGTCCGTCGTGGCCTTCCGGCTGCTGAGCGACTACCAGGCCCAGCGCCGCGCGGGCCTCGACCCCGTCTTCACCCGCGACCGCGTGCCCGGGCTGCGGGGCGTCGCCTGCTGGGAGCCGTCCGGGAGCACCCCGACGGACACACCGACGGACACCGCGCGGGACGCCGCGCGCGTCACCGCGCGCGTCACCGCGCGCGTCACCGCGCGGAGCTGACGCCGCAGCGACGGCGGCCGGACGACCCGTCCGGCCGCCGTCGTCTCCTTCGGGGGGAGCGCTTACGCCGGACGGCGGCCGGTGTGTGGCCGAGCGCACGGGTTCGCCCGAGTGTTGCGGGTACACGGGTGCGGCACCGGAAAGCGCACCCGCCCGACGTGTGAGGGCTCCGCAATGCAGTCATCGCCCCTGGCCCTGGCCGGCCGTCAGGAGGCCCGGTTCCGCGCCGCCCTGCGCCTGCACGACGCGACGCCCGAGCGGCCCGGCCTGTGGATCGGGCTCGTCGCTCTCGCGTTCACGGCCGTGCAGCTCGTCTTCGTGGTGCCCGGGCTCGGGCTCGGCTGGGACGAGACGGTCTACCTCAGCCAGGTCGGGCCGGACGCCACGACGGCCTACTTCAGCGCGCCCCGCGCCCGGGGCGTCAGCTTCCTCGTGGCGCCCGTCGCCGCCCTGACCTCCTCCGTCCTGGCCGTACGGCTGTACCTCGCCGTGCTGTCCGGACTCGCGCTCTTCCTGGCGCTGTGGGTGTGGCGCGGGTTGCTCCCCGCGCCCGTGCTCGCGCTCGCGGGGGCCCTGTTCTCCTCGCTGTGGATCACGCTCTTCTACGGCCCGCAGATCATGCCCAACCTCTGGGTGGCCTTCGCGGCGCTGGCGACGGTCGGCTGCTTCCTCCGCGCCGCCCGCGACGGCCGGCACCGCGACCCGTGGGCGTTCGCCGGCCTCGGCTTCGGCATCGCCTGCGTCGCCCTGCTGCGGCCGGGGGACGCGGCGTGGCTGGGGCTACCGCTGGTGGCCGCCGCGCTCTACGTGCGGGCCTGGCGGCGTCCGCTGCTGCTGGCCGTCCTCGCGCTCGGCGCCCTGCTCGGGGCCGCGCCGTGGCTGGTGGAGGCCCAACTGCACTACGGCGGCGTCCTGACCCGGCTGGAGCGGGCCGGGGAGATCCAGGGCGGCCTCGGCTGGAGCCTCGCCTTCGACGACCAGGCCAAGGCGCTCGCGGGCCGGTCGCTGTGCCGCCCGTGCACGATCGGGTGGGAGCACCCGGTGACGGCGGTGTGGTGGCTGCTGCTGCCGCTGCCGGTGATCGCGGGCGTCATCGCCGCCGTCCGGGTGCGGCGGCTGGCGCCCGTGCTCCTGGCCACGCTCGCCGGGCTCTCCCTCTCCGTGCCGTACCTGCTGCTCATCGACTACGCCGCCCCGCGCTTCCTGCTGCCCGCCTACGCCCTGCTCGCGCTGCCGGTGGCGCTGTGCCTGCACCGGCTCTTCCGCGCCCGCACGCCGTGGCGTCCGGCGATCGTCCTCGTCGTCGTCCTCGGTCTGGTCGGGCACGTGGCGGTGCAGGCGGCCGTGCTGCGGGACGCCGTGCGGCGCAGCGGGGCGGCGGCGCAGGCGGTGGCCGACGTCGCCGAGGAGCTGAACCGGCTGGGGGTGCGCCCGCCGTGCGTGGTCTCCGGGCACGACGCGGTGCGGGTGGCCTACCGGGCGGGGTGCGACTCGCGCCAGGTCGGTGGACACGACGGCAGCATCACGGCGCAGGGCCTGGTGGAGGAGGCGGACCGGCGGCCGGTGGCCGTCCTCGTCGCCGGGGACGACCGTCCGCCCGCGTACGCCCGCGACTGGCCGGAGCACGCGCTCCCCGACTGGTCGAGCTCACGGAACTACCGGGCCTACCTGGCGCCCTGAGCCCGGCCTGAGCGGTGACGCCCTGAGCCCTGAGGCCCGCCGGACGCCCGCACGGGCGGCTGGTGGACGTCAGTCCGTCGGCGGCCAGACCGGGCGGTGCTCCGCCGGGACGGCGGCCAGGGCGGCGCCCGGCGTGGGGTAGCACCGGAAGACGTGCTGGGTGCCGGTCAGGGCCAGCATCTGGAGCACCCGGCTCCCGACGGCCGCGAGGAGCAGTTCGCCGTTGAGGCGCTGGCAGAGCCAGTTGAGGGAGAGCAGGCAGTTCAGCCCTCGGGAGTCGCAGAAGGCCAGGGCCGTCAGGTCGAGGACGAGGTGGTGGTGGCCCGCGTCGACGAGCGTCCCGGCGTGCTCCTGGAGCTGCTGCTCCGTGGAGACGTCGAGCTTTCCGGCGACCCGCAGCATGGCACAGCCCTGGGTCCGGACGACGTCCGTCAGGGTGATGCTGTCGGTGTCACTGAACATTCCGCTCCTCGCCTCCTTCGGCCAAATTTCCAGTGTAAACCCTTGTTAAAGGGCAAGCTTCACCCTTGCCGGACCCTGGGCGTCCCGCACGCCCACGTGACCGCCCCACGGGTACAGCATCCCTTGTTCCCCGCCCCGGCTCACCTCGGAACCTGCCTCCCGACGCCAACACGCCCGCGCGGCCGAAGGGGAGGTTTCTCACACCCCGGGGCCCGGTGTTCGGGTGACTGGTGCAATAGTTCGCACGCGACAAGTACGCTCTGGTCCGTCGCTCCGCACCGACAGGCGGGCGGATGCGGAGCCGGAGGTGGGAAGTGGCGAGCACACTGGGTGCTCCGGGCCCGGAGGGGCTCATGGCGAACGTCGCCGGGATGCAGGCGTCGGCCGGCTCCCGTATCGTCCCCGCGCAGGTCATCACCGTCCCCGACGTGCTCCTCGTGGAGGACGACGACGGCGACGCGCTCCTCGTCGAGGAACTGCTGCTGGACAGCGGCGTCACCGTCAACCTCGACCGCGCGCGCTCCCTGGCCGAGGCCGAGGACACCCTGCGGGACACCGCCGTCCGGCCGCACTGCGTCCTGCTGGACCTGCATCTGCCCGACGGACGCGGCGTGGACGTCGTCGAGCAGATGCTGAAGCTGGCGCCCGGCTCCGCCGTGGTCGTCCTCACCGGTCTGGCCGAGGAGGAGGCCGGCCTCGCCGCCGTGGCCGCCGGAGCCCAGGACTACCTCGTCAAGGGCTTCATCGAGCCCGCAGCGCTGGGCCGCGCCATCCGGTACGCCGTCCAGCGCCGGCAGATCGAGCAGGCCGCCGCCGCCCTCCAGGCCGGACAGCTGCGCGCCCAGGAGAACGCCCGCCTCGAACGCGGCCTGCTGCCCTCGCCGCTGCTGCGCGGCCCCGGCGTCGACGTCGTCGCCCGCTACGAGCCCAGCCGCGCCCAGGCGCTGCTCGGCGGCGACTTCTACGACGTCGTCGGCCTGGCGGACGGCACCGTGCACGCCGTGATCGGCGACGTCTCCGGGCACGGGCCCGACGAGGCGGCCCTCGGCGTCTGCCTCCGCGTGGCCTGGCGCTCCTTCACCCTCGCCGGGCTGAAGGGCCCGGAGGTGCTGCGCCTGATGCAGGAGCTGCTGGAGGCCGAGCGCACCGGCCCGGAGATCTTCGCCACCGTCACCGCCGTCGAACTTCGGCCCGTCCTGGGCACCGCCCGCATCCTCCGGGCCGGACACCCGCCGCTGATGCTGCGGGGCGCGCCGGGCGAGGACGTCCACTTCGTGGAGACGGCCGGCGGACCCGCGCTCGGCCTGCTCCCCGTGGACTTCGCCACCTGGACGGAGGAGACCGTGGACCTGCCGCCCAGCGGCGCCCTCGTCCTGTTCACCGACGGGCTCTTCGAGGGCCGCGTCGACGACCGGGGCGGGCGGCTGGGCGAGAGCGGCCTGCTGGACCTCGCGCGCACCCACGCCGCCCGGGGCGGGCCGGACTTCGTGGGCGCCCTGATCACGGAGAGCCGGGCCCTCTCCGAGAGCCACGGCGGCCACACCGACGACATCGCCGTCGTCCACCTGGAATGGGAGCAGAACCCTTGAGCACCACCCCCACGTCCCGGCCGCGGCTGCGCGTCCAGACCTGGCTGCACCTCGTGCTCGGTGTCGTCCTCCTGCTCGTCATCGGCGCCACGGTCGGGGGCGGCGTCGTGCTGTCCCGTTCCGCCGCCGAGACCGACGACCTCGTGGACCGGGTGCAGCCCGCCCGGGTGGAGGCGTACCGGCTGCAGAAGGCGCTGCTGGATCAGGAGACCGGCGTGCGCGGCTACGTCGTCAGCGGCAACGAGGAGTTCCTGGAGCCCTACACCAGCGGGCTGCGCGCCGAGCAGGCCGCACTGCGGCAGCTGCGCCCGACCGTCGGGGCCGACGAGACGCTCGCGGCAGACCTGGCCGAGATCGAACGGCTCGCGGCGGAGTGGCGCCGGGAACACGCCGAGCCCCTGATCCGCCGCGTCACGGCGGGGGCCGACCCGCAGTCCGCCGCCGTCACCGCCGAGCTGCGCTCCAGCAAGGAGTCCTTCGACCGGATGCGCGCCACGTGGCGGGACCAGAACCGGCACCTGGAGGAGGCCCGCGACGCGGCGCGCGAGGAGCTGGAGCAGACCCGCAGGACCCACCTGTGGCTGTTCGTCGGCGTGCTCGCCGCCTTCGTCATCACCGGTGTCGCCCTCGCCGTGCTGCTGCACTACGCGGTGGCCCGTCCGCTGCGCGCCCTGCGCCGCTCGGTGCAGCGCGTCGGCGACGGCGACTTCGCCCACCACATCCCCGCCGGCGGGCCCGCCGACCTGCACGAGGTCGCGGAGTCGGTGGAGGCCATGCGCGGCCGGATCGTCGCCGAGCTGGACGCCGCCCGGAGCCGGGAGGAGCTCCTCGCCCGGCGCACCGCCGAGCTCGACCACCAGACGGAGGAGCTGCGCCGCTCCAACTCCGAGCTGGAGCAGTTCGCCTACGTCGCCTCGCACGACCTCCAGGAACCGCTGCGCAAGGTCGCCTCCTTCTGCCAGCTCCTGGAGAAGCGCTACGGCGAACAGCTCGACGAGCGCGGCCGGCAGTACGTCGACTTCGCCGTCGACGGGGCCAAGCGCATGCAGGTCCTCATCAACGACCTGCTGACCTTCTCCCGGGTCGGGCGCCTGCACGACGCCCGCGACGCGGTGCCGCTCGACGGCGCGCTGGACAAGGCGCTGGCCAACCTCTCGACCGCCGTCGAGGAGACGGGGGCACGCGTCGAACGCCCGGCGGAGCTGCCGCGCGTCACCGGCGACCCGACGCTGCTGACGATGCTCTGGCAGAACCTCGTGGGCAACGCCGTCAAGTTCCGCCACGCCGACCGCTCCCCGGTGGTCCGCATCACCGCACGGCCCCCGGACCCGGACGTCTCCGAGGGGGCGGCCGTCCCCGCCGAAAGCGCCGCAGAAAGCGCCGGTGAGGGCGGTGAGGGCGCTGTCGGCGGTGACGGGTCGGGGCTGTGGACGTACTGTGTCACCGACAACGGCATCGGCGTCCCCGGCGAGTTCACCGAGAAGGTCTTCGTCATCTTCCAGCGCCTGCACGGCCGCGACGCCTACGCCGGCACCGGCATCGGCCTCGCCCTGTGCCGGAAGATCGTCGAGCACCACGGCGGCCGCATCTGGATCGACACCGCGCACACGGAGGGGACCCGCGTGTGCTTCACCCTCCCCGCGGGCTCCGGCCCGTCCCTCCCCGCACCGACGTCCCCGGACACCACCGCCGCCCCCGACGCAGCAGGAGCCACCCGATGACCTTCTCCGCCGAGCCCGCCCCCGTCGACATCCTGCTCGTCGAGGACGACCCGGGCGACGAGCTGATGACCCGGGAGGCGTTCGAGGACAACAAGATCGGCAACACCCTGCACGTCGTCCGCGACGGGCAGGAGGCGCTGGACTTCCTCTACCAGCGCGGTGCCCACGAGGGCGCGCCCCGCCCGGACCTCATCCTGCTCGACCTCAACCTGCCCAAGTACGACGGGCGGCAGGTGCTGGAGCAGATCAAGTCGGACGAGAGCCTCACCCACATCCCCGTCGTCGTGCTGACCACCTCCTCGGCCGAGGAGGACATCCTGCGCAGCTACCGGCTGCACGCCAACGCCTACGTCACCAAGCCCGTCGACCTGGAGCAGTTCATCGCCGCCATCCGGAAGATCGACGACTTCTTCGTCACGGTTGTGCGCCTGCCACGGCCGTGACCTCGCCGCCGTCCGGGCCGTCCGGACCGACCGGGCCGGTCGCGGCCGCGGCCGGGGCCACCGGCACGTCCGGCGCCACGGCGATGTCGGGGGCCACCGGGACGTCCGTGGTCCTCGGGCCGTCCTGGCTCACCGGGATCGTCACCTCGACCGGCCGGGCCGGGCTCCGCACGGCGCGCGTCGAACCCGTGCCCGTGGACCGGATCGCGTCGCGCAGACCCCGCAGCCCCTCCGCGAGCGCCGTCCGTGCCGGTTCGGGCATCGCGTCGATCGCCGCCAGCAGCACCTCCTCGCGGCGCCGTCGCAGGTCCGTCAGGTAGGCCCGACCGGTGTCCGTCAGCCGCAGCTCCAGCTCCCGTCGGCTGACCGGGCTCGGCGCCCGCTCCACCAGCCCCAGCGCGGACAGCCGGTCGCACAACCGGCTCACCGAGGACGGGGCCGAACCGAGCAGCGTGCCGAGGGTGCGGAGGTTGATGCCCTCCTCGCGGTCCAGGCTGTAGAGCACGCGCAGCTGGGAGGCGGACACCGGCGAGGACGACACGGCGTCCCTGCCCCGCTCCCACAGCACCTCAAGCAGCTCCGTGACCTCGGCCGCCGACCGCGCGGCGGCGTCGGCACGGCGCGGCGACGGTGCGGCGTTCTCGCCCATGGCAGCACTCCGAATCAGCGTTCTCAGCCCGAAGCTGTTTCTCCGCGCCAAACCTTAGCTCCGTCGTGCCCCTGCCCCGTCCAGCGGAGCGCACACCTTCCCACGTCAGCCGACCTGCGCCAAGATCGCCTGAACGGTGAACGGCCCCGTGTCGGCGGCCGTTCGGGTATAGGAGTGGTCCCATGACCACGATGCGCGACGCGTCCTCCACCGGACGCCCCTTCCCCCTCTCCCAGGCGGACTACCTGGCCACGCTCCCCAAGGCGACGGTCTACGCCTGTGTCTTCCTCACCGACGGGCGCGGCCGCGTCGTCCAGCTCCGCTCCGTCTTCGGGGCCCGCTCCTGGCAGCTGCCCGGCGGCAACATGGACCCCGGCGAGGACCCGTTCGACACCGCCGTCCGCGAGACCCACGAGGAGACCGGGCTGCGCCTCACCGGCCCCCTCCCGCTCCTCCTCATGCACTACGCCCGCTCCGACTCCCGGGACGCGCCGCTCGCCAAGGTCGGCTTCTGCTTCGACGGCGGCACCCTCACCGAGCGGCAGATCGCCGGCATCCGGCTCGACCCGGACGAGCACCACCACCACGCGGTCGAGGAGTGGGCCACCTGGGAACGCCTCATGCCGCGCGACGCCTACCGCCGCGTCGCCGCCATGGCCGAGGCCCGCCGCACCGGCCGCACCGGCCTTCTCGTCACCGAGCCGCATCTCGGTGCTTGACCCTGCCACCGTGTCAGACCGTGGAGTGAGGGCGTCATGTTCGGTATCGGAGACTTCGCCACGTACGGCAGCGTGTCGGTGCGCATGCTGCGCCACTACGACGCGGTGGGGCTGCTGCGCCCCGCCCACGTCGACCCGCACAGCGGCTACCGCTTCTACGAGGCGGCGCAGCTCGCCCGCCTCAACCGGGTCATCGCGCTCAAGGACCTCGGCTTCACCCTGGAGCAGGTCCGCGCGGTCCTCGACGAGGAGGTGGACGCGCGGGAGCTGCGCGGCATGCTCAGGCTGCGCCGTGCGGAACTCGCGGCGGCCATGGCGGCCGACGCCGCCCGGCTGACGCAGGTCGAGGCGAGGCTCCGGTCGATCGAGAACGAGGGAAGCATGCCGTCCGACGACATCGTGATCAAAACCGTCCCCGCCGTCCGCGTGGCGGAACTCACCGCCACCGCCGACACCTTCGAGCCGGAGGCCATCGGCCCCGTCGTCCGGACGCTCTTCGACGAGCTGTGCCGGCGCCTGGACGCCGCCGGGGTCCGCCCGTGCGGCCCGGCCGTCGCCTTCTACGAGGAGCACGACGGCCCGGTGACCGTCCACGCCGCTCTGCCGGTCCCGGCGGCACCCGATCCGTCCTCCGGCGTCACCGTGGTGGACCTGCCCGCCCTGGAACGGGCGGCGACGCTCGTGCACCGCGGCCCCATGGCGGAGGTGATGACCAGCGTGCAGGCCCTGGCCCGCTGGGTCGAGGCGAGCGGCCACCGCCCCCTGGGCCCGCCGCGCGAGGTGACCCTGGCGTGCCCCGAGGACGCCGGGGGCTGGGTGACGGAGCTCCAGCAGCCCGTGACCCCCGTCTGACGCGCGCGCCCCGACCGACGCACCGCCCCCGGCGTCACCCGCGTGTGGGGTCGAGGGCGGGGCGCAGGTGGCCGCCCGTCTCGGCGAGGAGACGGGTGGCCGTCGCGGCGTCGGTGCCGGTCAGCAGCATCAGGAGCGCGGGTTTGACCTCGCCGGAGGTGGCGGCGAGGGCGGCCTCGATGGCCGCGTCGTCGGCGCCCGTCGCCAGGGCCAGGATGCGGCGCGAGCGGGCGTGGAGCTTCGCGTTGGAGGCGCGGACGTCGACCATCAGGTTCCCGTAGGTCTTGCCGAGCCGGATCATGGTGATCGTGGAGATCATGTTGAGGACGAGCTTCTGCGCGGTGCCGGCCTTCAGCCGGGTGGAGCCGGTCAGGAGCTCGGGACCGGTGACGATCTCGATGCCGTGGTCGGCCGCGCGCGCCAACGCGGAGTCCGCGTTGCAGGCGAGCCCGATCGTCAGGGCGCCCACCGCGCGGGCGTGCCGGACGGCGCCGACGGCGTAGGGCGTGCGTCCGGAGGCGGAGACGCCGACGACGGTGTCGGCGGCGGAGAGCTTCAGCGCGTCGAGGTCGGCGGCGGCCAGCTCCGGACGGTCCTCCGCGCCCTCGACAGGGGTCGCGAACGCGTCGGCGCCGCCCGCGACGAGGCCGACGACGGCACCGGGCGCGGTGTTGAACGTCGGCGGGCACTCGCTCGCGTCCAGGACCCCGAGCCGCCCGGCCGTCCCGGCGCCCGCGTAGACCAGGCGCCCGCCGTCGGCCATCCGCAGGGAGGCGGCGTCGATGGCGTCGGCGATCTGCGGCAGCCGGGCGGCCACCGCGGCGGGGACGCTCGCGTCCTCGCCGTTCATGAGACCGGCGATCTCCAGGGTGGGCAGCCGGTCGATCTCGGCGAGGTCGGGGCGGAACGCCTCGGTGGTGAGCGCGTCGAGCTGCGCGCGCAGCTCCCGTTCTGCGGTCATGCGAGGAGGGCTCTCTTCCGTCGGCAACGGCTCATCCTGCGTCGGGCCTCCGGTGCCCGGGCGTCAGCGCTGGGCGGGGGAGTGGCGGTGGGCGAGCGCCTCGTAGGAGGCGGCGAGGGCGGGGGCGGCGGCGTCGTAGGTGCGCTGGGCGACGCCCACGAACAGGCAGTCCACCACGAGCAGCTGGCTCGTCCGGCTCGACATGGCGGCGGGACGCAGTTCGGTCTCGCGTGCGGTGGACGTCGTCAGGACGTGGTCGGCGTACTGGGTGACCTCGCCGTCCGGGCGGCCGGTCAGCGCCACCGTCGTCGCGCCGTGGTCGAAGGCCACGCGCAGGGGCTCGATGACGTCGATCGTGCGGCCGGAGTGGGTGACGGCGACGGCCACGTCCCCGGGGCGCAGCTGGACGGCGCCGGTGACGGCGAGGTGCGGATCGGCGTGCGCGTGGGCGATGAGGCCGATGCGCAGGAGCTTCTGCGCCAGGTCCTGGCCGACGAGGGCGGAGGCGCCGCTGCCGTACACGTCGATCCGGCGGGCGGCGGCCAGCGCGGCGACGGCCGCCTCCACCTGCGCCGGGTCGAGCGTGGCGGCGGTGTCGCCGAGGGTCTGCTGCTCGTCGCGGGCGAGTTTGGCGATGACGTCCGCGATGGGATCGTCGACGGCGATGTCGGCCGTGACGGCGGGCGCCGCCCCGGAGGCCTGCTGCGCGGCGAGCCCGGCGAGGGCGAGCCGCAGGTCGCGGTAGCCGGGGTAGCCGAGGACGCGGGAGGTGCGCACCACGGTGGCCTCGCTGGTGCCGGTCCGCTCGGCGAGGGCGGTGACGGTCAGGGCGGCGCACCCGGCCGGGTCACCGGCCACCGTCTCGGCCACGCGCTGCATCGAGCGGGTCATCGTCGGGGCCAGCGTGCGGACCTTGGCGGCCAGCGCCGCCGGGTCCGGCCGCTGGGCGCCGGGCGTACCCGAGCGTCGTGCCGGAGCCTGCTGCCCGCGTGGGGGCTGCTGCCCGCGTGGCGGCTGCGGGCCCTGCGGGGGCGGCCCGGTCCGGCCGGTGAAAGTTTCCTTCATGACACTCCTCATGCGACGAAAGCTATTTTCGGCCACGGGGTCCGTCAAGACGTCCCGCGCGATGCGTTCCAATGGGAGGCATGGACGCCAACGACACCGAGGCCGCCCTCCACACGGCGCGCGCGCTGATCCTCGCCGACCTGGCGGCCCTCGACGTGGCCGGGGCCGACACCGTCACCCTGGTCGAGGACGCCGTCGTGCACCGCCGCTGGTGGGTGGGGCAGTGGCCGCAGGGCGCCGTCTACCTGCCGGGCCTCGTCGCGCAGGACGTCCAGGACGCCCTGCTGGAGCGGTACGGACGCTGGCCGCTGTGCCCGTTGTGCGGGGACGCCGACCCGCACGCGCTGGACGTCGAACCGGAGCTCGGCGAGGACCCGCACTGGGTCTGCGGGAAGACGGCACGGGCCGTCGCGCCCGTCGGGTCCCTGGGGGCGCGCGGGTGACGCTGTACATCGACCCGCCGACCTGGCCGGGGCACGGCCGGATGTGGTCGCACCTGATCAGCGACGTCTCGTTCGCCGAGCTGCACGCCTTCGCCGCCGACCTGGGCGCGCCGCGGCGTGCCTTCGACGGCGACCACTACGACATCCCCTCCACCCGCTACGCCGACGCCGTCCGGGCGGGGGCGGCGGAGGTCAGCAGCCGCGACCTGGTCCGGTTGCTGACGGCCGCCGGGCTGCGCCGTCCCAAGGGCCGCCCGGTCCCCTCGTCACCGCCGGACCCGCGGTGACGTCGGCCGGGGAGTGGGTGGTCGTGTAGGCACCGGCGTGGCGCACCAGCGGGGGCGTCACCGTGCGGACGGCACCGGCCTCGACCTCGCCGACGACGAGCAGGTGGTCGCCCACCGGGTGGCGGGCCCGGACGCGGGCGGCGAGCCAGACGGGCGCCGTGCCGAGGACGGGCAGACCGCCGTCCCGGTACGCGTACGGCGTCCCGGCGAAGCGGTCGGCGCTGCTGCGGGCGAAGCGCTCGGCCAGCGCCGCGTCGTCGACGCCGAGCAGGTGGACGGCGAAGCGGTCGGCCCGCGCCACGGCGAGCGCCGCCGAGGAGGCGGTGGCCACGCAGAAGGAGACGAGGGCCGGGCGCAGGGACAGGGACGTGAACGAGGTGGCCGTGAAGCCGGCCGGGCCGGGCACGGTGACGACGGTGACGCCGGCCGCGTGCCGCCGCAGCGTCCGGCGCAGCAGCGGCTCGGGTGCGGCGTCGGGGGCGCCCGGTGGGCCGGGGACCGGTGGGGTGTGCGGGTGCATGGGCGTGCTCCTTGGTGCCGCCGCACCGGCGGCGGGGTGGGGCGGGACCGCCGGGCGGCGGGGCGCGCCGCCCGGCGGGGCCGGCTCAGCCGGCGGTGACCGGCGCGCCGTCGGGCGCGCCGTCCGGCAGCGGGTGGGAGCCGAGCCGGTCCAGCAGCTCGGCCAGCTCCCGCCGTTCCGCCGCCGGCAGCGGCAGCAGGGGCGGCCGGGGCGGGCCGACGGGGCGGCCGAGCTGGGTGAGCCCCGCCTTGATGGTGCGGGGCAGGCCGTGGCCGACGATGAACCGCAGGAACGGCAGCAGGGCCGCGAGCAGGGCGTCCGCCCGCTCGGCCGATCCGTCGCGGGCGGCGTCGTACAGCTCCAGGCACCACCGGGGGACCAGGCAGGGTGCGGCGGTGCACCACCCGGCGGCGCCGGCCCGGAACGCGTCGAGCGCGACGGGGTTGTTGCCGTTGTAGACCGACAGCGTCCCCTCCGACCGGTCCAGGATCTCGGAGAACCGGGGCACGTCGCCCGAACTCTCCTTGACCATCGTCAGGTTCGGGATCTTCCGGGCCAGGGCGGCGATGGTCTCGGGCGGCAGGTCGACGCCGCTGGTGGCCGGGTTGTTGTACAGCATCACGGGCAGGTCGGTCGCCCCGGCGACGGTGGCGAAGTGCCGTTCCAGCTCGGGCCCGGTCAGCTTCCAGTACGTCTGGGCCAGCACCATGATCGCGGTGGCGCCGTGGCGTGCGGCGTGGCGGGCCCGGCGCACCGTCGTCGCGGTGCTCCAGTGCGAGACGCCGACGAGGGTCGGCACGCGGCCGTCCACCGTCTGGAGCACGGTGGCGCACACGGCGTCCCACTCGTCCTCCCGGAGGTAGGCGCTCTCCCCGGTGCTGCCGAGCGGGGCGACGGCGTGGCTGCCGGCCGTCACGAGGTCGTCGGTCAGCCGGTGCAGGGCGGCCGGGTCGAGCTCGCCGTCCTCCGGCGAGAAGGGGGTGACGGGGTAGGCGATGATCCCCGAGAGGGGCGGCGTGGTCATCGGGCGGTGGTCCCTTCGGTGAGGCAGTCGGGGTGGTTCCGCAGGGCGCGGCGTGCGTAGTAGGCGAAGTTGGCCTGGTGGCGCCGGTCGGTGGACGTCCAGTCGTGTGCCTCGCGGGCCAGCTCCGGCGGCAGCGGCTGGACGGTGCCCGCCGCCATGGCCAGGAGCTGGAGCTTCGCGGCCCGCTCGATGAGCAGCGCCAGGTGGCACGCCTCCTCGACGGTGCCTCCGGCGACGAGCTGGCCGTGGTGGGCGAGCAGGACGGCCCGCTTGTCGCCCAGCGCCGAGGCGATGATCTCGCCCTCCTCGTTACCCACCGGGATGCCCGGCCAGTCCTTCAGGAAGGCGCAGTCCTCGTAGAGGGGCGTCGTGTCCATCTGGGAGACGACGAGCGGGATCTCCAGCATCGCCAGGGCGGCGGTGTGCAGGGAGTGGGTGTGGACGATGCAGTTGACGTCCTCGCGCTCCCGGTAGATCCAGGAGTGGAAGCGGTTGGCGGGGTTGGGCATGCCCTCGCCCTCCAGGACGTCCAGGTCCTCGTTGACCAGGAGCAGGTTGTCCTCGGTGATCTCGTCGAACCCGAGGCCGAGCCGCTGGGTCCAGTAGGTGCCCGGCTCCTCGCCCCGGCCGGTGATCTGGCCGGCGAGGCCCGCGTCGTGGCCGCCGTCGAACAGGATGCGGCAGGTCAGGGCGAGTTTCTGCCGGGTGGTGAGTTGCGAGTCGCCGAAGTGGTCCTTCATCTGCCGCTGGGCGCGGCGCACGAGGGCGTCCTTCGTCTCGCGCAGGGTGGTGGTCATGGCCGAATCTCTCCTCGGTTCTCTCCTCGATGGCGTGCGGGCACGTCCGGTGGACGCGACGCCGGGGACCGGCGCCGCAGGAAACTGTGTTCACTATAGGACACCTTGTGTCATGAAGGAAGCGGTGACACGCCGGGAGGTCGGCCGAGGGTGCGGCACGTAGGATGCGCAGGCCCCGCCGACGGCTCCGGCGGGGTGGGCGAAGGGGAAGAAGCAGTGATCAATCGGGTACGGCAGCTGCGCAAGGAGCGGCTGATGACCCTGGAGGCCCTGGCCGCGCGGGCGGGCGTGACCAAGAGCTACCTGTCCAAGGTCGAACGGGGGCAGAGCACGCCGTCGATCGCCGTCAGCGCCGCACTGGCCCGCGCCCTCGGCGTCCCCCTCGACACCCTGTTCGCCGACGCCGACGAGCTCACCGACGTCACCGTCACCCGGGCGGGAGAGCGCCGGCCGCTCACGCCCGGCGACGAGCCCGGTTCGCGCTACGAGGGCATCGCGCTGCGGGCCGGCGCCAAGCGCATGACGCCGTTCATGCTCTACCCGCCGCACGACGTCCGGGCGACGCCCTTCCGGGACCACCCCGGGGAGGAGTTCCTCTTCGTCCACGCGGGCCGGGCCGAGCTCCTCCTCGGCCGCCGCTCCGTGGAGCTCGACCCGGGCGACTCCGTCTACTTCCGCGCCACCGCGCCGCACAAGGTCCGCTCGCTGAGCGAGGAGCGGGCGAGCGTCCTTCTCCTCGTCTGCGACGACGGCCCGGACCCGGCGCCGCACCCGCACCTGCCCTGACGCCCCACCCGGCGCGAACCGGCTTTCTCCACAGGGAAGTTGAACGGGAGGGCGCCGGACGCCCTACGCTCGCACCCATGGAGATTCTGGGTACCACACTGCGGGTCTGCGTGGACGACCTCGACGCCGCCGTCCCGGTGTACGAGCGGCTGACGGGCACCGAGGGGATGCGGTTCAGCAACGGGCCGGTGGAGGCCGCCGCCGTCGGCCCGTTCATGCTGATGAGCGGGCCGCCCGCGCACGTCGACGTGCTCCGCCGCATCACCGCGACCCTCGCCGTGCGGGACGTCGAGCAGGCCGTCACCGAACTGGCCGCCGTCGGAGCTGACATCGTCGTCGGCCCGCAGGCCACGCCGATCGGACGGGCCGTCGTGGCCCGCCATCCGGACGGCTCGGTGTTCGAGTACGTCGACCGCTCCGCCGGGGCGGCCTGAGCGCCCGCCCGGTCAGTGCCCGGCGGCGTCCTGGACACGCGGCCAGGGGCGTTCGGCCTCCAGGGTGAACGCGACGTCCAGCAGCGTCCGTTCGTGGCCGGGCCGGGCGGAGAACATGACGCCGACCGGCAGTCCCTCGTCCGTCGTGGTCGCGGCGGGCAGCGAGACGGACGGGGTGCCGACGACGTTGTTCAGCGGGGTGAACGCGACGTAGGCCGAGATCCGTTCGATCAGGGTGTCGTACGGCACGGCCGGACTGAGGTGGCCGAGCGGCGGCGTGGTGTGGGCGAGGACGGGCGTCAGGACGACGTCGTGCCCGCGCAGCGCCGCCGCGTACGCCTCCCGCGAGCGTCGCAGCCGCCGCAGCACCGCGGGCGTGCGGTGCGCCGCCCGCAGGTAGTCGGCACGCAGGCCGCGGCTGAGCCCGTCCATGCGGGAGCGGTCGAAGTGCGTGCCGAGGCTCCGGCCCGTCGCGCCGATCAGGAACGACAGCAGGCCCCAGTAGGTGAGGAAGTCGTCCCGGAACCGGGGGTCGACGGCGATGCGCACCGGTTCGACGCGGTGGCCGAGCCGCTCCAGCGTCGCGGCGGTGTCGGAGACGGCGGCGCGGGTGGCGGCGTCCGTGACGGCACCGGTCGGCGAGTCCAGCAGGAGCCCGACGCGCAGCCGCCGCCCGCTGGGCCCTTCCAGCAGGCCGAGCGGGGGCAGTTCCGGGTTGCGCCAGTGCGTCTCGGCGGCGGCGAGGAAGGCCGCCGTGTCCCGCACCGAGCGGCTGACGATGCCGTCGCAGACGATGTCGATGGGCAGGCGGCGGCTCTGCGCGTTCGCCACGAGCCGCCCCCGCGTCGGTTTCAGGCCGACCAGGCCGCAGCAGGCGGCGGGAATGCGGATCGAGCCGCCGCCGTCGTTGGCGTGCGCGACGGGTACCGCGCCGGCGGCGACGAGGGCGGCGCTGCCGCCGGACGAGCCCCCGGCCGAATAGCCGGTGTGCCACGGATTGCGGACGGGCTCGGCGTCCTCGAACTCCGTCGTCGCGTTGAACCCGAACTCCGGCAGTCGCGTCTTGCCCAGCACCGTGACGCCCGTGCCGAGGAACTGCCGGACGAAGGGCGCGTGCCGCCGGGCCGCCCGTGGCGTGAACGCGGCGCTGCCGTGCCCGGTCGGCAGGCCGAGGTAGTCGGTGTTGTCCTTGACGAGGGTGGGCACCCCGGCGAACGCGCCGCCCGGCCTCACGGCGGGGGCGGGCGGGTCGTGGTGGATCCGGACGGCGCCGAGCGCCGCGTCCGCCGCCCGCACCCGGGCCGCGGCGTCCCGCGCCACCTCGGCGGCGCCGACCTCCCCGCGCCGGATCCGTGCGGCGATCCCGACGGCGTCGTCCTCGCCGAGCGCGTCGTCCCCGAAGGTGTGCACCGTGGTCAGCTTCTCCGGAACCGTCACCGCTGCCTCCGTCCGCCGCCGGTCCGTGGTCGGTCGCCATCTTTCCTTACCGCCCGGTAAGAAGCGAGACCCCCACGCGACCGGGGCCGCGCGTGGCACCGGACCCCGACCCCCGGCTCTACGGTCGGCGGCCGGTGAGGGCGATGAGGCGGTCGGCGGCGGGGGCGTCGCGGGGGACGTCCACGGCGGGGGCGAAGATCCCGGCGTCCTGCCAGGCGGGGATGAGCCCGGCGAAGCGGTCGTGGAGCTCGGCCGCCAGCTGCGGGTCCAGCCCGGCGTCGACGCCCGCGCCGCGTGCGACGTCCCAGCCGTGCACGGCCAGGTCCAGCGTCATCTGCCAGGCGTACTCGTGGCCGGGCGTCGGGCCCCCGGTGGTGTGGACGGTGCCGGCGAGCGCGCCCCGGCGGTGGAAGGCCGGGCGGGAGGCGGCGGCCGCCTGCGCCCACGCGCCGACGGGGTCGGGGCCGAGCACGTCGCCGTCGAAGCGGTCCCCGACCTCGGCCAGGGTGGCGCCGCGCAGCAGCCACGGCGCCCACAGGTGCTCACCGGTCACGTGGTTGACCACGTCCCGCACCGACCACTCCGTACACGGCGTGTCCGCCGTCCACCGGTCGTCCGGCACCTCGCGGACGCGGCCGTCGAAGGAGCTCAGGGCGCGGTCGAACGCTTCGAGGAGTTCCATGGTCCCGAGGGTGCCACCTGCCCGGGCGCGGCGCCGGTCCGCCGGGCGGCCGCACTGCGCCGCGTGGGGGAGGCGCGGTTGGTGGTCCGGTGGGGGCGCGGTGAGGATGGGAGGGGACGAACGGAGGCGGGTCGGTGCGATGAGTGATGCGAGGGCCTCCGAACACGACCTGCGGGGTCCGCTGGACGCCGGGGTCGCGGCCGTGGCGGTGCTGGACGCCCGGGGCCGGGTCGTCGGGTGGAGCCCCGCGGCCCGGGCGTTGCTGGGCCACGAGTCGGCCGAGGTGACGGGCCGCCCGTTCACGGACCTGTTCGCCGGTGCGGGCCGGGACGGCGCCGGGGATCGAGGCGGGCCCGGAGGCTCCGGCGGGCCCGCCGAGCTGGACGCGTTGGCGGGCAGCGTTTTCCGCGTCTTCCGCCTAACGCACCGGGACGGCCGAGCGCTGCGGGTGGCGCTCGTGGCGGCCCCGCTCACCGAGTCGGCGCGGGAGGGGGCGCCCGCCCGGATCGTCCTGATGGCCGACGCGGACGACCTCCAGGCGTGGCAGACGCGGCAGGCGATGCTGCGCAGCCTGGTCAACGAGTCCCCGGTGGGGCTCGGCATCTACGACACCTCGCTGAGCCCCGTGTGGGTGAACGCCCGCGCGGGCCACGAGCTGGGCTCGGCCGTCTCGACGTACGCGCGGGTGCCCCTGGACGAGGTGTGGCCGCGCGGGGAGATCATCAGCCCGCAGCACCCGCGCACCCTGGCCGAGGTGATGCGCCGGGTGCTGGCCACCGGCGAACCCGTCATCGACCTGCACTACCGGGCGGGGCTGCCCGCGACGCCGCAGGACGAGCGGGTGTGGTCGTGCTCGTACTTCCTGCTGCGGGACGCCGCCGGGAACGCGCTGGGCGTCTGCGAGGAGTCCGTCGACATCACCGACCGCTACGCGGCGCAGGAGCGGCTCGTCCTGCTCAACGAGGCCAGCGCGCGGATCGGCACGACGCTGGACGCCACCCGGACCGCCCAGGAGCTGGCCGCGCTGGCGGTGCCCCGGCTGGCCGACCGGGTCGACGTCCACCTGCTGAGGGAGCCGGTCGAGGGGCGCGACGGGCTGCTCGCCGGGGACGTCGGGCTGTGCCGCGCGGCGAGCCGGACGGCCGCCGGGGAGGCCGTCGTACGCGGCGGTGAGGTGACGGAGCCGCTGGCCGCGAGCACGCCCGCCGTGCGTTGCATGGCGCTCGGCAGCTCGCTGCTGTACGCGACGACGGACCCGGCGGGACGGGCCTGGCGGGCGGAGTTCCGGTGGGTGCTGGCCGTCCCGGTGCGGGCGCGCGGGACGGTGCTCGACGCGGCGCTGTTCCTGCGGGCGGGCCCGGAGCCGTTCGCCGACGACGACCGGGTGCTGGCCGAGGAGCTCGTCGCCCGGACGGGCGTCGCCGTGGACAACGCCCGCCGCTACACCCGGGAGCGCGACGCCGCCCTGACGCTCCAGCGCAGCCTGCTGCCGCGCAACCTGCCCGAGCGGACCGCCGTCGACGTGGCCCACCGCTATCTGCCCTCCGACGCGCGGGCCGGGGTCGGCGGCGACTGGTTCGACGTCGTCCCCCTTTCCGGGACGCGGGTCGCCCTGGCCGTCGGCGACGTCGTCGGGCACGGTCTGCGGGCGGCGGCGACGATGGGGCGGCTGCGCACCACGGTCCGCGCGCTGGCCCGGTTGGACCTGGCCCCGGACGAGCTGCTGGCCCGGCTCGACGACGTCGTCGGGCAGAGCACGGCCGAGGCGGAGGAGGACCCCTCGGCGGCGTCGGCCGAGGAGGGGAGCTGGGGCGCGACCTGCCTCTACGCCGTCTACGACCCCGTGTCCGGGCACCTGACGGCGGCCAGCGCCGGGCACCCGGCCCCGGTCGTGCGCACCCCCGACGCCCGCGTGACCACCCTGGAGCTGGAGCCGGGGCCGCCGCTCGGGGTGGGTGGGCTGCCGTTCGAGAGGACGGAGGCCGAGCTACCCGAGGGCAGCGTCGTCGCGCTGTTCACCGACGGCCTGGTGCGGGGCGTCGGCCACGACCTCGGCGCCGGGCTCGACGCGCTGCACGACGCCCTGGCCGCCGACGGCACCGAGGACCTGGACGCGGTGTGCGAACGCGTCGTGACGGCGCTGCCCCCCGGCCCGGCCACCGACGACGCGGCGCTCCTCGTCGCCCGGACCCACCGGCTCGGTCCGGACCAGGTCGTCGTCCACGACCTGGAGGCCGACCCGGCGACGGTGGCCGACGCCCGCAAGGTGGCCTCCCGCCGGCTCGAACGCTGGGGCATGGACGTGCTGGGCTTCACCACCGAGCTGATCGTGAGCGAGCTGGTCACCAACGCCGTCCGCTACGCCGACGGGCCCATCCAGCTCCGGCTGATCCGCGACGGGCGCACCCTCGTCTGCGAGGTCTCCGACTGCGGGCACACCTCCCCCCACCTGCGCCAGTCCGCCGCCGAGGACGAGGGCGGGCGCGGCCTCTTCCTCATCGCCCAGCTCGCCCGGCACTGGGGCACGCGCTACACCCGCACCGGCAAGACCATCTGGACGGAGCAGGACCTGGACGCCCCCGGCCTGGACGTCACGGGGTGAGGCGCCCGCGCGACGCGCCCGGCCGGTCGCCGCGCGACGCGCCCGGCCGGTCGCGGGCGGGCGCGTCGCGGCCGGGCTCAGGCGCGGGCGTCGAGGAGCGCCAGCTCGGTGCCGAGGTTGTGCCGGGCCGGGGCCTCCCAGCGCGCGGCGCCGTGCGGGGTGCGGAACAGCCGGGGCAGGGCGAGGAGCTGTCGGAGCACGTCGGCGCGCCCGGCGGTGAACGCCTCGTCGGGCACGAACGCGTACTCGGCGCGCACGGCCGCCGCGTAGGCGGCGTACGCGCCCGGGGAGCCGGCCAGGACGGCGAGGTCCGCGTCGCACAGCACCTCGCCGTCGCGGTCGCCGGGCGCCGGGTCGTGGGTGACGGTGAGCCGGACCAGCCGGACCACCTCCGCCGTGCGGGCGGGCCCGACCCCGGCCTCGGGGAGGGCGCGCTGGGCGAGGCCGGCGCTGCGCTCCTCGTTCTCGCTGCGGTCGGGCCGGTAGACGGCGTCGTGGAACCAGGCGGCGAGCCGGACGGCCTCGGGGTCGGCGGCGTGCCCGGCCAGTTCGTCGACGCGGTCCAGGACGGCCAGGAGGTGGTCGGTCGTGTGGTAGCGCCGGTGCGGCTCCGCCCAGCGGCGGAGCAGGTCCCGCCCGTAGGGCTCGGGGTCGGGGGCGGCGTCGGCGTCGCCGCCGGGCTCGCCGCCGGCGTCGCCGCTGCGGGCGGCGGTCAGGGTGGCGTTCCAGCGGAGGAGGAGGGCGGCGGAGGCGGGGTGCGTCTCGGACATGGCATCCATGGTGCGGGCGGGGCTACCGCTGCAGGGACGGGTGTGGCACTCTAACCCACATGTCTAGACCAATCCTTGAGGTGATCGCGCTCTCCGCCGACGACGCGGTGGCGGCGGAAGCGGGTGGGGCCGACCGCCTCGAACTGGTCACCGACATCGCGGCGGACGGCCTGACCCCGTCCCTGGAGACCTTCGCCGCCGTCCGCGCCGCCGTCCGCATCCCCGTGCGCGTCATGCTGCGCGCCACCGACGGCTTCGCGGCCGGGGACACCGTCGACCGCGCCGCCCTGCGCGACCGTGCCGCCGCCCTGCGCGCCGCCGGGGCGGAGGAGTTCGTGTTCGGCTTCCTCGACGCGACCGGCGGCCCCGACCTGGCCGCCGTCCGGGGCCTGCTCGACGTCCTGCACGGCTGCCGCTGGACGTTCCACCGCGCCATCGACCACAGCACCGACCGGGCGGCCCTGCGCAAGGCACTCACCGAGCTGCCCGGCCTGGACGGCTACCTCACCGCCGGGTCGGCCGCCGGCGTCACGGCCGGGCTCGACGTCCTGCGGGCCGAGGCACGCCGGTCGGCCCGGGGCGACCTGGGCTACGAGCCGCGCGTCATGGCTGGCGGCGGGCTGGCCCTCCCGCACGTCCCGATCCTGCGCGACGCGGGGGTCGACGCCTTCCACATCGGCGGCGCCGCACGGCCGGGCGGCTGGTCCGCGCCCGTCGAGGCCCCGGCGGTCCGGCAGTGGCGCACGGTCCTGGACGGCTGACCACCGCCCCGGAGCGGCGCACGTCGTCCACCCGGCCCGGGCGCGCACGCCGACGGCCGGTGGGCGGGCCCGCGTCAGCGGGGGCGGTGCGCGGCGGGGTGCTGGGCCTCGTCCGTCTCACCCAGCACCGCCACGCGGAACGCCGAGGAGACGAAGACGCGGACCGCCCGCAGCGCGTTGCCGAGCCGGTGCGGCGGGTGGTGCTCGGTGTGGCCGACCGCGGTGGCGCCCTGCGCACGTGACGGCGACCGACCGCCGTCACCCGGTCCGCCCATCGCGGGGGTAACAGATGCGGTACTCATGCCTCCAGCATGCGCAGTGCACGCCCCCCGCGCATCGGCCGAAGGTCCCGTCCCTCCACTGGCGAAACCCCACCGACGGGTGTAGCGACCCCGTAGGGGCCGCCGAGGCAGGACGCGGCTCACACCGGAGACTCCTTCGGCCGGCGATCCTGCCGGACGGCACGCTCAGGCGGCTGCCGTCGCCTCCCGGCGGGCGGCGGCCTGGCGCATCGCCGCCCGCCGGGGCTCGGGACGCCACGTGGCGACCAGGGCACCGGCCAGGAGCAGTTCGGCGATGTCGCCGCCGTAGTACATGATCTCGGCGCCCGCCCGGACCTGAGCGACGGGGGCGTGGATGTCGACCCGGAAGCCGCCGTACATCAGCTGGGAGATCACCGCGTGCCCCGCGATCGCGACGCCGAGACAGACCAGCCGTGCCCGCACCGTCGGCCGGGCCGGCGCGGGATCGGGCCCGGCGATCACGTGGGCGAAGAGACAGCCGGAGAGCAGGAAGTGCAGGTGCAGCGGCCAGTGGGCCGCCGGGGTGCTCGTGACCGCGTTGTAGAGGGGGGTGAAGTAGAGAACCGCGAGGCTTCCCGTGGACAGGACCAGTGCGACGGCGGGGTGGGTGACCGCGCGGGCGGGCGTGCTGTGCAGGACGGCGGTCAGCTGCCGTCCTCGGGCTGCGGGCAGGGTGCGCAGCAGGAGGGTGACCGGGGCAGCCAGGACGAGCCCGAGGGGCGCGTACATGCCGATGAGCATGTGCTGGGCCATGTGGCCGCGGAAGTCCTCGTGCGCGAAGGGGGCCACGGGCGGCAGCAGTGCCACGCCGAGCAGAACGACGCCGGTCAGGAAGCCGGCCGTCCGCCACCGGCTCCAGCCCAGAGCCGGGTTGCGGTGGTGCGCTCGGCGGGCGAGCAGCAGGTAGGCGCCGGCAGCGGCGAGGAGCACGAGCGCGGGCAGCAGCCATTCCAGGGTGCCGCCGAGGCCGCCGCCCGCGTCGTGGTGGCCCATCAGGCGCGCCCGTGCTCGTGACCTGCGGTGGGGGCGCCCGGGTCGACGGGCCGGCCGCCGCGCTGGAGCAGGTAGCCGCCGGCCACCAGGAGGGCGCCCAGGACGAGGAAGCCGATGTCCCACCAGAGCCGGCCGTCTCCGGCGTAGACGTGGTGGATGCCCAGGATGTGGTGGTCCACGACGCCCTCGACGAGGTTGAAGACGCCCCAGCCGACCAGGACCCAGCCCCACAGCACGCGGGAGGTCCACACCCGGCGCCGGTCGTGGGTGACGCGCGAGTACAGCACGGCCAGGCCGAACAGCACGGCAAGCCAGCACACCGTGTGGAAGAGCCCGTCCCACACGGTGTTCATCTCCAGACCGGAGACGGTGTCCGGGTTGTAGTACGGGACACCGACGTTGTCCGTGTCGGTGCTGCTGAGCATGTGATGCCACTGGAGCACCTGGTGCAACAGGATGCCGTCGACGAACCCGCCCAGCCCCACGCCGAGCACGATGCCCGGTAGCCGGATACTCCCCGGCCGTGAGATACCGACCCGCGCTTCGCCCTCCACGGTGGCCATCGCCTCGCTCCGCTCCACTCCCGGGTTCTCGTGCACAGTGCCTCGGTCGCAGACTCCCCTCGCCGCCGTACGCGCGCACGTGCGCGCCCGCCGTCCGGCCCAACCCGGCCGCGTTCCGGGACCACACCGGTCGTGCGGCGGCCGTCCCCCGAGACCGTCCGGAGCGACGACGACGCCCGTGACCGGCGTTCCCCGGCCCTCCGAAACCGACCTGTGAGCAACGGCATAGAGCCGTCAAGCTCCCTTGGCGCGACGTGTGTTGACCCCGCCCGGCGGCGTTCGGCGCGGTGGCGTCCTCCCGCTGCCGGGGAGCGTCTGTGAGCATGGGACGCCGAGCCGGACGCCTCTGACCCTGCGGGCCGGGCGGTCTACGGCTCCCCACCTCGTGCCGGTGCGCCGACGCCCCTCGAGGCGCCCTGCCACCGACCCGTGCGGTCCCGTTCCCCGCACCCCCTCCGCCATGAACCCTCGCCCTCCCCTGCCGGAACCCGGCCCCGCCGCCGTGCGGCCCGTGCCTCACCCGCGCCCCGCCCCGGCGCCGCGCCCCGACCGGCTCACCGCCGTCATCCCGGCGCCCCGGCCCTCCGCCGAGCCCCGCCCGACCACCACCGCGCCGCCGCCCGACGTCCCGCAGCCGTCGCAGCCGTCGCAGCCGTGGCCTGAGCCGCCGCGCCGTCCGCCGTCCCCCGCGCCCCGGCGGGACCGGGCGCCCTGGCGTTCCCTGCGGCACCGCAGCATGCGGTGGTGGACCGGGGCGAACCTGGTGTCCAACGCGGGCACGTGGATGCAGCTGACCGTGCAGAACCTGCTCGTCCTCCAGGTCAGCGGTTCCGCCGCCGCCACCGGCCTGAACCTGTCCGTCCAGGCCGCACCGGGCCTGCTGCTGGGCCTCGCGGGCGGCGCGGCCGTCGACCGCTGGCCGCGCAGGCTCACCGCGTCCGTCAGCCAGGCCGTCCTCGCCCTGGTGGCCTTCCTCACCGCCGCGCTCCTCGTCATGGACCTCGTCACGCTGCCGGTGCTCATGGCCCTCGGCTTCCTGACGGGCCTGATCGCCACCGTCGACTCGCCCGCCTGCTCCCTGCTCGGCAACGACCTCGTCCCGGTCAAGGACGTGCCCTCGGCCATCGCCGTCGGCTCCGTGGCCAGCAGCTCCGGCCGCCTCCTCGGCACCGCCGCCGCCGGTGCCGCCGTCGGGGTCTTCGGCACGTCCGCCGCCTACGCGGCCAACGGCCTGTCGTTCCTCGTCGTGGCCGCCGTCATCCCCTTCCTGCGCCTGCACCCCAGCCGCGAGGCCGAACAGAGCGCACCCGCGCGTCCCCCGGGCCGAGCGGGCGGCGCGGGCGGCGGGGGCGGCGGGAAGCGGCGCTCGGCGGGGCGCGACAGCCGCGACGGCCTGGCGTTCTTTCTGCGTCGGCCCCGGCTGGTGGCGCTGGCCTGCGTCACCGGGATCAGCGCCGTCTTCGGCCGCAACTACTCGCTGACGCTCGTCGTGCTCGTCACCGGACCGCTGGCGGGCGACGCCGCGTCCTTCGGCACCGTCGCGACGGTCCTCGCCGTGGGCGGCATCGTGGGCGCCGTACTCGCCGGGCGGCTGACGAACCCGTCCGTGCGGCTGGTCGGCGCGCTCGCCGCCTGCGGCGCGCTGCTCCAGGTCGCGGCGGGCCTCTCCCCGAGCCTCGCCGTCCTCGTCCTCCTCGTCGCCCCGATGGCCGTGCTGGAGTCGGTCTCCGACACCGCCGGGACGACGGTCCTCCAGACCGACCCGCCGCCGCACCTGCGCGGTCGCGTCCTCGGCGTCTGGCGCAGCGCCAGTACCGGCTGGGGCCTCGCCGGACCCGCGCTCATCGGCGTCCTCATGCAGGTCGCCGGGGCGCGCGCCGCGCTCGTCGCGGGCGGCCTGCTCATCGCCGGAGCCGTCGCCACCGGCTGGCTGCTGCGCCCCCGGCTGACCCGCGCGCTCGCCGCCCCGGCCTGAGGGCCCCCGTCCCCGCCCCCGTCCCCGCACCGGGCCGCACCCGGCTGCGCGGCTGCGGCAGCGGGGGCGCCGGCGCAATCCGTTCGTCCGGGCGACGGGAGCGGGTATGATCGCGCGTCTTGCCGCCTCCCGGTCCGGGGAGGACCGCGTCCGGTCGGTACCGGGCGCCTCCCACCCGCACCGCAGACCACCGGAGGCCCTTCCCCGTGCCCGCCCCCGCCGAGGGCCCGCTCCACGCCGAGCAGACCCACCTCACCGCGTCCCGAGCCGCCCTGCGCACCATGCGCGCCGACGTCGAAGCCCTCGACATCCGCGACGTGGCCGCCAACTGGGTGAACGCCGCCGTCCTCCAGGCGCAGGTCGGCGAGCGCATCGCCGCCCTCGCCGACCTGGCCCACACCCCGCTGTTCTTCGGCCGCCTCGACTACGAGGGGGGCGACCACGCGGGCCACCGCTACTACATCGGGCGCCGGCACGTCCACGACGCGGCGGGCGACCCCATGGTCGTCGACTGGCGCGCCCCCGTGTCCCAGCCGTTCTACCGGGCCTCCCGGCGCGACCCGCAGCACGTCGCGCTGCGCCGCCGGTTCGGCTACACCGCCGGGGAACTGACCGCCTACGAGGACGAGCACCTCACCGACCCCGCAGCCGCCGACGAGCGGGCCGGGGCGCTCCTCCAGCGGGAGATCGAACGCCCCCGCGTCGGTCCGATGCGCGACATCGTCGCCACCATCCAGCCCGAGCAGGACGAGATCGTGCGCGCCGGCGTCGAGGGCACGGTGTGCGTGCAGGGCGCCCCCGGCACGGGCAAGACCGCCGTCGGCCTGCACCGCGTCGCCTACCTGCTCTACGCGCACCGGGAGCGGCTGGCCCGCACCGGCACCCTCGTCATCGGTCCGAACGCGTCGTTCCTGCGCTACATCGAGCAGGTGCTGCCCGCACTCGGCGAGCTCCAGGTACGGCAGTCCACCGTCGACGCGCTGGTGGCCCACGTCCCCGTGCGCGGCGAGGACGACGCGCGGGCGGCGGCCGTCAAGGGCGACGCCCGCATGGCGGAGGTGCTGCGTCGCGCCCTGTGGTCCCACGTCGGCGAGCCGGACGAGCCCTGCGTCGTCGTGCGCGGCTCCCGGCGCTGGCGCGTCGCCACCGACGAACTGGCCGCCATCATGGCCGAACTCCGGGCGCGCGGCATCCGTTACGCCGCCGCCCGCGAGGCCCTGCCCCAACGCATCGCGCACGCCGTGCTCGTCCGCATGGAGCGGGCCGGGGAGGCCCCCGACGACCGCGTGCAGGACACGGTGGCCCGCAACGCCGCCGTCAAGGCGACGGTGAAGTCCCTCTGGCCGCCCGTCGACCCGGCCAAACTCGTCCTGCGGCTCCTCTCCGACGCGGACTTCCTCGCCGCCCACGCCGACGGCGTCCTCACGCCCGACGAGCAGAAGGCCGTGCTGTGGCCGAAGCCCGCGCGCGGCGTGAAGTCCGCGCCCTGGAGCCCGGCCGACGCCGTCCTCGTCGACGAGGCGAGCGACCTCGTCAGCCGCACGCCCTCCCTGGGCCACGTCGTCCTGGACGAGGCCCAGGACCTCTCACCCATGCAGTACCGGGCCGTCGGCCGCCGCTGCTCCACCGGCTCCGCGACCGTCCTCGGCGACATCGCCCAGGGCACCACGCCCTGGTCCACCGCCCGTTGGTCCGACGCCCTCGCCCACCTGGGCAAGCCCGACGCCGCCGTCGAGGAACTGACGCGCGGCTTCCGCGTCCCCCGGCACGTCATCGCCTACGCCTCTCGCCTGCTGCCCGCCATCGCCCCCGAACTGGCCCCCGCCACGTCCGTCCGCGAGTCCCCCGGCGACTTCACCGTCCGCTCCGTCCCCGCCGCCGAACTGACCGACGCCGTCGTGGCCGCCTGCCGCGAAGCCCTCGCGCGCGAAGGCTCGGTCGGCCTCATCGCCGCCGCCGCCCGCCTCCCCGAACTGACCGCCGCCCTCGACGCCGCCGGGCTGCCCTACCTCGACCCCGGCGAGGAGACGACTCCCACCGCCCGCCTCACCCTCGTCCCCGCCGCCCTCGCGAAGGGCCTGGAGTACGACTCCGTCGTCCTCGACGAGCCCGCCGCCATCGTCGACGGCGAACCCGACACCCGCACCGGCCTGCGCCGCCTCTACGTCACCCTCACCCGCGCCGTCACCGCCCTCACCCTCCTCCACGCCGCCCCACTACCACCGGAGTTGGCCGACTGACGCCGCTGGGCGTCCCTTCCCCCCCCCGATCAGCGCGGCCCCTCAGGGGCGAGGTCGGCAAACGTGTCGATCTGCCTCCTTGCCAAGTACGCACTTGATCAGGCCATGGACTTGACCGCTGCGGGACGGTACGGGACGGTCCTTCTCAACTGGCCGCAAGCGGCCCGGCAAAGGAGATGGCGATGGCGTTACGGTTCGTCGGGATGGACCCGAACACCGGTGGTGAAGGATCACCGACAGTGTGGGTGGAAGAGGAGAGTGCGGACGTCGTTCTTCAGGGTGAGGAGGCCGACGAACTTCTCCTGGCCCTGGTGGGTTCAACACAGTGGGTTCCCGGCCACACCCTCGGCGTCCCGGCTCACGAGCGTGTCATCCGAATCCCGGCCCGTATGGTGCCGATCCTGAGGGAGGCGTGTGATGTCGCTGAGCACCGCGACATTCGCTGAACTGCTCGCCGCGACTCGGCATAGTGCTGTTCACCTGGAGATGCGTGACTCCTACGCGGTGGGGGACGAGGCCGAAGACTATGAGACGTTCCTGCGGACCGGCGTCGCCAACACCGACCCGGCGCAATCGTTCTGGCCGCAGTGGATGCCGCTGGTGATTGAGGCCGTCGACCGCGGCGTAGTGATGCGCCGCGCACGAATCGTCTCCGAACCGGTCACCGACTACATCCGCTACGAGCATGCCATCACGCAGCTGAACCGGCAGGCGGGAGAGGAAGTGCGTTGGCTGCCCCGTCGTCACGCGAGCGACATCCCACTCCCGGGGAACGACTTCTGGCTGTTGGATGACCGGATCGTGCAGTTCAACCACTGGACCGGCGACGGCGACTGGGCCACCCCGCCTAAGGAACGCACCGACGATCCTGCAGTGGCCGCGCTGTGCTCGCGCGCCTTCGCCGTGGTGTGGGAGCGTGCGATCCCGCACGAGAAGTATTCCGTCTGACTCAGCAACCGGACAGCCCGTGCCCGCTTCCCCCTCCTCCAGCGCCCAAGCCGCACGCGAAGCTCTCGCCGTGCGGCTGGCTCATCTGATGAGAGACGCCGGGGTCAGCGGGCGCGAGCTGTCCTCCCGGTGCCGCTGGCATCCGGCCAAGACCTCCCGCATTCTCCACGCGAAGGCTGTGCCCTCCGACGCCGACATCCGCGCCTGGTGCACGGCGTGCGGCGCCGACGACCAGGTCGACGATCTCATCGCTGTCGCAAGGGCGGTGGAGTCGATGTACATGGAATGGCGGCGTCTGCACCGCCACGGAATGCGTCGAGTTCAGGAGGAAGTCCTCACACGCAACGCTGCCGCTCGCCTCTGCCGCGCCTACACCTCCAACGTCATTCCAGGCTTCTTCCAGACCGCGCCCTATGCCGAAGCCCTGATGCACGCCATCACGGACTTCCAGGGGACCCCCGACGACGTCACTCAGGCTGTTGCTGCTCGGCTGGCCCGGAGCCGATACCTGTACCAAGGCGGTCATCGCTTCGTCGTCCTCCTTGAGGAATGGGTGCTCCACTCGCGTATCGGCACCGTCGAGACGATGGCAGGCCAACTTCAACACTTGTTCACTGTGATGCCGCTGCCCTCCGTCTCCCTCGGCATCATTCCGCAGGCGGCGCAGCGGACGGTGTGGCCGCTGGAGGCGTTCTACCTCTACGACGACCAGCACACCGTCGTCGAAACGCTGACCGCAGGCATTCATGTCCGCCAGCCTCGGGAGCTCGCTGACTACGCCCGTGCCTTCACCCGCCTGTCCGGTATGGCCGTTCACGGCAATGCGGCTCGCTCGCTCATCCGGGCTGCACTCGAGTCACTTGGGTGATGGCGGCGCAATCATCCGCAACATGGTTGAGCCTCGTCGCCACGTCTCCATAGCGTCAGTGGTCCCGCCAAGCGCTCGAGTCTTGAGACCCGGGTCTGTGGCGCCGGCACCACCCCGGGCCCACTCAGTCCGGGGCCGCAGTACCACCGGCACCGAGAGGGACACCACCATGAGCACCGCGATGACCGAGCTGTGCCGCTTTCTGTCCATCACCGGGCAGCGCCTCAGGAATGGCCAGAGCGCGCCCGAGATGTTCTCCCCTGCCGTGGACGCGGCGTGGCACAAGATGTTGGCAACCTCCCAGTACGTGGCCCTGTGCCAGGAGACTGCTGGACAGCCGATCCGCCACGTCGCGAACAACGGCCACGGACCGATCGGGTGGGTGACTTCCTACGAGGAGATGTACGGCCCGCTGCCGCAGATCTGGTTCACCGACGCTCAGGGCGTCGTGAACCACGATGCCGAGGCCAGCTACCGGCAGAGCGGCACCGTGGTCGCCGAGTGGGACTGCTCCCCTATCGGCGGAGGCGGCGACGACGACGCCGCCCCGCAGGTCGACGACCAGTGACCACCCCCGCTGTCGCAGCGCCCCGGGCCACCGCCGGGGCGCTGCGACTCGTCGAAGCCAGTACCGCTACTCCGACCACTGTGGACGTCGGTGCGTACCTGCGGGAGATGAGCGCTCACTGCCCTTACCTGGAGCCGTCCCTGCGCCGGGGCCTGACGAACTGGACGGTCTACCGGGCCGTGGGCGAGACCGATGCGGTGGAGGCGGAGCTCTTCCACGCGGGCGCTCAGGCGGCTGAATGGCTCCGTCCCTTGCTGAGCCGGGCGCACGGCTTCCTCCGGTGCGAGAACGTGGTCGTCATGGGCGCGGAGCCGACCGTCCGGCACCACGACGTGCTGACCTGGCCACACTGGGTACTCAAGAACATCTATGGACCGGTCGGTGTGATGTTCGGCAAGTTTCACGAGGGTGCGGAGGAAGCCTCCAGGTCCGGGCAGCCAATCTCGGTCGCACCCGTCTCGTTCCTCGCCGTAAGGGCTGCCGTCCGTCAGCGTGATCCTGGGTTTCTTGACGCGACTCCGAGACTCGCCGACGCACTCGCCGGTGCTCAGGACGACGGTCGGAATCTGTTCGAGCACATCCCTCAACAGTGGAGTGAGATCCGGAGATGGGCGAAGTGCTTTCCGCTCCCGAAGAAGCCGTCACTGTCCTCGCTGAGCGGGTCGGAGAGCCTGTCACCGCCCGGCTCTTGAGCGACCGGCGCGGCACACGGGCCTGGCACGTCCATGGGCCGCGCGGTGCTGCGGCGTTGAAGGCGAACAACCCCGATAGCGGTGGCTCACGGAAACGGGCCGCAGAGATCCGCCAGGAGGACGACCACTTGGTCCGACTCACCACGGCCGGAGTGCTACCTCCCGGCTACCGCATCGACGCGGGAGGGTGGCGGGACGGCCGGTGGCTGGCGGTGCGCTGGGTCGACGGGGCGCCCCTGTGGCCGGCTTTCGCCGGTGCGCGAGGCGCTGATGGAGACTCCCCCTTGGTCCGGTCCTGGCTTCTCGCAGCGCTCCGCACGTGGGCCGCCCAAATGGCGCCCTTGCACGCCGCCGGTTGGGCCCACGCCGACGTTCAGCCCACCAACACGCTCGTCACCGAGCACGGACGCGTGGCGGTCATCGACTACGCCTCGGCCTGCGGTCCCGGTACTCATCGGCGCCTGCCCTACCGTGGGGCGCTCACCCACACCACCGCTCCCGAGATCGCTGCGGCCATCCTCGACACCTCTGCGGACACGCACATTCAAGCGCAGCCGAGTGCCGACATCTGGAGCCTGGGCGCCTCCCTGTTCTGGTGCTGGACCGGCCACCGCCCTGTCGCCTACGACGACGTCACCGAGCGGCTGGAAAAGCTACGTGCGATCTCCAAGGGCACGACCTCGCTGTTGAGCGATCTCCGCCCCTGGTCCTTTCCCGCATTCGAGGAAGCCATCACCGCGTGCCTGGCTCCCGACCCCGCCGATCGCCCCACTGCTGGTGAACTGGCCGACTCGTGGTGATTCTGCGACCTTTTGTTCCCGAAGATGCCGCTGCCCTTCAGCATGTCTACAGCGGCGCCTCCATCCGATTCACCACCGGAAGTGCACTCACCTACAGTCAGGCGCAGCAGAAGATTCGCTCAGCGCTCGCCGAGACAGACGAGAGCCCCCGCACGCGGTGGAGTTGGGGCATCGTCGCTGACGACGTCTTGGTCGGCAAGATCGCCCTCAGTCGACGCTCCTGCCACACGGGCACGCTCAGGTACATTCTCTGCGAGGCGGCATGGGGTCACGGCTACGCCACCGAGGCGACGGAGCGGGCTGCGACCTTCGCCTTCACCGTGGTCCGCTTTGACCGACTGGAAGCCGAGCACCACCCCGCCAACCCTGCCTCCGGCCGTGTCTTGACGAAGGCCGGGTTCCGCTACGTCGGGACCTCTGAGCGGTGCATGGGGGGCGGGGCCGTCCTGCCGTATCCGACCTACGTGTTGCTGCGCATGTGAGGTGGCACGGGGGCAGAGTGCCTACGCCGGGGGTGTGGAGAGTTCGGCCCAGACCGTCTTGCCCGGTGCGGCGGCGCGGGGGCGGGTGCCCCAGGCCGAGGCGAGTTGAGCGACGAGGTACAGGCCCCGACCGCCCTCGGTATTGTCGGGCGGCTGCCGACCGGACAGCTCCGGCAGCCGCTCGTCCCGCACGTCGCTCACCTCGACGCGAACGACGCCGGCGTGATCGGTGAGCTGAAGCCGGAAGTCCCGTCCCGGCACGTGCCCGTGGCGCACGGCGTTGTTCACGAGCTCCGCCGCGATCAGCGTCACGGTCTCGTTGACCGATGACGTGTAGGGGTGCCCCCACTCGTCCAGTCGGTGTGACACCAGCCGCCGTGCGAGCCTTGCCCCGCGTGGCGTGGAGGTGAACTGCATCCCGAAACGCCGCACGGCGGGCGTCCCGGCAGTGGTCTCAACCGCCCGGTGCGTGTGGGCGTTCATGTGGTCCATACACCGCAGGTTCTCCCCTGGCAACGTTCCGTGGCGAGAGGTGAAGTGCCTACGACATGCGGTGGTACGCCAGCGGCGACCCGCGTAGGTGTGTCACGTCATTCCTGTGCGGGCAGCGCCAATGAGAAGCCCTCTCATCAGGGGATTTTACGATTTCTTGAGAGCAATCGACCATAGGTGCGTAACGTGATGTCCGCACGCGGGTACCGGCGGTGCTGGTACGCGGGCGCCTGGCATCTGTACGAGCCGTGCGGAGTGACCTGCCGCGCGGGGCCGCGTTGGCGGCAGTGGAGGTGGCGTGGATGAGCGAAGAGCCGACCGAAGACGGAACCCAGGCTGACCACGAGCCGAGTGCAGGCATCCTGTCCGTCTTCGGACGCCAACTCAAGCGATTGCGACTGAGAGCCCGCATGGAGCGTTCGGAACTCGGCGCCGCGACCGGGTACTCGGTGTCGACCATCGCGTCCTACGAGCAGGGTCGGCGCATTCCACCGCCGACGTTCATCGACAAGGCCGACGATGTCCTGGACGCGGGCGGCGTACTGCTGGAGATGAAGGAGGAGGTCAAGAGGGCTAAATACCCACCGTTCTTCCGTGATGCCGCGAAGTTGGAGGCGAACGCCACCGAGATCCACGTGTATGCCACGCAGGCGGTACCGGGGCTCTTGCAGACCGACGAGTACGCATTGGCGGTCATCGGTATGATGCGCCCTCCGCTAGCCGATGACGTGGTCGAGCAGCGAGCGTCGGCGCGCATCGAACGACAGGAGGTCTTCGCCGGCAAGCCTCAGCCTCTTTTCGGATTCGTTGTCGACGAGGCAGTGATCCGCCGCCCGTTGGGTGGCCGCACTGTGTGGCGTCGGCAGTTGGAGCACCTCCTCCGGGTGGCTCAGCGCCGCACTGTGGAGGTCCAGGTCATGCCGCTCGACGTGGAGGACCACGCAGGACTGGATGGACCGTTCACCGTCATCCACCGGCCCGACGGTGACCAGGTCGCGTATCTCGAAGCCCAGGCCAGGAGCACGCTCGTTACTGACCGAGCGGAAGTCCAGGGCATTGTGGCGCGCTATGGCATCATCCGAGCACAGGCACTCACACCACGTGAGTCGATGACCTTCATCGCACAGTTGCTGGGAGAACACTGATGGGCGGACAGCCTGGGCGGGCCGATGCGCGACTCGATTGGTTCAAGTCCAGCTACAGCAGTGGTGAGGGCGGTGAGTGCGTAGAGGTCGCCATGGCCTGGCACACGTCCAGCTATAGCGGAAGCGCTGGCGGTGAGTGCGTCGAGGTTGCGGAGTGTCCCGGCGCCGTGCACGTGCGGGACTCCAAGCGTCGGTCCGGCCCGGTGCTGTCGTTGAGGCCGCAGGCGTGGGCCGCGTTCGTCGGCTTCACCTCTGAGCCCGGGCGCGGGAGCTCCTGAGTATCAGCACGGATGTCCGGGGAAGCCGGTGTTCGGTGGGATGGGCGTATGAGTGCATTCTCGTCAGCGTCCGCAGCGGGTACCGGCGACGACCGGAGGGCTGCGCCGTCGACCGTGCCGGTCCGGTCAGGGCGGCGGGCCCGGGTGACCGCCTCCGTGCTCGGGGCGGTGGTGGACGTGCCGCTGCTGGCCCTGGGGTCCTCGTTGGGTACCCATCCGTTCCTGTTCCTCTGCGCGCCGAGCCTGTTGTTCGTCCTCCTCGGGTGGGTCGTGCCGGATCAGCGCGGCGGGCGCGGTCTCGCCATCGCCGGGAGCATCATGGCCGTCCTCGCGGCCCTGTTCTTCCTCGTACTCTTCGGCATGTTGCTCTACCTGGGTGCGACGCTCGACACCTGAGCGGGTGGCGCGGCGTCACGCGCCTTCGGTGGCGTCCGGCTCGGGGAGGTCGGTGGCGTCGATGATGCGGTAGGCGTAGCCCTGCTCGGCGAGGAAGCGCTGGCGGTGGGCGGCGAAGTCCTGGTCGACCGTGTCGCGGGCGACGACGGAGTAGAAGCGCGCCTCGTGGCCGTCGGCCTTAGGGCGCAGGACGCGGCCGAGGCGCTGGGCCTCCTCCTGGCGGGAGCCGAACGTCCCGGAGACCTGGATGGCGACGGTCGCCTCGGGCAGGTCGATGGAGAAGTTGGCGACCTTGGAGACGACGAGGACGGACAGTTCCCCGGCGCGGAAGGCGTCGAAGAGCTTCTCGCGCTGCGCGTTGCTGGTCTCGCCCTTGATGACGGGGGCGCCGAGGCGTTCGCCGAGCTCGTCGAGCTGGTCGATGTACTGGCCGATGACGAGGGTCTGGTCGCCCCGGTGGCGGCGGACCAGGGCCTCGGTGACGCGGAGCTTGGACGGCGTCGTGGCGCAGAAGCGGTACTTCTCGTCGGTCTCGGCGGTGGCGTAGGCGAGCCGTTCGGAGTCGGTGAGGCTGACGCGGACCTCGACGCAGTCGGCGGGGGCGATGTAGCCCTGCGCCTCGATCTCCTTCCAGGGCGCGTCGAAGCGCTTGGGGCCGATGAGGGAGAAGACGTCGGACTCGCGGCCGTCCTCGCGCACGAGGGTCGCGGTCAGGCCGAGGCGGCGGCGGGCCTGGAGGTCGGCGGTGAACTTGAAGACGGGCGCGGGGAGCAGGTGCACCTCGTCGTAGACGATGAGCCCCCAGTCGCGGGAGTCGAACAGCTCCAGGTGCGGGTAGACGCCCTTCCGCTTGGTCGTCAGCACCTGGTAGGTGGCGATGGTGACCGGCCGGATCTCCTTCTTCGTGCCGCTGTACTCGCCGATCTCGTCCTCGGTCAGCGACGTGCGGCGCACCAGCTCGTGCTTCCACTGGCGGGCCGAGACGGTGTTGGTGACGAGGATGAGCGTCGTCGCCCTGGCCTCGGCCATGGCCCCGGCGCCGACGAGCGTCTTGCCCGCGCCGCAGGGCAGCACGACGACGCCGGAGCCGCCGTGCCAGAAGCCCTCGACCGCCTGCTTCTGGTAGGGGCGCAGCGCCCAGTCGTCCTCCTTGAGCGCGATGGGGTGGGCCTCGCCGTCGATGTAGCCGGCGAGGTCCTCGGCGGGCCAGCCGAGCTTGAGCAGGGCCTGCTTGATCTGGCCGCGCTCGGAGGGGTGCACGGCGACGGTGTCGGCGTCGATGCGTTCGCCGACCAGGGGCTTGATCCGCTTGGAGCGCAGCACCTCCTCCAGCACCGGCCGGTCGGTGGTCTGGAGGACGAGGCCGTGCGCCGGGTGCTTGGACAGGCTCAGCCGCCCGTAGCGGTCCATGGTGTCGGCGATGTCGACGAGCAGCGCGTGGGGAACGGGGTAGCGCGAGTGGGTGACGAGGGCGTCGACGACCTGCTCGGCGTCGTGCCCCGCCGCCCGCGCGTTCCACAGCCCCAGCGGGGTCAGCCGGTAGGTGTGGATGTGCTCGGGGGCGCGCTCCAGCTCCGCGAAGGGGGCGATGGCGCGGCGGCAGGCGTCGGCCTGCTCGTGGTCGACCTCGAGCAGGAGCGTCTTGTCGCTCTGGACGATCAGGGGGCCACTGTTCACCGTTCGGTCCTCACGCGTGGGATCGGTCGACTTTCCAGTCTCTCGCACAGCGCGCCCGAGTCCGCCCTCCCGCAGGGTGTGCCCTTGCCCACGGAGGAGGGCGTCACTCGTTGGAGTCTGTGGCCTAGGCAGTGTCGTTTGGTGGGCGGTATCGTCAAACTTTGACGATACCGCCCACCAAACGACACCGTCCGATGCTTGGAGCCGTCGTGCTGCTTCGCTTCCAGGTGACGAACCACGCCTCCTTGCGCGATGAGCAGGAGCTCTCACTCGTCGCGACCGACCGGCATGAGAGCAGGGCGGAGGGTGAGATCGCGGGCGGTGGGCACCGGGCCGTCCCCGTCGCGGCGATCTACGGAACCAATGCCTCCGGCAAGTCGAACGTGATCGACGCCATGGGCTGGATGAGGGCGGCGATCCTCTCCTCGTTCCGGCGGTGGGACCCCAGCGGCGGCGTGCCGAGACGGCCCTTCGCCCTGCGGGAGCGGCCCTCCTCGTTCCCCAGCACCTTCGTGATGGACTTCGCCCTCGACGGGGTGCGGCACGAGTACGGCTTCTCCGTGGACGACGTCGAGGTCCGGGAGGAATGGCTGTACTACTACCCGGAGGCGAGGGCGCGTCGGCTGTACGAACGGAAACGGGGTGAGCCCGTTGCCTTCGGCCGGTGGCTCACGGGCCACCGGAAGGTCATCTCGGAGCTGCTACGGCCCAACAGCCTCTATCTGTCCGTCGCCGCCGCTCAGGGCCATCCACAGCTGGGCCGGGTCTACCGCTGGTTCCAGTCGGGCATGCGCATGGCCACGGACGAGGACTTCGCCTCCCGGCTCGATCACACGGTGCGGCTGTGTCTGGACGGCTCGTCCCGGGAGGACGGTGGGTCCGTGCTCACCCTGCTCACCTACGCCGACCTGGGCGTGTCCGGCCTGCGGGTCGAAGAGCCGGACGAGGAGTCACGTGCGGCGCACGAGCGGCTGACCCGTGCGGTGCGCGAGGCGCTGGGGGACAAGGTGAGGGTGGCTCAGGCCCGGCAGGACGTGCTGGTCGAGCACCGGGCGACGGGCGGGACGTATCGCCTGGGTCTGGGGGAGGAGTCCAGCGGCACGCGGACGTGGATCGGGCTGGTCGGGCCGGTGATCACCACGTTGGCCAGCGGCGCGGTGCTGTGCGTGGACGAACTGGACGCGCGCCTCCACCCGTATCTCGTGGACGCGCTCGTCGGCATGTTCCAGTCGCCGGAGACGAACCGCACCGGGGCGCAGCTCGTGTTCAGCACCCACGAGGCGGGCCTTCTCGGCCGCAACGCGCGCACCGAGCTCTACCGCGACCAGGTGTGGTTCACGGAGAAGGACCCGGATTCGCTGGCCACCCGGCTCTTCCCGATGACCGAGTTCCGCGTGCGTGACCAGGGTGGCGAGAACCTGGAGAAGCGCTACCTGGCGGGGCGTTACGGGGCCGTGCCGTATTTGGACGACGATCTGCTGCGGTCCCTGGCCGCGGCCTGCCGAGGTGGGAGTGCGGGTGGGGCGGGGCAAGCCGCTGAAGCGGAAGAAGGGCGTGCGCCCGGAGCAGCGTAGGTTCCTCATCTACTGCGAGGGCGAGTGCACCGAGAACCAGTACTTCAAAGGGCTGCGCAGCGAGTTGCGGGCCCTGCCCGTCTCGATCTGCATCGGCGGCGAGCACGGTGAGCCGAAGTCCTTGGTGAAGGCGGCGATCGCGCACCAGGAACGGGCCCCGAGGTCCGCAGCGGACCGGTACACCCCCTACGACGAGGTCTGGTGCGTCGTGGACGTGGAGGCCCCCGTGGCCCAGTCCTCGCTGGAGGCCGCGCGCAGGCTGGCCGACCGGAACGGCGTCGCCATCGCCTACAGCAACCCGTGCTTCGAGCTGTGGCTGCTGCTGCACAGTGCACCGGTGACGGCCTATCACACGTCGGCGCAGATGCAGCAGGCGCTGGAGCACAGCGGTGGGTGCGGCTACGTCACGTCGCGCAAGCACCTGGAGTACGAGGCGCTGCGGGCCGGGTACCCGCAGGCTCGCACGCGGGCGGAGGAGCTGAGGCGGCGCGGCTCCGGCGGGTGGTCCGACAACCCGTGGACCAACGTGGACCACCTCGTGGAGTGTCTGCGGGCCGCCCGGCACGGTGTCCCGCCACAGCGCTGATCCCCTCATGCGCGAACGGGCCGGGCGGTGGGCCGTCCGGGCGGGGGTGCTGTTGCGGGTGGATGCGGCAGAGGTCTCAATAGACGAGAGGTACAAATGGGACGAACCCGAAGGGGATGATCCAATGCTGCCGCTCAACGAACCGCTGACCGACCAGGCCACCAGGGAAGCGCTCGCACAGGACGTGGACGCGGCCCTGAACGCGACCGAGGCCGACGGTACGTTCCGCGACACCAGTGAGTGCGCCGGGCTGCTGCTGCTCGCCGGTGCGGTCCTCCTTTCTCCGCCCGCCCCGCGGCCGAAGAAGGGATGAGCTGACCGCTCGTGGCTGAAGCACCGTCGCCCGCGTCCGGACTGCCGGACGCGGTGCAGAACACCGCTTCGGTGATTGCCTCCGCCCTCGCGGGCGGAGGCGATCACCTGTCCGTCCCCGATCTCGCCGGGTCGGTCGCGCTGTCCGCGAACGACCCGCTGCTCGTCGCGTGCGTCCGGGTGCTCGGTGCGGACGCGCTGGCCCCCGCCCTGCTGTACGGGGCCGCGGCCGCGCCGGCCGACGTCGCGCTCGCCGAGACCGCACGCGACGCCTACCCGCCCCCGCCCGAGGCGACGGCGGCGTCCGCGTGGAGCCACTGGGGGCTCGCCGAGGCGCTGCGGACGCTGACCGGGCGCGGCGTCCGGGAGACGCAGCCGGACGCCGACTGGGTGGCGGGGGAGCCGTGGCCGCGCCTCGCCCACCGCATGGCCCAGCTCGCCCCGCTGGCCGTCCCCGGCGTGGAGTCGGCGCTGGCCACGGGGGCCGCCAAGCGTCCGGTGGACCTCGGGCGCGGCTTCGTGCGGGCCGTCCGCCGCCGCGACTGGCTCCAGGCGGCGGGGCTCGGTCGCTGGCTCGCCCTCGTCCCGGGGGTGCCGACGACGCTGGGCCTGGACGCCGGGCTGGACTTCGTCCACCACATGGGGGCCGCCGACGACGCCCGCGTCGCCCTGCACGTGCGGGCCGCCCAGCTCATGCGGGTGACGGCGCCGGTCCGCAGGGCCCCGGCATGAGTGCCGCCGACGGGCCCACGGACGCCCCGAGCGAGACCCCGAGCGCCCCGACCGAGGACAGCGTCCAGGCGGGCGTGCTGCGCCGGGCGCTGGGCTGGCTGTCCGCGCACCGGGAGCGGTTCCGTCCGCCGCCGGACGCGGCCGAGCGGGCCGAGCCGGACGTCACCGTCAAGCCGCTGGGTGAGCTGGCGGAGCTGATGGCCGCCGTCCTGGGCCGCACCGCTCTCGGCGGTCAGGAGCACGCGCTGGCCGGGGAGTTGCTGGAGGCGGCGTGGGAGGTGGCCGGGCGCGGGGAGCTGTTCCTCGCCCTCGCCCGGGCCGAGCCGCACGCCACCTATCCCCTGGAGATGTACGCGGCGTTCGCGGGGACGGGCCGTCGGCACGCGGGTTTCGAGGCGCTCGCGCGGTCGGCCGCCGCGACCCGGTCGTGGCGCTCCACCGAGCGGGAGCCGACGCGCACGCTGGCCGTGCTGGGCGCCGAGCGCCGACTGGGCCTCGACCCGCACGCCGACCCGGCGGCGGTGGCGGCGGCCACCTGGCTCGGCGGGCTGCCGGAGCCGTGGGCGTTCGAGAGCCGGTCGGGGTACGCGGCCACCCACCACGTCTTCCACGTCACCCGGTGGGGCGCGGCCCCCGAGCTGCTGCCCGCCGACGTGCGCGGCCACCTCGCGGCCTGGCTCCCGGCGTGGACGGTGGCCTGCCTGGAGGAGGAGGCGTGGGATCTGGCGGGTGAGCTGCTCGCCGTCCGCGCCTGCCTGCCGCAGCCGCCGCCCGCCGAGGCCGAGTGGGCCGCCTACGCGGCGGCGCAGGGCCCGGACGGGGTGGTCGCGCCACGCGGCCCGGCGCCGAGGGCCACCGACGAGGCCGCCTTCCGCGCCTGCTACCACCCCACGCTGGTCGCCGTGTTCGCCGCCGCCCTCACCCTCGCCCCCGGCCGCACCCCCGCAGCCCCCGCCACGCCCGACCCCGCAGCCCCCGCCGCTTCCGATCCCGCCGTCCTCAGCCCGTCCGCCGGAGGCCGACCGTGACGACCCGCCCCCAGCTCCTGCACGACGTCGGTGTCCGGGCCCTGGAGTGGCTGTCCGACCACCGGCGGCACTTCCGGCTCAGCCTGGAGCCCGGCGAGGTGCCGGACCTGGGCCGCCTCAAGCCCGTCGGCGAGCTGGCCGTCATCGGCACGGCCCTCTTCCGCGAGGGGGTCGCCGGCAGCCGGCAGGCCCGGCTGGCCCGCGAACTCCTCGACTTCGCCTGGGAGGAGGTGCTGGAGGGCGGCGCCGTCCTGGACCGCGTCCAGCGGGACGAGCCGCTCAGCCCGATGCCGCTGGAGGTGTACGCGCCGTTCCGGGGGGACGGCCGCCGCCACCCGGGGCTGGAGCGCGGCATCGCCCACGGCCGTGCCCTGCGGAGCTGGGCCGCGCTGGAGATGCTGCCGGTGCGCCGGCTCGGCTTCTCCGTCACCGAGGAACGCGCCGGACTGAGCCCCTCGCTGGCCATCGCCGAGGCGACGCGCCGCACCTGGCTGGGGCAGCGGCCGGAGCCGTGGACACTGGGCTACCACATCGGCTACGACGTGACCCACACCGTCTTCCACCTCACGCGCTGGGGCTCCCGTCCCGAGGCGCTGCCGTCCGACCTCGCCGACTACCTCGGCCTGTGGCTGCCCACCTGGCTGGAGGACTGGGCCGAGCGCGGGCACTGGGACCTGCTCGGTGAACTCCTCGTCGTCGACGCCTGTCTGCCGCAGCCGGCGCTGGAGGAGGACGTCTGGCGGCGCTACGCGGCCGCCCAGGACGGGAGCGGGGCTATGCCGATCGAGGGTGGGATGCCGGAGGCCGCCGACCCGGCCGAGCTGTTCGACCTCCTCCACCACCCCACCCTCGTCGCCGCGTTCGCCTCCGTCATGGCCACCTCCCGCTCCCTGGCGGCGCTCCCGGCGGGCCCGGCGTGATGGCCGGGCCGGCCCCGGCCGTCGGGGCGCCGCGCCGGGCCGACGCGGCGGGCTGGGAGGAGCGGGTGCGGGCGGCGGTGCGGACGCTGGACGGGCCCGACGTCGTCGTCGCCGTCAGCCGCGACGGGGAGCGCTTCGTGCACAGCGGGGGCCACGGCCCCGCCCGGCACGCCGACCGGGAGCGGCTGCGGTACGAGATCGGGTCGGCGTCCAAGACGTACACGGTGCTGCTCATGGCGGCGCTGGCGCACGCGGGCCGTGTCGGTGCCCACGACCCCGTCGTGGCGCACCTGCCACCCAGCCGGCCGGACCCGCACCGGGACGCCATCACCCTCACCCACCTGGCGACCCACACCTCGGGGCTGCCCCGGCTGCCGCACGACGCGGAGTTCCTGCGCCGCGCCGTCCCCGCCTGGCGCACCAACCCCTACGCCGAGTACGACACCGGGCACCTGCTGGACGCCTTCGCGCGCGCCCGCGTCCGGCACCGGCCGGGGAGCCGCTGGTGGTACTCGAACTTCGGCGTCTCCCTGCTCGGGCAGGCCCTGGCCCGCACGACGGCCACCTCCTACGCCGACCTGCTCACCGACCACGTCCTCGGGCCGCTCGGGCTCGGCAACACGGGCCTGCACCCGGGGACGCCCGGCCGGGACGCCGTGGGCCACCGCCGGGACGGCACGACGCCCGTGCCGCCGCTGGTCATGCGCGGCTTCGCCCCGGCGGGGGCCGTCCGCGCCACTCCGCACGACCTGTTGACCTTCCTGGAGGCGCACCTCGCGCCGGAGCGGACGCCGCTCACCGCCGCGCTGCGGGAGGTGACCCGGCCGGTCCTGCGGCGGGGTCTGCGGCCCCGGCAGACCCACACCCTGACCTGGTTCCGGGACGGCGACGTCTTCTACCACCCTGGTGCGACGTCGGGCCACGAGGCGTTCCTCGGCTTCGACCGGGCGACCCGGACGGCCGTCGCCGTCCTCGCGGCCCGCAGCTGGAGCCGTCGCAGCTCCCTCGGCCTGACCGGCTACGCCCTGCTGACGGAGGCCGGGGCCTGAGATCCGGCGTCCGACCGGGGGATCAGTCGTCGGCCAGCTCGGCGACGCCCGTCACCCGGTGGAGGGCGAAGGTGCGGACCTCGTCGGCCGTGTGGTCGTAGGCGGTCACGAAGCCGCCCTCGACCCGGACGGGCGCGATGACGCGCTGGCTGGCCGCGCCGTCCGCGTTGACGTAGCCGATCCACACCGCCGTCCCCGTCAGCACCGCCGACTGCATCGTGGCGAGGGTGTCGGCCGACGTCGTGCGCGGCGGCTCGCCCGTGGGCGAGGTGCCGCCCGGCGCCCGGTGGGGCGCGGTGGCGGCCAGGTCACCCGCCCGGACGGCCCGCACGGCCGCCGCCAGGAGGGTCGGGCTCGGCGGCGGCGGTCCCTCGGGCACCGGCTCGGGCGCCGTGCGCGGGGGCGTGCGGTGAGCGCCGGCGCGGGCGATCAGCACGTCCCCGTCGGCCGACTCGGCGGCCGGGGCGTGCCCCATCTCCCGCAGCGTCTCCAGCAGTCTGCCCGGCTCGGCCGTGGCGGCCAGGACCGTCGGCGCGAGCAGCCGCAGGCCGAGGGCGGCCGAGCGCCGGTCGGCCATGATCTCCGCCAGCAGGGCGGCGTCGTCGCAGCGCACATAGGCGGAGGCCGCGCCGACCCGCAGCCTGCCGTGCCGCCGGGCCACGTCGTCGACGAGGTAGGTCAGCGGCTGCGGCACGGGGGTGCGGGAGTGGGCGGCGAGGAAGGCGTGCAGGTCGGTGGCCGAACGCCCGGCGTCCAGGGCGCGCCGCACCGAGGCGGGCGTGAAGCGGTAGACGGTCGCGCCGCCCTTGGACTCGATGTCGGCCAGCACCGCCAGCGCGTCCGCCAGCGGGCGTTCCAGCGGGCCGGGGGCGACGGCCGTCAGGTCGGCCTGGAGCAGGACGTGGTCCAGCGGCTCGGGCAGCAGCGGGGCGAGCCGCGCGGCGGCGGCGTCCGCAGCGTCCGCCCAGGCGTCGGCCGCGCGGGTATCGGCCGTCCGGGCGTCGGCCGTCCCGGTGTCGACGGTCCGGGCGTCGGCGGTCCCGGCGTCGGCCGTGCGGACGGCGAGCAGCCCGCGTGCGTACCCGGCGAGCGCCCCCCGGCCGGTCAGCCCGAGCAGCTCCGCCTCCTGCAACGCCGCCGCACACAGCCGCGCCCGCAGCTCCTCGGGGCCGCGCGAGGGGCGTTCCCAGCGCAGCCGGGCCAGCACGTCGTCCGGCAGCGGGGCGCCGCCCTCCGGCAGCTCCGCCAGCAGCTTCAGCACCCGGCGGCGCACCTCGGGGGCCAGGGACCGGTCCAGGCCGGGGCCGAGCGCGGCCAGCGCCCGCCCCTTCGCGTCCCGGCTGCCGACGAGCCCCGGGACGCGGGTGGCGGGAAGCCAGGCGGCCACCAGCCGCGCCCAGCGCTCCTGCGGCGGCAGGTCCCGCCACCGGTCGGCGACGGGGGTGGGCGCGTACCGTTCGTCGGCCTCCCCGTCGGAGGCCAGCAGGCCCGCCGCGTAGGCGAGTTCCACCCAGAACGCGGCCGCCGGCTCGGGCAGGTCCAGCGCCACGGCGGTCCGCTTCAGGTCCCGCACGCCCAGGCCGCCCGCCCGCAGCACCGGCGGCGGGAGGCGCTCCCAGCCCGCCAGCAGCTCCTCGACGGTGGCCAGCGCGGTGAACGCCTGGCCCGCCGCCGTGGTGTCCACCGTGCGCACCTCGTGCGAGCGGCCGACCCCGACCTTCGGGGGGACGGGCTCCAGCTCGCGGTGCGCCCGGCCGCCGCGCAGGTGCAGGGCCACCTCGCGCGGCAGGACGACCGTCCGGCCGCCGCCCTGCCCGGCGGGCAGCAGCAGCCCCCGGTCGAGCAGCCAGCGCACGGGGGCCGTGGCGGCGCCGTCGGCGGTGCCGCCGTCGGTGGCCGCCGTGCCGCCGAGGGTGCCCAGCGGCGGGCCCCACACGAGCTTGCCCAGGACCTCGCGGGCCCCGGCGGGCGCCTGCTCCAGGAGGGCCGCCAGCCGGTCCCGGTCGGTGAACAGCGCGGTCAGCGCGGCGAGCGCGCTGACCGGGTCGTGGGTCGTCGGCAGCCCGGCGTGCGCCAGGATCTCCTGGAGCCGGCCGGGCGACATCCCGGCCGCCGCCTCCGCCAGCGTCGGGCCCAGGCCGGTCGGCGACGGGGCCGCCCCCGACGGCGCCAGCACCTCGCGGGCGGTGCGGACCAGCCGCAGCTGTGCGTCCGGGCCCCACACCAGCGCCCGCACCCGCAGGGCGGCCAGCGCGTCCGGCAACGCCTCCTCCCCGCCCGGCAGGAGGGCGGCCAGCTCCTCGCGCGCGCAGGGGTCGGGCGCCACGGCCAGCGCCTGCGCGGTCTGGAGCGCGAAGCGGTCCAGCCGCTCCAGCGAGCGGACGACGGAGGCCCGCGTCGCGGCGCGGGTGGCCAGCTGCGTCACGTCGCCGGGGACCGGTGAGAGCAGGTCCGGACGGGCCCGCAGCAGCTCGGCCAGCGCGTCGTCGGGCCTGCCGCGCAGCTCGTCGGCGAGCGTGCGCGGCGCGGCGGTCTCACGGGTCATCCCACCCACGGTACCGGGCCCGGCCCTGTACGGTCGGGGCGTGGGGATCGAGAGTGAGAAGCTCGTCTTCGACTACCTCAGCCGGGTCGGCGACGTGGCGCACAGAACGACGATGACGGCGGCCGAACGGGCGCGGCTGGTCGGCGAGTTGCGGGCGGGTATCGAACGCATGCGGGCCGAGGGCAGCGTGGAGTCCGTGGCGGAGGTCCGGCGCATCCTCGGCCGCTTCGGCAAACCGGAGGACGTGGTCGCGGCGGCGCGCGGCGGGGGCGGCGTCCCGGTGCCGCGTCCCGCAGAGGAGTCCGCCGAGTCCGCCGACCGGCCGTCGTCCGGCCGTACCCGCCGCCGCCGTGCGCCCCGGCCGGAGCCGCCCGCCCCGAGTGGCCCCACACCGCCGCACCTCGTGGGCATGGACGAGCTGCCCCCCGAGGCGGCGGACCCGCAGTGGTGGGTCGGCGACGGCGGCCCCTTCGCCAAGACCGGGGGCGGCCACGTCGACGGCTTCGTCGGCGGCATCGAGATCCCCGAGATGCTGGTGCCGCCCACGGCCGACGGCGACGCCCCCAAGCTCGTCCCCGGCCAGGCGCTGCCGGGCGAGGCGCTGCCCGGCCAGGTGCCCCTGAGCAAGGAGCCACCGGCGCGGGAGGGCGGGCCGTCCGGAGCGCCGCCGGAGCCGGCCGGGGCGGAGGAGCCCGCGCCACCGGCCGGCCGGTGGGCCCGGCTGCGGCGGCTGGCCCGCGTGCCCGTCCCGGTGGGGGGCACGGGCGTGGCGCGCGTCGGTGGCCCGGTGGAGCTGCTGGCCGTCGCGGCGCTCGTGGCCGGTACCGTCCTCGGCTCCCTCCTGGCGCTCGCCGCCGGGTGGCTGGTGGCCTGGTGGTCGCCCCGGTTGCCGCTCGCCGAGCGCAAGTGGGCGGTCCTCGGCATGCCCGCGCTCGTCGCGGGCGGCGGCGCCGTCTGGCTGTGGGGCCGTACGACGGGCCGCTGGGGCGAGCCCGTGCCCGAGGGCGCGCTCGGGGACGTGCTTCAGGAGAGCTACCCGTGGTTCGTGCGCGCCGCCGCCCTGGCCTCCGCGGTGTTCCTCCTCTGGCGCGCCCGCCGCGTCCGGGGCTGAGACCGGGCGTGCGGTCCACCGGCTTCCGGGTGGCCCGTACGGGTGACGGGGGCGGCCCGCACAATGGACGGCATGCCCGAGCTGACCCCGGAGGCCGTCACCGTCGGCTTCGACCTGGACATGACCCTCATCGACACCCGACCCGGCATCAAGGCGGTCTACGACCTGCTGGCCGCCGAGACGGGCACCCCCATCGACAGCGCCCTCGCCGTGAGCCGGCTCGGGCCCCCACTGGAGACGGAGCTGGCGTACTGGTTCCCGGCCGGAGACGTCCCGGCGGCGGCGGTGCGCTACCGCGAGCTGTACGCGGACCACGCGATCGCGGCCTCCCGCGCGCTGCCCGGCTCCCACGCCGCGCTGGCCGCCGTCCGGGCGGCGGGTGGCCGGACCCTCGTCGTCACGGCCAAGAACGAGCCGCACGCCAAGCTGCACCTGGACCACCTCGGGCTGCTGCCCGACGCGCTGGCCGGCGGGCTGTGGGCGGAGGCCAAGGCGGCGGCGCTGCGTGAGCACGGCGCGCACGTCTACGTCGGCGACCACGTCGGCGACGTGCGCGGAGCGCGGACGGCCGGAGCGGTGTCGGTCACCGTCACGACCGGGCCCTGCTCCGCCGAGGAGCTGCGGGCGGCCGGGGCGGACGCCGTCCTGCCCGGCCTGGAGGCGTTCCCGGCCTGGCTGGCCGCCCACCACGCGGAGGACGGTTACCCGGGCGAGCCCTCGGGCGTCGCCTGACCGTGGCGGCGCGCGGCCCGCCGCTGCGCCGCCACCCCGCGCAGGAAGCCGGCTCCGGCGAGCGCGAACCCGACCCCCATGAGCATGGACAGCACGTACGCCGCCGTCGGGAAGGGCTCGGTGCCGAGGAACAGCGGGAGGAACGTGATGACGGTCGCCAGCGCCCCGAGCGTGAAGACGACCATCCCGACACGGATCAGCACGTCCCCGGGCCGGCGCCCGTCGTCCGGCGCGGGGGAGGAAGCGGAAGGTGTAGTGGTCACCCGTCCAGGGTAAGACCGGTGCACCTGTGCACGGTCCTGACCGTCGCTGACTCTCCGGTGGCCTCTTGTCACCGGGCAGGGGGAGATTAATCTTGGGTACGGCGGGTCGAGAGCGGCCCGCCGGACTGTTATCCGGATGCCACACGAGTGCGAGGACAGGACAGACGTGCCTACCGGCAAGGTCAAGTGGTTCAACAGCGAGAAGGGCTTCGGCTTCCTCTCCCGTGACGACGGCGGCGACGTCTTCGTGCACTCCTCCGTGCTCCCGAGCGGCGTCAGTGCCCTGAAGCCGGGCCAGCGGGTGGAGTTCGGCGTCGTGGCCGGACAGCGGGGTGACCAGGCGCTGTCCCTCACCCTGCTCGACCCGGCGCCGTCCGTCGCGGCGGCGCAGCGCCGCAAGCCGGACGAACTGGCGTCCATCGTGCAGGACCTGACGACGCTGCTGGACGGCGTCTCGCAGCAGTTGGAGCGGGGGCGCTACCCGGACAAGCAGCACGGGGCGAAGATCGCCGGAATGCTGCGCGCGGTGGCCGACCAGCTCGACGTCTGACCGCGCGACGGTTTCCCGGGGCACGTCGTTGCGGCGTGCCCCGTTCGCGCTTCCGCGCGCCCTCCCTCCCGGGCTCCCGGCCGGGCCCGCTAGGCGCGCCGCGTCACGGGCGCAGGGCGTCCGGCGCCAGGGGCGGCACCAGGCCCTCGGCGGCGGCGCGCGTCAGCAGGCCGCGCACGGCGGCGTACCCGGCCTCGCCCAGGCCGGCGGTGAACTCGTTGACGTACAGGCCGATGTGCTGGTCCACCACCGCGTCGTCCATCTCCTGCGCGTGCTCCCGCACATACGCCCGCGACGCCGCCGGGTCGTCCCAGGCCCTGTGCACCGAGGCACGGGCGGCGTCGGCGAGGGCGGTCAGCCGCTCCGGGCCCAGCGAGCGGCGCGCGACGATCGCGCCGAGGGGGATGGGCAGCCGCGTCGTGCTCTCCCAGTGCTCGCCCATGTCGGCCAGCTTGTGCAGCCCGTACCGCCCGTAGGTGAAGCGCGCCTCGTGGATGACGAGACCCGCGTCGACCGAGCCGTCCCGCACGGCGGGCATGATCTCGTGGAACGGAAGCACCACGATCTTCCCGATGCCGCCGGGCACCTCGGCCGCCGCCCACAGCCGGAACAGCAGGTAGGCGGTGGAGCGTTCGCTCGGCACGGCGACGGTGCCCCCGGTGAGCGCCCGGCCCGGCTCGCGGGTCAGCACCAGCGGGCCGCAGCCCGTCCCCAGCGCCCCGCCGCACGGCAGCAACGCGAACTCATCCAGCACGTACGGCAGTTGCCCGTAGGAGATCTTCAGCATGTCGAAGGGGCACGCGGCCCCCCGCTCGGCCAGCCCGTTGGTGACGTCGATGTCCGCGAACGTCACGTCGATCGGGGGCGCGCCCGGTACGAGCCCGTGGGCCCAGGCGTGGAAGACGAACGTGTCGTTGGGGCAGGGCGAGTACGCCACCGCCAGCGGCTCCCCGTGGCCCTCCCCGCGGCCCTCCGCGTGGCCCTCCGCGAAGCCCTGCGTGTCAGCCATGCGATCCCCTCGGCATCCCGGACGTCGTCCACGTCCCCAGCAGTGGTGCGGCGGCACGGAACACCCCGGTCAGCGCCGACAGGGCCTCCGGGACGCGCCACGCCGCCCGGTCCCGGGGGCCCACGGCGTTGGAGACGGTCCGCACCTCCAGCACCGGGACGCCGTACCCGGCGGCGGCCTCCGCCACACCGAAGCCCTCCATCGCCTCGGCCGCCGCGTCCGGGTACCGCCGGACCAGCTCGGCGGCGCCCTGCGCGGTGCCGGTGACGGTGGAGAGGGTCAGCACGGGCCCGAGGACGCCGTCCACGGCCCCGGCCAGCTCGCCCGCCGCCCCGGCCGGCGGCAGGTGGACGGAGGTGCCGAAACCCAGCTCCGTCACGGGCAGGAACCCCTCGGCCGTCTCCGCGCCCAGGTCCGCCGCGACGATCCGCGACGCCACCACGGCGCGGCCCGGCGCCAGCCCGAAGCCGCCGCCGATGCCCGCCGAGACGACCAGCCCGTACGGCGCGCCCGCCAGCACGGCGGCCGTCAGCGCCGTGGCCGTCCCCGCCGCGGCGGCGGCCGGACCGACCCCCGCCGCCAGCGCGTCCAGCTCGACCTCCGCGCCCGGCGGCCCCGGCACCGTCCACACGACGCGGTGCAGCTCCGCCGTGCCCGGCAGCTCGACCGGCTGCGGTGCGCACGGCGCGGCACGGGTCACCGCGTCCCGCTCGGGCGGGACGGCGGTGACGACCAGGACGCGCACGTTCACGCTCGCCGGAACCGGGACGTGCTACTCGCTCAGTTCGAGCTCGAAGTTCCAGACGCCGTAGTAGCCGGGCTGCGCCTGCTGCTCACCGGCGTCCGGGAGCGGCGTCTCGACGATCGACATGTTGACGCTGTCCACCTCCTGACCGCCGCGCTGCAGGGCCTGCACGATGATCGAGGCGTCGACCGACTGGTAGGTGGAGTCGGCGAACGCGTCGAACGGCTGGCCCTCCAGCCAGATCTGCCAGCCGCGCTCCGCGACGTCCGGCTCCACACCGACCTTGATGCTGTCGTTGCGGTCGATGGAGATGGAGGGGGCCTCCTTGGCGTCCTCGACGCACGTGGCGAAGGATTCCTCGGTCAGCTTCTTGCCGTCGTTGTAGCAGGCCGCCTCGGCGTAGACGCTGTCCGAGCCGACGGTGACCGTCGTCATCGGCGTCGGCTTCTCGCACGCGGACAGGGCGACGAGCGCGAAGGCGGCGCCGGCCGCCGCGAGGGCCCGGGTGTGACGGCCCCGGGGCCGGGAGAGCATGCTGGTCATGGGGGGCAGGCTATCGCCCCGCGTCCCTCAGGCGACGCGGGGGTGCGGCGTGCCGCGGCGGGCCGCGCCCAGCAGCCCGCGCACCGACGCGATGGCCCCGGCCGCGATCAGGCCCGCGCCCACGGCCATGCCGAGCGTCCCGATCAGCGGTAGCACGATGCCCACCGCGCCCCCCGCCACCCACGACATCTGCACCAGCGTCTCCGAACGGGCGAACGCCGAGGTGCGCACCTGCTCGGGCACGTCGCGCTGGATGAGCGCGTCCATCGACAGCTTCGCCAGCGCCTGGCACACCCCCGCGCACGCGGCCACCGCCGTCACCGTCACGATGTCGTACCGCACGGCCGCCACCACCGTCGCGGTCAGGGCCAGCCCCAGCACCGTCGCGATGATGATCTCCGGACCCCGCGCCCGCAGCCACGCCCCGACGGCCGTGCCCAGCGCGTTGCCCGTACCCGCCGCGACGGCCACCAGGCCCAGCGAGAACGCGGCGCCGTGGCCGTCCAGCGGATGCTCGCGCAGCAGGAAGGCCAGGAAGAAGGTGAGGAACCCCGACAGCGCGCGCACCGAGGAGTTCGCGATGAGCGCGTTCAACACCGAGGCCCCGACCGTCCGCAGCCCGGGACGCTCCTCGGACCGGCGCCGGTGGCCCGGGCTGTGCTTGGCCAGCCACGGCTCGGGCTCGCCCCGGTCGGCCGCCAGCTGCGCGCGCGCCTCGCCCTTGGCCGAGTCCACCTGGTGGGGCAGGGTGAACGCCAGGAACAGCCCGACGATGAACACGGCGAACGCCCCGTACAGCGGCCACTGCGGACCCAACTGGTGCAGCCCGGCACCCACCGGAGCCGCCGCCCCCGTCGCCAGCAGACCGGCCAGGGTGATGCGGGAGTTCGCCTTGACGAGTGAGATGCGCGGGGGCAGCAGCCGTGGGACGACGGCCGACCGCACGATGTTGTACGCCTTCGACGCCACCAGCACGCCCAACGCCGCCGGATACAGCTCCAGCCCGCCGTCCGCCACCGCCCCCGAGAGCGCGAGCGCCAGCAGCGCGCGGGCGAGCATCGCCCCGGCCATCGCGGCCCGCCGCCCGTGCGGGATGCGGTCCAGCAGCGGCCCGATCACCGGGGCCAGCAGGATGAAGGGCGCCAGCGTCACCGCCAGGTAGAGGGCCACCCGGCCGCGCGCCTCGCCGGTGGGGACGGAGAAGAAGATGGTGGAGGCCAGCGCGATCGTGATGAGCATGTCGCCGGCCGAGTTGATCATGTGCAGCTCGGTGAGCTTGCCGAGCCCCGACTCCCCGGCGCCCTGCGCGTGCGTCGCCCGGCGGATGCCGCGCCCGAGCGCGGCCGGAGGGCGGTGCACGGCCCGCCCGAAGCCCCGCGCGACGCGCCGCGCCACGCCCGGACGTCGCGCCGTCCCGACGCCGTCCCCGTCCCCCGCGGGAGCCTGCGGCACCGGCGGCGCGGGCCGCAGCCGCGTGCCGGTGCGCTTCGGCCGTCCAGCTCCGTCCGTCAGGCGCGTGCCCCCCACTTCGTCAGTCACGTCGTCAGTGTGCCCCACCGCGCGCGCCTTGAACGGGACCTCTGCCGGACGGTCGGCGACCGCCTCGCGCGGTTGCCCGGCGGAGTGGTGGGGTAGCGTGGGTGCACAGCGCGCCCCGTACGGCATCGTCCCCTGTGTGTCCCCGGCGCGGGTACGTCGCAGCGGTCCACCGGTCCGCTCCGTCCCCCCACGGCGAACACGCGGCTCCTGTCGTGCGCGCAGGCGCGACAAGGCGTAGGGAAGAGACGATTGCTGTGAGTGCTGCGATGCGAAGCCGTACCCCCGACCGGCTGTGCGCCGAGGCAGTGGAACTCGCCCGCGAAGCCGCGGCCGAGGCCGCCCACCCCGGGACGGTCGGCGACTACCTCGGGGCCGTGGCCGACGCCGACCGCGTCGTGACCCACTTCTTCGAGTGCCAGGAGTTCGGCTACCGGGGCTGGCGCTGGGCCGTCACCGTCGCCCGCGCCTCCCGCGCCCGCGTCGTCACCCTCGACGAGACCGTGCTGCTGCCCGGCCCGGACGCCGTGCTGGCCCCCGAGTGGGTGCCGTGGAGCGAACGGCTGCGCCCCGGCGACCTCGGCACCGGCGACCTCCTGCCCACCGAGGCCGACGACCTGCGCCTCGAACAGGGCTACACCGACGAGGACGCCCCGCCGCCCAACTCCGTCGTGGCCGAGGAGCCGCCCACCGCGCCCCGGCCCGTCGAGATCGGCGCCGTCGCCGACGAACTGGGCCTGCGCCGCGCCCGCGTCCTCTCCCGGCTCGGCCTCCACCTGGCCGCCGAGCGCTGGGAGGACGACTTCGGCCCCCGCACGCCGATGGCCCAGGCCGCCCCCGCCTCCTGCCAGACCTGCGGCTTCCTCGTGCCGCTCGCCGGTTCGCTCAAGCAGGCCTTCGGGGTGTGCGCCAATGAGTACGCCCCCGCCGACGGCCGCGTCGTCTCCTTCGGCTACGGCTGCGGCGGGCACTCCGAGGCGGCCGTCATGCCGACGCCGCCGCAGCCCCCGCCGCCGGTGATCGACGAGACCAGGGTCGACGCGCTGCCGCTGCACGACACCCCGGCCCCGGACGCCGCCACGGAGACCGAACCCGGCGAAACCGGCAGCTGACCCCATCCCGTTTCCTCCCCGCGCCGGAGCGGTTCGTTCCGCCGAACGACGTCGCCCTGCGGCGCTAGAGTGGCGCCCGCACGCCGCGTAGCCGGGCGGCCACGCGGCACGCGCCGAACGCGGAGGGGAGATGCGGGGAGCGATGTCCTTCGAGGAGGAGTGGGCCAGGCTGCACGAGCACGCCCAGCTGCGCCTGGCGGGAGCGGCGCCGATCGACGGCGGTGGCGGGGCGCCCGGACCGAAGCTGAAGGTCACCCCGAGCCTGCTGGAGAACCGGGCCGGTGAGGCCGACACGGTCCGCGACGCCCTGCGCCGGGCGGACGACGCCACGCTGCGGGAGACCGGGCGGATCCCCGAGGGCCTCAGCGGTTTCAGCGCGGCCGGGGCGATCCCCGTCTTCCAGGAGCGGTGGTCGGAGCAGACGACCCACCTGGACGAGCTGATGGACCGGGGCGTGGCCCAGAGCCTGCGGAACGCCGCCGGGCTGATGCGCACCGAGGACCTCGCCCAGGCCGACAACGCGAAGGGCATCGACGTCCCCAAGGGGTGACGGCTCGATGCGGAGGGGGTGTGCGGGGGGATGGTGACCTACCAGGACCTGACGAGCGCCGATCTGGGCCCGCTGGACGAGGCCGTCGTGAAGTGGCGCAACCTGCCCGGCCAGTTCAACACGATCAGCCGGGAGTTCGACGGCAAGGTGGCCGGACGGCTGCGCGGCTCCGACTGGACGGGGGAGACGGCCGACGCCGCCTTCGTCAAGCTGGACGCCGTCACCGCTCAGTTCCTCGCCGCCGAGGACGAGGCGGGCGCCATCCACCGGCTCCTGGAAAGCGCACTGGAGGCGTTCAGATCCGCGCAGAAGCGGGCGCGGGCGGTCCGGAATGAGGTGGAGGAGGACCGCAACCTCAGCATCTCCGCCCAGGGCGTCGTCTCCTTCTCCGCGACCGCCGCCGCCGACGATGACGACGGCAGCCGGCAACGGCTCTACGCCGAAACGGTCAGCGGGTACAACACCCGGGTCCGGGCCGCGGTCAACGACGCCACGGACGCCGACGAGGCCCTGCACTGGGCCCTGACGCAGGACCGCAACGGACGGGAACAGGGCTTCAACGCGGGCACCTACGACAGCGTCGAGGCGGCGGCGGAGGGCAGGCGCCAGGCGGCCCGCGACGCCGAGGTCGTCACCCGCATCCTCGCCGAGGGCACCGCGGCCAGCCCCGCGGACCTCCGGCAACTCAACAGGACCCTGAGCCGACGCGAGGGCGACCCGTTCTTCGCCGAGCAGGTGGCCCTCAAAGCCGGGCCGCGCGGCGTCCTGGAGTTCTGGTCCGGCGTCACCGCCGACCAGGACCGGAGCAAGGAGCAGGAGAAGATCCTCACCCGGCTGCAGGAGTCCCTGGGCCACACCCTGGCGACGGCCACCCACTCCGGGAGCCCGGAGATGCGGGAGTGGAAGAAGGACATCATCGAGCTGGGCGCCGAACGCGTGATCGCTCCCACCAACCCCGGTGCCGACCCGGTGAAGGCTCGCACCCCCTACGGTTTCCAGGTGCTGAGCAGCCTCATGCACGAGGGGGACTACGACTCCGACTTCCTCCAGTCCTACGGCCGGGAACTCATCGACTTCGAGAAGAAGGCGGACAGCAAGTACGTCTGGACCCTCGGCGTCGAGCCCCACTACCTGAACGTCGGTGGCACCGACAAGGGCAACGACCCGATGGCCGGCTTCCTGACGGCCCTGGGTAACAACCCGGAAGCCTCCAAAGAGTTCTTCCAGGCCCCGGACTGGGACGAGGACTATCGCAAGGACAAATGGGAGAAGGCGCTGGACGACGACCTCAGATACCTCCTCCTGGAACGTGACTGGCCCCACGACCCGGTGGAGGGCGAGGACCCCCGACGTGGCTACGCCTACGACGAGCTCGGCCGCGCCCTGGAGTCGGCGACGCTGGGTGTCCCCTACCGCGAGGTGGGCCTCCAGCGCGACGACGCCACGGCCAACGTCATGGAGCAGGTGGCCATCACCGTCGCCAACACCCCCGACTTCGTGGAAAAGCGCCCCGGCGTGATCAACAGCCTCGCCGAAATGGGCGCGGGCTATATCGACGACCTGGCCTGGGGCGTCGCGCCCTACGGCGGCCCCATGAACCCCGAGGACCGAGCGAACCTGTTCGAGCGAGGAGAGCCCGGCCACATCTCCCTGGACGAAGGGGCGGCCCGAAGGTTCCTCTACAACGTGGGTCGACACGAGGGCGGCTACGAGACGCTCTCCGTGGCGCAGCACGCCTACACCGCAAGCCTCATGGAGGCGCAGGGCGACGACTCGGCCATGGCGCGCAACGCGCAGAACGTAGGCGCGTACAACCACGGAGTCCTCGATGAGGCGCGCACCTCGCAGATCGAAGAGGACTTCAAGGGCAAGGCGGACGAGGCGAACAAGGCGCGAGAGGAAGCCTCCTCGTGGCAGAAATACGGTGTCAGTGTGGGAGTGAGCGCCGCCGCGTTCCTCGGGGTGACCGCTGCAGCGGGCCCCGGCGCGGGTGTGGCCGCAGCCGTCGCGGTCCCCTTGGCCGTTGACGCGGGCGTCAAGGCGTTCGACACGTACTTCGGCAACGAGATCGCCGAGAACGTGAAGGAAGGCGAGAAGAATCTCTCAGTCGATGCGGGCCTGACCTCTGAGGAGTTCCGCAGTAGGGGACGGATGATGGCCTGGAGCAACGGCTACGCTTATCAGGAGATTCACGAGGTATCTGATGGCACTGAGATGAATACTGAGGCTGCGGCTGCTTACACCAATGGGCAAGTGATCGCCGAGGATCTGGATGCAGACTGATGATGAAGAAATTGCTGTGTGTCGTCCTCCTTCTCGTCTCCCTCGTCGGTTGCACCAGAGAATCAAGCGATGATGCTGAAGTGGATATCCGTGCCTTGTGTCACGGAATATTCGATGCGCGCGTTATAGCGCATATCGAAGAGAGGGGAACCTTCAACCCGGAAAAAATCGAAGAGCTGACTAATGGAGCGGTGCAGCTTCCAGGAGAATTCTGCTCTATTCGTCGAACTGATGATGAGACCTTGAAATTCACCATGTCCTATGTGTGGGCGAATGTCGGTGATGAATATGTTCCTCCGGGTCAGCGGCGCAGCGATGTGGATGGATACGTTTACGGTGCGGGAGAGGACATTCAAATCATCGCCGGTGGCCGTCCCGACCCCAGTGTGTCCAAGATTCGATTCCTGTGCCAGGTCGATGAATCCTCCGAGCTTCGAACGGTTGAGGGGAAACTCGTCGAGCATCTTTTTGCCTTGAACCTCGAGATCACGTTCTCCGTCCTCCTCGCGTCTGCGGAGAGGGCGGCTGAGGGGTTCGGGTGCCGGAACGCGTTGGACTTCCCGGACGCCGCCGACATCGAGGGGCCCGCGCCGACCGCTTCGGCCACGCCGGAGGGCTGACGGGCCCCTCCGGCGGAGGGGGCGGGGTCGGGGAGCGGTACGGTCGGCCGCATGGACGGTGATGTGTTCGGGGCCGGGGAACTGCGGCGGCGTGTGCTGGCGGCGTGGGCGGCCTCGCCCGCCCGGTTCCGGGAGGACGCCAACGCCGAGGAGGAGCTGGCGCTCGGCGGTTACCGGGACCGGCTCGTCGTGGAGCTGGCGCAGAACGCGGCGGACGCGGCGGCCCGCGCCGGGGTGCCGGGCCGGCTGCGGCTGACGCTCCGGGACGGCACGCTCGTCGCGGCGAACACCGGGGCGCAGCTGGACGCGGCCGGGGTGGAGTCGCTGGCGACGCTGCGGGCGTCCGCGAAGCGGGACGAGGCCGGCACGGTCGGCCGGTTCGGCGTCGGGTTCGCCGCCGTGCTGACGATCAGTGACGAACCGGCCGTGGTCAGCCACGGCGGGGGAGTGCGCTGGTCGCTGGCCGAGGCGCGTGAACTGGCCGCCGCCGTGCCGGGGCTGGCCGAGGAGCTGCGGCGCCGGGACGGGCACGTGCCGCTGCTGCGGCTGCCGTTCGCCGCCGAGGGCCAGGCGCCCGCCGGGTACGACACGGCCGTCGTGCTGCCGCTGCGGGACGCCGCCGCGCACGAGTTGGCGACGCGGCTGCTGGACGGGGTGGACGACGCGTTGCTGCTGGCCCTGCCGGGGCTGGACGAGGTCGTCGTGGACACGCCGGAGGGCGAGCGCACCCTGACGCGCCGCCAGGACGGCCCGTACACCGTCATCGGGGGACGCCGCTGGCGCGTGGCCTCCGCGCGGGGGGCGACCGACGCGGCGCTGCTCGCGGACCGTCCGGTGGAGGAGCGCCGCCGCCCCACGTGGTCGGTGACGTGGGCGGTCCCCGTCGACGCTGACGCCGCCGGGGCGCCGGTGCGTCCGGCGACGGAGCCCGTGGTGCACGCGCCGACGCCCACCGACGAACCGCTGGGGCTGCCCGCGCTGCTCATCGCCTCCTTCCCGCTGGAGTCCTCCCGGCGGCACACGGCGCCGGGGCCGCTGACGGACTTCCTGCTGGATCGGGTGGCCGACACCTACACCGAGCTGTTGCGCGCGTGGCACCCGGTGGACCCGGGCGTCATCGACCTCGTTCCCGGGCCGCTGGGCCGGGGGGAGCTGGACGGCGCGCTGCGGGCGCGGTTGCTGGAGCGGCTGCCGGGGGTGCCGTTCCTGCCGAGTGCGGGGAAGGACGACGACGGCGAGCCGCACGTGCTGCGGCCCCGGGACGCGGAGATCGCCGAGGGCGCCGGGGCGGCGACGGTGGACGTGCTGGCGGAGCTGTTCCCCAGCCTGCTGCCCGCCGGGTTGGAACGCCGTACCGAGCTGCGCACGCTGGACGTGCCGCGCATCCCGCTGGGCGAGATCATCGACCGGCTCGCCGGGGTCGAGCGCGACCCGGCGTGGTGGCGGCGGCTGTACGACTCGCTGGCCGGGGTGGACCCCGACCGGCTGACGGGCCTGCCCGTCCCGCTCGCCGACGGCCGCACGACGATCGGCCCCCGGCAGGTGCTGCTGCCGCTGCCCGACCTGGCCGGGGCCGACCGGCTGGCGCGGCTCGGGCTGAAGGTGGCGCACGCCGAGGCCGCGCATCCGCTGCTGGAGAAGCTGGGCGCCGTCCCGGCCACGCCGCGCGCCGTCCTCACCACCCCGCAGGTGCGCGCGGCGGTCGCGGCCTCGCTCGACGCCGACGAGGTGTGGGACGAGGACGACACGGCGTTGGACGCGGAGGAGCTGGCCGACCTCGTGCTCGGCCTGGTCCGCGACGCGGGGCTCGCGCCCGGCGACGAGCCGTGGCTCGGGGCGCTCGCCCTGCCCGACGAGGACGGTGAGCCGGCCCCGGCCGGTGAGCTGGTGTATCCGGGCAGCGCCTTCGCCGCCGTCCTCCGGGCGGGTGAACTTCCCGTCTGCGACGGCGGGCTGGCGGACCGCTGGGGCGAGCAGACGCTGACGGCCGTAGGGGTGCTGGCCGGCTTCCCGCTGGTCCGCGCGGCCGACGTCGTCCTGGACCCGGACGAGCTCGACCCGCGCGACTCGGACTACGCGGAGCCCGACGACGCCGGGCTGCTCGACGTCGTCGACGTGTGGTGCGAGGACGTGCTCGACCAGCTGCCCGAGACCCCCGTGCCGCCGGTCGTCACCGAGCTGCTGGCCGTCCGTGACCTCGATCTGGTGGACGACGACCGGTGGCCGCAGGCGCTCGCGCTGCTGTCCCGGCCGCCGCTGCGGGACGCGTTGACCACGCCGGTGCGCGTCCTGCTGCCCGACGGCACGGCCGAGACCGTCCGGCCCTACACCGCCTGGTGGCTGCGCGGGCATCCGGTGCTGGACGGCCGCCGTCCGGCCGGGCTGCGGGCGGCGGGCGGTGACCCGCTGCTGGCCGGGCTGTACGAGGAGGCCGACGCGCGGGGCTTCGACGACCCGGCCCTCCTGCACGCGCTCGGCGTCCGCACGTCGGCCGCCGCGCTGCTGGACGAGCCGGGCGGCGCCGCCGAGCTGCTGGGGCGGCTCGCGGACCCGGAGCTGCCGGTGGGCCCGGCCCAGCTCCACGGCCTCTACACCCTGCTGGCCGAGCTCGATCCCGACGAGGTGACGCTCCCCGACGACGTCCGGGCCGTGGTGGACGGCCGGGTGCGGGTCGTCGACGCGGCGGGCGCGCTCGTCGCCGACGCCCCGGACCTGCTGCCGCTCGCGGCGGGCCGCGCGCTGCTGCCGGTGCGTCCGACGCTGGCCGCGCGGCTGGCGTCCGTCCTGGACGTCGGCCTGCTCAGCGACGCCCTGCCCGCCCCCGCCCCGACGGGCGGCGCGGTGCGCGAGGTGCCGGACGGGGTCGGCGCGCTGCTGGGCCCGCAGACGCCGGACTCCTACACCGAGCACGACGAACTCCTCGTCGACGGCGTGGAGCTGGACTGGCGGTTCACCCGGGAGGGCGGGCTGCACGCGGCCACGCTGGAGGGCGTCGCCGCCGGGCTGGCCTGGGCCGCGGGCGCCTGGCCGCGCCGCTTCGAAGTGGCCGCCCTGCTGGAGGATCCGGAGCGTACGCGCGAGCTGACGGTGGCCCGCTGGTTCGACTGACGCGTGACGGAGGAGCGAAGGACGAGCGTCGGTCGCGCGCCCGGCGCGCGACCGCCGTCTCAGCCCCCGGACAGCACCGTTGCCCGGCTACCGAGCCGTTAGGCTCGGCCCGTGGCTGAGATCCAGATTCCCGCTGACATCAAGCCCGCCGACGGACGCTTCGGTTCGGGCCCCTCCAAGGTGCGGACCGAGGCGCTCAGCGCCCTGGCCGCCACCGGCACGTCGCTGCTGGGCACCTCGCACCGCCAGGCTCCGGTGAAGAACCTGGTCGGCCGGGTCCGCGACGGCGTGCGCGAGCTGTTCTCCCTGCCCGAGGGCTACGAGGTGGTCCTGGGCAACGGCGGCTCCACCGCCTTCTGGGACATCGCGACGCACGGGCTCATCGAGCACCGCTCGCAGCACCTGTCCTTCGGCGAGTTCTCCTCGAAGTTCGCGAAGGCGGCCAAGCTGGCGCCGTGGCTGGCCGAGCCGAGCGTCGTCGAGTCGCCCGCCGGGACGCACCCGGAGGCGCGCGCCGAGGCGGGCGTCGACTCCTACGCCTTCACCCACAACGAGACCTCCACCGGTGTCGCCGCGCCGCTGTCGCGCGTGCCGGGTGCGGACGAGGGCTCGCTCGTGCTGGTGGACGCGACGTCGGGCGCGGGCGGCCTGCCCGTGGACATCGCCGAGACCGACGTCTACTACTTCGCCCCGCAGAAGTCCTTCGCGGCGGACGGCGGCCTGTGGATCGGGGTGTTCTCCCCGGCCGCGCTGGAGAGGGCGGAGCGGATCGCCGCGAGCGACCGCCACATCCCGGCCTTCTTCGACCTGCCGACGGCGATCGACAACTCGCGCAAGAACCAGACGTACAACACCCCGGCGCTCGCCACGCTCTTCCTCCTCGCCGACCAGCTCGACTGGATCAACGGGCAGGGCGGCCTGGACTGGGCCGTGCGCCGTACGGCCACCTCGGCCCGCGCCCTGTACGGCTGGGCGGAGGACGTGAAGTACGCCTCGCCGTTCGTCGTCGACCCGGCGCAGCGCTCGCAGGTCGTCGGCACCATCGACTTCGCGGACGAGGTGGACGCCGCCGCCGTCGCGAAGGTGCTGCGGGCCAACGGCATCGTCGACACCGAGCCCTACCGCAAGCTGGGCCGCAACCAGCTGCGGGTGGCGATGTTCCCGGCCGTCGAGCCCTCGGACGTCGAGGCGCTCACCCGGTGCGTCGACTACGTGATCGAGAACCTCTGACGACGTTCGTCGGCGAGGGGCCCGTCCGCCCGGACGGGCCCCTCGCGCGTGTCCGGCGGCCCGGAACGGCGCGCCTACCGGGACAGCCCTCTACCGGGACAGCCCGCCGTAGGTGCGGACGGCGAGCGGCAGGAACACCGCCGTGACGACCACCGGCCAGACGAAGGCCATGAGCAGCGGGTGCGTCTCGATCCAGCTGCCCCCGGACGTCACCATGGGCTGCCCGAACAGCTCCCGCACGGCGCCCGCCGTGGAGGAGACGGGGTTCCACATGGCGATCGCGCCGAGCCAGTCGGGCATCATCGACGGCGGTGTGAAGACGCTGGAGATCATGCCGAAGGGGAACGCCAGGGCGAACAGGTTGCCCGCCGACTCCTGGTTCTTCACCCGCAGCCCGATCCAGACGCCGACCCAGATGAGCGCGAAGCGCAGCACCAGCAGCAGCGCGAACGCCCCCAGGGCGGCCGCGATCCCGCCGCCCGGCCGCCAGCCGATGACCAGAGCGATGCCCGCGAGGACGGCGAGGTCGAGCGCGGCGTGCAGCACGTCGGACACGCCTCGGCCGGTGACGACGGCGGAGGGGGCCATCGGCATGGAGCGGAACCGGTCGATGACGCCCCGGTCCTTGTCGACGGCGACGGCCATGGCGGTGTTCATGAAACCGAAGGCCATGGTCATGGTGAACATGCCCGGCATCGCGAAGTCCTTGTAGTCCGTGGTGCCGCCGACGTCCATGGCGCTGCCGAAGACGTAGACGAACAGCAGGACCGAGACGATCGGGAAGCCCAGCTGCCAGGCGATGATCGTCGGCTGGCGGACGAGGTGCGTCAGCTCGCGGCGGACGATCGTCCAGCAGTCGGCGAGCGCCCAGCGCAGCCGCTGCCCGGGGCCGTCCTCCCGCACGGGGTCGAGGGTGAGGCTCATGCTGCGGGGACCTCCTGGTGCGTGCGGTCGGTGTCGGGGCGGGGGGCGTTCTCGGCGGGGGAGCCGGTGAGCCGCAGGAAGACCTCGTCGAGGGTGGGGCGCCGTACGCCGAGGTCGACGACGTCCACCGCCTCGTCCCGCAGCCGCCGGGCCACCTCGGTGAGGGCGTCGACCCGGTCGGCGACGGGCGCGCTGACCCGCAGCGCCTCGGTCTCGGTGCGCGGCGCGGCGCGGCCCACCCGCGCGACCACCCTCTCCACGGCCGCCAGGTGCTCGGGCCCGGCGGCGACGACCTCGACCTGGTCCCCGCCGATGCGGTTCTTCAGGGCCTCCGGGGTGTCGTCGGCGATGGTCCGGCCGCCCTCGCCGGTGGGTGCGGAGATCACGGCGACGCGGTCGGCGAGCCGGTCGGCCTCCTCCAGGTACTGGGTGGTGAGCAGGACGGTCGTGCCGGAGGCGGCCAGCTCGCGCACGGCGTCCCAGACCTCGTTGCGCGCCCGGGGGTCGAGCCCGGTGGTGGGCTCGTCGAGGAAGAGCACCTTCGGGGCGAGCACGAGGGAGGCGGCCAGGTCGAGTCGGCGCCGCATGCCGCCGCTGTAGCCGGAGACGACCCGGTCCGCCGCGTCGGTGAGCCGGAACTGCTCCAGCAGCTCCCGCGCGCGGGCCCGGGCGGTGGCCGGGCGGAGGTGGAAGAGGCGGCCGAACATCTCCAGGTTCTGCCGGCCGGAGAGGATCTCGTCCACCGCCGCGTACTGACCGGTGAAGCCGATCTGACGCCGCACCAGGCGCGGCTGGGTCGCCACGTCGTAGCCGCCGACCCGGGCCCGGCCGCCGTCGGCCGTGAGCAGGGTGGCGAGGATGCGGACGGCCGTGGTCTTGCCCGCGCCGTTGGGGCCGAGGAGGCCGTACACCGACCCGGCGGGGACGGCGAGGTCGAAGCCGCTCAGCGCCGGCTTGGCGGACGGGCCCGTGCCGTAGCGCTTGTGCAGCCCCTCGGCGAGGACCGCGTGGTCGGTCGGTCGATCGTGGTGCACGGAGCTCCCCCTTGAACGGTGAAAACTGGGTACGATGTACTCAGTTAAAACAGCGTACACCATACGCAGAGAGGTTCGGGGGGACGCGGAGGCTTACGATGTTCGACACGATGGCGACGACGGAACACACCGGAAGCGGCGACCTCAGCCGGAGCATGGCCCTCCTGTGGGGCACCGACGAACCGCCCTCACGCGGGCCCAAACCGGGGCTGAGTGTGGCGGCCGTCGTCACCGCCGCCGTCGAACTGGCCGACGAGGAGGGGCTCGCGGCCCTCTCCATGCGGAAGGTCGCCGCCCGGCTCGGCGTCGGCACGATGTCGCTCTACCGCTACGTGCCGGGCAAGGGCGAGCTGCTCGACCTGATGCTCGACCACGTCCAGGGCCCGCTCACCGAGGGCGTGGACCAGGGGGACCGGGAGGACCGGGACTGGCGCGCCACCCTGGAGCTCGTCGCCCAGGGGACCTGGAACCTCTTCCTGCGCCATCCCTGGCTGCTGCAGATCAACCAGACGCGGCCCGTACTCGGCCCCCGCTCCCTCGCCGCCTTCGACGCCGCGCTCGCCGGGCTCCGCGGCCTCGGCCTGACCGGCCGGGAGAAGGTCTCGATGCTGGTGACGATCGACAACTTCGTCACCGGCACCGCCCGCATGGTCGTCCTGGCCCGACAGTCCGCCGAACAGTCGGGCGTCAGCGACGAGGAGTTCTGGAGCGCCCAGACCCCGTTCCTGAACGCGGCGATGTCCAGCGGCGCCTACCCGGAGGTCGCCGGGCTGCCCGCCGACGTCTTCGACTCCGACGGCCTGGACATCCTGGCCTTCGGCCTGACGCCCCTCCTGGACGGGTTCGCCGCCGTCATCGACGCCCGCGCCCACGACCCGGGCGCGCAGCCGGACGCCGCGCACACCCTCGGCGCGGCCATGGGGGCGTGCCCCGAGACCGGTTGACGGGCGGCCCGCCCGCGCGAGTCGCCCCGCGTGCGCCGGCCCGTCCGGCGGACGTCAGCCGCTCCGGCGCCGCCGTCCACCGCGCACCGCGATCCACACGGCCAGCGCGATGGCGAGCCCGGCGCCACCGAGGGCCACGCTGTCGCCGTCCACGTCGCGGTCGCCGTCCTCGCCCGCCGCGCCGCTCCCGCCGCCGTCCCCGGCCGCGCCCGTGTCCCCCGCGTCACCCTCCGCCCGTCGCACGTCCTCCGGAAGCAGCTCGCCGCTCAGCTCCTCGGCGCGCACCTCCTCGCCCTCGCCCTCCGAACCGAACAGCACCGTCCGGCCGTCCGGTGTGAACGCCAGCGACTCGCCCTGCCGCTGTATCGGCACCGGTAGCCGCCCGATCTCGCGCGGCCCGCCGCCCTCCCACGCGTACATGCGGCCGCCGAAGTAGCTGCGCACGGCCAGCCGGCTGCCGTCGGGGGAGAACGCCGCGTCCGTGGCCCACAGGTCGATGTCCGCGATCCGGGTGAACGTGTTGACGCCCTCGGTCGACAGCTCCTCGGGCCCGGCGTACAGGCCGTCCCCGCCCTCCCGCTTCCCGACGACGTAGACCCGCCCGGTCCGCGGGTGCACGGCCAGCGACTCGGCGTCGCGCGGCCCGTCGGCGTACTGCACGGTGTGGACGGCCGGTTCGATCGTCGTGTCCGTCAGCTCGGCCGGTTCGGCGAACCGGTAGATCCACACGTGCGGCCAGGTGCCGCCGAGGTTGTCGCCGATGTCGCCCACGTAGAGGTCGCCGTCCGGGCCGACGGAGACGGCCTCCATGTCCCGGCCCGCCACACCCGTGAGCGTCACCGTGGCGAGCGTCCGTCCCGTCGCGCCGTCGACCGCGAACAGCTCGGCCGCGTTCGCGCTGTCGTTGTGCGTCCAGTACACGCCCGGGTGCGCGCGGCTGGCGGCCAGGCCGCTCGCCTCCGTGATCCGGGGGTCCTGAACGGTGAACCCGGGCTCGTCCGCCGCGACCGCGCCGGCCGCCGCGACCAGCAGCGCGCCCGCCGTGCCGAGGGCCACCACGGCCCCGCGCACCGGCGGCCTCCGCCGCCCACCCCCTGTCCGCCCGGCCGGAACGTGCCCGGCCGCCGCCCGGGTGGCACCGGTGCTTCCCGGCCACCGGCCGGGCGACTGTCGACGCATGATCCGAATGTAGCGCCCCGCGACCGCCGGGCGGACCCCGCCCGCTGCCTACCGCACGGCGTGACCGGTATCACGCCGCAGGTCAGGGCGGGTGCGCGGCAGAATGTGCCGGGTGCGTTTGATGCCAGTCGGAGACTCGATGACGATCGGCAGCGCCGGTGACCACACCTGGCGCTACCGCCTGTGGGCCCACCTGCGCGAGGCCGCCGAGCCCGCCGACCTCGTCGGCCCCCGCGACGCACTCCACGAGGGCTCCCACCACTACGCCGAACCGGCCTTCCCCACCCGCGCACGCGGCCACCTCGCCGGGTGGGGCGAGGGCTGGCTGCACCACAAGGACGTCATCGCCGACGCCGTCCGCACCCACCGCCCCGACATCCTGCTCGTCTCACTGGGCCTCATCGACCTCGGCTTCTACACCGACGCGGAGCAGACCGCCCGCAACGCCCGCCACTTCCTCACCGAGGCGCGCCGCGCCGACCCGGCGATCCGGGCCGTCGTCCTGCCCGTCATACCCAACGTGCGGGCCGTCACCGACGCGCCCTTCGCCGCCGAGGTCGCCCGCTTCAACACCCTCCTCGCCGCCCTCGTCGCCGAACTGACGACGCCCGCCGCGCCCCTGGTCCTGGCAACGCCCCCCGCCGACTGGGACCTGGCCCGCGACACCTACGACGGCACCCACCCGGCCGCCCCCGGCGAGCACCGGCTGGCCGCCGCCTTCGCCGCCGCCCTCCACGCCGCCTTCGCCCTCGGCGCGCCCTACACCGCACAGGCCGAACCCGCCCCCGCCGTCCCGGCGTGACCCCGTCGCCGTGCGTATCGTTGTACCGCGCGGCCGCCGCGACCACGCGGCGGCGGAGGGGAGCGCCACGGTGACCATCGCACTGCACGATGACAGGACCGCTATGGCGGACAGCGACGAACTCAGCCTCGACGAGTGGTTCGAGCGGCTGGAACGGATGCCCGTCCCCGAGGGATTCAAGGTCGAGATCGTCGAGGGGAACGTCTTCCTGTTCCCGCAGCGGCAGACGCACTGGGAGATCACCCTGGGCCTCGTCGAACAGCTACTCGCCCGGTACCCGCAGAGCCGCACCGCCTCCGACGTCCGCATCGACTTCCCCGGGCACCTCAACGGCTTCGCCTCCGACGTCGCGGCCTTCGTCGAGGGGGCGACGAAGACGCCCGAGGGCCGCTGGCGGCACGAGGACGTCGAGTTCGTCGCCGAAGTGATCTCCAAGGGAACGGCCGTCAACGACTACGGCCCGAAGAAGGCCGCCTACGCGACGGCGAAGGTGCCCGTCTACCTCGTCGTCGACCCGTACGTCGGCCGCTGCCGGGTCTTCACGCAGCCCAAGGACGGGGACTACGCCAGCGAGCTGACCGTCGACTTCGGCGTGGACGTCGACCTCGGGGACACTCCCGTCGGGCTGACCCTCTCCACCGGCGAGTTCCCCCGCGACTGAGGCGGGACCCGGTGGCCCGCCGTCGGGGTGGGGTCTTGCCCCCGGTGCGCTTCAGTTGGCTGGCGGCACGCATCACTGACGCTCACCGGCAACTGTGGAACCCGAGCGGAAACGACGAAGCCGCCGCCTCCAACTCGCTTCGAGGGCAAGCAGAGGCGACGGCCGGTTGCACGGACCCGCTACCTCACCACGCGAAGGCTTCAGGAGACGGTCCGGGGCCGGGGAAGATCTCGTCCAGAGACGTCAGCAGTTCGTCGCTCAGCTCCAACTCCAGCGCACGCAGAGCCGAGTTCAACTGCTCCTGCGTGCGGGGGCCGACGATGGGGCCGGTAACACCGGGGCGAGTCAGTAGCCAGGCGAGCGCTGCTTCACCGGGCTCCAGGCTGTGCTTGTCGAGGAGGTTCTCGTACGCTTGGATCTGCTCGCGTGTCTTGGCGTCCTTGAGCGCGTCGGCAGCGCGCCCGCTCGCCCGGCGCCCCTGCGTGGCTTCCTTCTTGAGAACGCCGCCCAGCAACCCTCCGTGCAGCGGTGACCAGGGGATGACACCGAGGCCGTAGTCCTGCGCGGCTGGGATGACCTCCATCTCGGCGCGGCGCTCAGCGAGGTTGTAGAGGCACTGCTCGCTGACGAGGCCGTACGACCCGCGCCGGGCGGCGGCCTCGTTGGCCTGGGCCATCTTGTAGCCGGGAAAGTTGGATGACCCCGCGTAGAGGATCTTGCCCTGCTGGACCAGAACGTCGATCGCCTGCCAGATCTCTTCGAACGGCGTCGACCGGTCGATGTGGTGGAACTGGTAGATGTCGATGTAGTCGGTCTGCAGCCGCTTGAGGGAGGCCTCGACGGCACGGCGGATGTTTACCGCGGAGAGCTTGTCGTGGTTGGGCCAGACGTCCCCGTCGCCCGCCATGTTCCCGTACACCTTGGTGGCGAGGACCGTCCTGTCGCGCCGCCCGCCACCCTGGGCGAACCACGTACCGATGATCTCCTCTGTGCGGCCCTTGTTCTCACCCCACCCATAGACGTTGGCCGTGTCTACGAAGTTCAGACCTGCGTCGAGAGCGGCGTCCATGATGCCGTGGCTGGTTGATTCGTCTGTCTGCGGACCGAAGTTCATCGTGCCGAGAACGAGTCGGCTGACCTTGAGTCCGGTGCGCCCGAGGTGCGTGTACTCCATGGGCCACAAGCCAACTGCTTCGAGCCCGCTTAAAGCAAGGGCATCCGGTGCCGTCGTCTGGAGTCGTCTCAGAGGTGGGCGGTACAACGCGGCCCGGGGGACGCCCAGAGCCTTGGCGACGGAGCTGACGCCTTCTCCCTCCGCCTTCCTCGCCCGAGCCACGGTCAGCACGTCCTCGTTCACGACGGACGGCCTCCCCAGTCTCGGTTCCGAGGTGTTGCGCCGTGCGCTGGTACTCGCGCTGGGAGATTGCGCCCCACGGGCGGCCATGGCCAAAGTTGACAGCCACCTCGTCACGTGCAGTTGTCGGTCAGCCTTCGCTGTGCACCGCCGCCATGCTGCGCAGACGCTGCTTGATGTCCACCGGGATCAGAACCTGAACCCTCTCGACCGGGTGTTGCCACATCCCGTCATGGCCATCGGGAGCCATGAGCTGCGCGGCGGTCATCCCGGGAATCGGCTTGGCATGGATGACGGCCTTGACCCCTGCGGCGCGTAGCTCCCTGCCCTTTTCGTGCTGGGTCGACAACGTGCTCCACCGCTCCCGGTAGGTCTCTCCTGTCGGGAACTCCTCCCAGGCGTCAGGGCGCGTGGGCTGCGCGATGAGCTGCTCACGTCGCGCGTCCAACCTTTTGTAGGCCTCCCGGTACTCCTGCTTGCCCAGCTCGCTAGAGTAGAGACCCGCCTCGCGGTCCTCCCTCAGGTCCGACAGGGCGCGGTTCACCTCCTCGATGTCGCGCGTGTGGTCCACGCCCGGCCGGAAGACCTTCCGGACGATCTCGACGTCCCCGGCAGCGAGGAGGAACGCCTTTTCCACGGCGTCCTCCAGGGCGTGCGCCGCGATGCCCTTGCTTCCGGTCGGGTTCTGGCTCAGCTTCCGTGCTGAGTGACGCACCGTTACGGCTGTACGTCGAAGAGAGCAAGGGACGGGGGTGGCGGAGCAAGCACTGCGCGAAGGCGCGTCAGTATGGCTCGCCACTGCTTCCAGTCCTCCGGGTCGACCCAGTTTGAGGCCGGCCCATCTTCGTCGTCGACGATGCGGGTGAGGGCTTGGTCGGCGATTACCCGAAGGTCGGAAGGGAACAGGGGCATGGGCTTTTCCGGGCCGTAGGACATGTCGACGGGCTCGCCTCCCGGGCATTGCGCCGCGATCAAAGCGGCGGCGGCCACCGCCTCTTCCGCTTCCATGAGATAGCCGGTTGCATCGATCGTCCGGACGAGGACACCTCGGATCAGGGCTTCACGCGCCTCGGGCTCGGCATCGTCGAGCGCGTTGGCGAAGTCCGCGGCTGTGTCGTTGTCGAAGGGACCGGTATCCCAGGTGCCCATGCTGATCTCCTTGTGTATGGTCGCCCGGATCCTCGCATCAGGCACTGACAACACGACTACGGGGCGAGCAGGACCCGTTTACGAAGAAGGCCGAAGCCTGCGCGGCCGAACATCTGGCGCTTGAGCATTTTGATCCGGTTGACGTGTCCTTCGACGACTCCGGAGTTCCAGGGCAGCGTCAGGCCGGCGATGACCGCGTCGCGGTCTCGGTCGATGCCGGCCGCGAGAGTGTGGAGGCTGGGCAGGTCGTCCTGGCGGACGGCGTCGAGCCACTGAGGGAGTCGTTCACCCTGGCGTTCGGTAAGCATGTGGGCGAAGGCCCGGACATGACCGGTCAGGGCATCGAGTTCGGGGCAATTGGCCAGGACGGCCTTGAGCCTGAGCTGTTCGATTTGAGTCAGCGCCTCGGGTCGGCTGAAGATCCATCTCGTCACCACGCGGGGTGCCGGCGGTTGCGCGGTGACCGGCCGTGGCGAAGTGCGTTTCTCTCGCAGGTAGGCGCTGACCCGGCCGTAGCTGCCGCGATAGCCCAATGGAACGATCTCCTCCCAGAGCTTCCAGGCGTTGGTGCAGCCCTCGTCCCAACGTTGGTCCAGGTAGGGCTTGTACTCGTCGAGGACGGAGGTCCTGTTGTGCTGCCACTGGCCACGGAAGAGGTCTTCCGGCTTCGCAGCGTCGGCGAGGCTCTTGACGGTGCGGTGGGTCATCTGGAGCTGACGCCCGATGGATCGGCGGCTGTGGCCGGCTTCCAGCAGCGCGTGGACCGTGGCATGCCGGGCTCGGACGCGGTTGGCGAACCGCTCGCTCCGCCATGGCGATTCCGTCTTCTCCTCGGGCGGCGCCGGTTCGTCGGCCTTCGCCACGGGATCGGGGACCAGAATCCGAAGGCACTGGCGGTGGCGGGCCACCGCCCGCTCAGCGGCTTCCCCCAGGTTGTGCCACAAGTGCCAACGGTCCGCGACCTGCGTCGCCTGGGGTGCCCCGGCGGTGGCGCCTTCCGCGAAGAACGGCGCGCGATCCCGGCAGACGACCTCGATCCCCGGCCGCTGTGCGAGCCAGGCGGCCAGGCTTGATGCCTCTCGATCAGGCAGGAGATCGATCGGACGACGGGTCTCGACGTCTACCAGGACAGTGCCGTAGCGGCGGCCCTTACGGGTGGCGTACTCATCAACGCCGACCACCCGAGGCATCGGCACCTTCGGCTCGGGCAGCGCCTCGACCAGGCGCAAGACTGTGCTCCGGCTGACGGACATGCCAAGCACGGCAGCCAGGCGGGCACCGGCTCGACCAGCCAGGGCGAGGCCGACTGCCGTCAGGATGGAACGCAGTCGTTCGGTGCGCTGGCCGTGCCTGCGGGTGAGACCGGATATCTGCTCCACGAACGTCCGACGTGGGCACTTGGTGTTCCCGCACCGGAACCGCCGGACCCGCAGCTGGAGTACGACGCTTCGTCCGGCGCTCGGGACATCAGCGAGAAACCGCAGGTAGGAGCTGTGAACCCGGGTCGAGCAGACTCCGCATTTCGGGCAGTCAGCGCCGGCCGTGGTGCACTGCGCGTCAAGGCGCACGTTCTCGATATCCACGTCCACCGACCGCACCGCGATGTCCGCGATCGTCGGGAACAACAGCTCCTTCAGCTGCAGTGCAACGTCTTCCACGGCCCGGACTATCAGCCCAGCTGCACTGACCACCATCCATTTTCGGGCGACTTCGCATACCGCCCGGAGACGCTCAGCCGTCACTCACCGTGGCCACTGCACGAAAGCTGAGCCAGAACCTCCGGTCGGACACGGCTTGTGCGTGGTACGGGAGGCGCAGCGGTAGTAGGGCCAGCTACGGCCGGGGGCGATATATGCCGGCTCCCCACATGTGCAGAACGCAACCCGGAGCAAGGGCGACCCACCCTTGCGGCTGCCGTTTCGCTTGCTGGTGTTCTCGTCCAGCCTCTTGTTGGCCAGCTCCCACTCCTCATGAGTGATCAGAGGCTCCGCACGCTGGAGTGGCTGACCGTCCGCGTCCCGGACGACCCGGCGTCGTTTCGTCTTCTTCCTGTCGACCATCGTCTCCTCGGATACCTCCATCTGCCCCAGGACGCAGCGGGAGCGCACGACCTTGGCCGTGTTGGCAGCGGTCCACCGGCTCCCCTTCGGGGGCTTGCCGTTGCGGATCATCTGAGCGTCGAGTGAAGTCGGGGTCCTTGACACGTCCTCGTTGAGCCACTGCGCGATACTGTTCGCCGACTCGCCCGCAATGAGACGGTGGACGATCTCACGAAGTGTCCCGGCCGTGTCGGTCCCGTAACCGTCAGGGACGAGCTTCCACCCGTCGCCAGTCTCCTGCTTCTCCTCGCGGTAGCCGTACGGAGTGCGGCCGCCGCGCCAGCGTCCCTCCTTCACCAGGTGGTTGTACGAGGACTTGGCCCGCGCTTTGATGGCGTCGAGCTCCCCTTCCGCGAAGGACGCAATCAGGCTGAGGAGGAGCTTCCCCATCTGCGTGTTGAGGTTGATCCCGTCCTCAACGGTCGCGACCTCTTTACCGGTCTTCTCGCACCACTCCAGGAGGGTGTGCACGTGGAGCACCCGCCGTGAGAGACGGTCGATCTTCAGCGCGCAGATGATGTCGTACTCATCGGCGCGCGACTCCTCCATCGCGATCCGCTGCTCGATCGCGCTGGTCTCCTTCCCGATGGTCGAGGGAAGCCACTTGCCGAACTCCGGGCGCCTCCACGGCTCGACGCCGCCGGACACGTCGATGTCCTCGACCCACCCCACAACGATGTGCCCCTCCTGATCGGCCCATCGCTGGATGGACCGACGTTGACGCTCCGGTGACGTGGTCTCGTCCGACACCCGCGACAGACGGACCACACCCAGAACTCTCGCCATGCTTGTTCTCCCTCTCCCCTGTGGCACTCATCGTGCACACGAGGTGACAGTACGCAGCTCGGATCACGGCGACGAAATTGATCTTTGGGTACGGCCAACGTCTACGGGTGGGGCGAGAACAAGGGACGCACCGAGGAGATCATCGGCTCCTGGCTCGCGGGCAGCCCCGACCGCCGGGAGAAGGTCGTCCTCGCCACCAAGGTCTACGGCAACATGGGCGTGGACGGTGAGAGCTGGCCCAACCACGACCGGCTGTCGGCGGTGAACATCCGCCGGGCCGTGGACGCCAGTCTCCGCCGCCTGCGCACCGACCACATCGACGTCTACCAGTTCCACCACGTCGACCGGCGGACGCCGTGGGAGGAGATCTGGCAGGCCGTCGACGTCCTCGTGCAGCAGGGCAAGATCCTCTACGCCGGCTCCTCCAACCACGCCGGGTGGCACATCGCCCAGGCCAACGAGACGGCGGCGCGGCGCGGCTCCCTCGGCCTGGTGAGCGAGCAGTGCCTCTACAACCTCGCCGAGCGGCGGGCCGAGATGGAGGTCATCCCGGCGGCGCAGGCGTACGGACTCGGCGTCATCCCCTGGTCGCCGCTGCACGGTGGGCTGCTGGGCGGGGCGATCCGCAAGGAGAGGTCGGGCGGCGCGGCCCGCTCGACGTCCGGCCGGTCCGGTGACGCCCTGCGCGACACGGCCCTGCGCGAGCAGGTGCAGGCCTACGAGAACCTGGTGGAGAAGCACGGCCTGGAGCCGGGTGAGGTGGCCCTCGCCTGGCTGCTCAGCCGTCCCGGGGTGACCGGGCCGATCGTCGGCCCGCGCACGCAGGAGCAGCTGGCCTCCGGGCTGCGCGCGGTGGAGCTGGAGCTGGGCGAGGAGCTGCTGACGGAGCTGGACGGGATCTTCCCCGGCCCGGGCCCCTCTCCGGAGGCCTTCGCCTGGTGATCCGCCCGAGCGGCGGGGGTGGGCACCCGTCCGCCCCCGCCCGCACCGGGGCGGCCGTCAGCGGTGGGGCGGACTTCAGTGGCCGAAGGCGGCGGCCACGGCCACGACGGCGAACATCACGACGAGGCCGAGCGTCACGACACGCGTTCTGATCTTGGCGTTCACCCTTCCACGGTAGCGGCCCGGGCCCGCCGCCGGGCGGGCGGCCCGATCAGCCGCCGAGCGGCCAGGACGCCAGCTCGTCGTAGTGCGGCTGCTCCCCGGGCACGCCGGAGCGCGGCAGGCTGCTGCGGACGAGCGTGAGCCGGTCGGCGGGCCAGGCCGGGGCCGCGAAGTCGGCCAGCGCGGAGGTGAAGGGGGCCAGCGGCGTCGGCGCGCCCCGGCGGACCCGGGCCAGGGTGAGGTGCGGGCGGTGGCCGTGCTCGCTGCCGGGCGCCCCGACCCGGCGTCCGGCCGCCGCTGCCGCACCGGCCAGGTGCGCGAGCTCGGCGCGCGCTCCGGGAACGTCCTCGGCGACGTCGGCCCACAGGGCCCTGTCGCCGAACCGCCCGCCGCCGCGCAGCCGCAGCGCGAGGGGTGCGCGGCGGTGGGCGGCCCGCTCCAGCCGGGCCTCCAGCTCGGGCACGGCGGTGTCGGGCACCTCGCCGTAGAAGGCCAGGGTGACGTGCCAGCCCTCCGGTTGCGTCCAGCGCAGCGCGTCCGCGCCCGGGAGCGCGCGCAGCTCATCGACCTGCCGCCGTAGGGCGCGGACGACGTCCGGCGGCGGCATCAGCGCGGCGAAGAGTCTCACCGGGACGCCCCCACCCGGGCCGGTGCGGCGGGCGCCGGGGTCGTCGGCCCGGCCACTGGGGAGACGGGCAGCGGCTCGCGCGTCTCGCGCGGCACGAAGGCCACCCGGCGGCTGCCGCGTCGCAGGTCCATGCTGAGCCGCAGGCCCGCCGCCCTGGCCAGGGCCAGGCCCACGAGCACGGCGCCCAGCAGCGAGAGGAAGGCGCCGGCGAGGAGGCCGACGCGCGGTCCGTAGGTGTCCGTGATCCAGCCCATGAGCGGTCCGCCGATCGGGGTGCCGCCCATGAACACCATCATGAACAGGCTCATCACCCGGCCGCGCATCGCGGGGTCGGTGGCGAGCTGGACGCTGGAGTTCGCGGTGACGTTGAACGTCAGCCCCATGACGCCGATGGCCACCATGAGGGCGGCGAAGACCCAGAACCACGGCGTCACGGCGGCGAGGCCGAGCAGCAGCGCGAAGAGGGCGGCGGAGCCGACGAGCAGGCGCCTCCCGGAGGTGCTGCGGCGGGCGGCGAGCAGCGCTCCGGTCAGCGAACCGGCGGCCATGAGCACGTTGAGCAGCCCGTAGACGCCCGCGCCCTGGTCGAAGACGCGCTCGGTGAAGGCCGTGAGCCAGATCGGGAAGTTGAAGCCGAAGGTGCCGACGAAGCCGACGAGGATGATCGGCCACATCAGCTCGGGGTGGCTGCGCACGTAGCGCAGTCCCTCGCGGAGCTGGCCCCGGGCGCGCCGCACGGGCTCGGCGGGGGACAGGTCGGTTCGGCGCATCAGCAGCAGGGCGGCGATGGGTGCGAGGAAGGAGAGGCCGTTGACGAGGAAGGCCCACCCGCTGCCGGCGGCGGTGATCAGCACACCGGCGACGGCCGGGCCGACGAGCCGGGCGGACTGGAAGTTGGCCGAGTTCAGGGAGACGGCGTTGCGCAGCTGGCTCGGGCCGACCAGCTCGGCGACGAACGTCTGCCGGGCCGGGTTCTCCACGACGGTGATGAGGCCGAGGGCGAAGGCGAGCCCGTAGACGTGCCAGACCTGCACCGAGCCGGTCAGCGTCAGGGCCGCGAGGGCGAGGCCGGTGAGGCTCATCGTGACCTGGGTGAGGAGCAGCAGCCGCCGCTTGTCGTACCGGTCGGCGATGACGCCGCCGTAGAGGCCGAAGAGCAGCATGGGCAGGAACTGCAGGGCGACGGTGAGACCGACGGCGGTGGCCGAGCCGGTGAGGCTGTGCACGAGCCAGTCCTGCGCGATGCGCTGCATCCAGGTGCCGATGTTGGAGACCAGCTGGCCGGAGGCGAAGAGGCGGTAGTTGCGGACCCGCAGGGAGCTGAACATCGAGGTCTTCGGGGATTTCGAAGGCTTCGGCGGCTTCGGCGGCTCCGGTTCGGTGGCTCGCGTGTCGGTGGTGTCGGTGGTGTCGGGAACGTTCGGTGCGGGTGCGGAGTGTGCTCCGGGTCCCGTACTCAAAGGTGCTTCGCCTCCTGCTCTCGTCCTCGTCGCTTGTCGTCTTCGGCCGTCCGCTCTCGGCCGTTCGTCGCCGTCCCGTCGTCGCGCGCTCCTAGAGCTGCGCGAGCTTCTCCAGGACGGGCGCCGCGTCGCGCAGCTTCGCCCAGTCGTCCTCGTCGAGGCCACCGGCCAGGTCGGCCAGCCAGCGGTTCCGCTTGGTGCGGGCGGCGGCCAGCATGGACTCCGCCCGCTCGGTCTGTGTCACGATCTTCTGCCGCCGGTCCTCCGGGTGGGGGTCCAGGCGGACGAGCCCCTTGCCCTCCAGCATGGCCACGATCCGGGTCATGGACGGCGGCTGGACGTGCTCGCGGCGGGCCAGCTCGCCGGGGCTCGCGGAGCCGCAGCGGGCGAGGGTGCCGAGCACGGCCATCTCCGTCGGGCTCAGCGACTCGTCGACCCGCTGGTGCTTGAGGCGGCGGGAGAGCCGCATGACCGAGGCGCGGAGGGCGTTCACGGCTTCGGCGTCGTCGCCATGGGTCAGATCCGGCATGTTGTTAGGTTAACTCATTACCTCGCCTAACGACTACCGGGTTTCCGGTATGCCGCATCACACGTACGGGTGACATCGCGGTAAAAGCCGGACCATCACACCGGAGGGGCCCCGACGGTGGGGGCATGACGTCTCGCGTACTCACCCTGCGGATGGACGGCGCGCTGCTGGAGCGCCTGACCCAGCACGCCGCCCAGCGGCGCATGACCCTCCAGGACTACGTGGTCCGCACCCTCGCGCGGGACGACTTCGACCAGCGCTTCCGGGCGTCCGTCGAGCGAACCGAGCGCTTCTACGGAAGCTGACGGGCGGGCTCCCGCCGCCCGGGAACGCGGTCGGGGGTCCGAAGACCACGGTCTTCGGACCCCCGGACGAGTGCGGCGCCTTCCGGCCACCGCGCGGGCGCGGTGATCAGGTCGCCGCGCGCCTGGCGACGTCCGCGTCCCACTGTCGTCCGATCGAGCGCAGCAGGGCCGGGTAGACGCCGAGGTAGCGGAACGGCTTGATGGCGGCCATGTAGAGGGCGCCGCGCACGCCGTTCGGCTTGACGAGGACGGCCATCCGCGCGTGGTACCCGCCCTTCCTGTCGGAGACCCAGCCGAGGTGCATGACCGCGTGCACGGTCCGGTTGACGATCTCCGCGGCCCACTCGTCGTGCGTCTGGTAGATCGAGGTGAAGGGGACGGCCTTGAGGTCGGTGGCGGGGCAGCTGTCCCGCAGGTCCTCCGGCAGTCGGTCCCGCAGGGTCGGCACGCCCGCCCGGCCGGCGCGGATGTCGTCCCAGCCGAAGATCTCGCCGAGTTTCCAGCGGACGGCGAAGAGTGCCCGGGACAGCGGGGAGTGGGTGTGTGCGCCGTCGCCGTCGTGCATCTGGCGCACGAGGTGGGCGAAGTCGTCGGGGCCGCCGGGCGTGGGCAGGGCCCACACGTCCTCGATGTGGAAGTCGTCGGCGATCTCGTGGATGCGCCACGGGCGGACGGTGTGCGCGGTCCTGGGGAGTCTCATGGGCGGGCCCCTATCTATACGATGCCGTACACAGAGCAGGCTAGCAGCAGAGCCATACGGTGCCGTATAGATGGCGGCCGACGTGAGGGGAGACACAGCATGGGCGTGATTCGCACGCCGCGCGGCCGCTGGATCGAGGAAGGCCTGCGGGCCCTCGCGGCCGGGGGCCCGCAGGCCGTGCGCGTGGAGGCGCTCGCGCAGGCACTCGGCGTCAGCAAGGGCGGCTTCTACGGGTACTTCGCCAACCGCGGCGCGTTGCTGACCGAGATGCTGGACGTCTGGGAGCGCGGCGTCACCGACCGCGTGATCGAGGAGGTCGAGCGGGACGGCGGGGACGCGCGGGCCCTGCTGGACCGCCTGTTCTCCCTGGTCGGGTCGGACCGGCTGCCCCTGACGGACACCGGCGTGGAGCTCGCCGTCCGCGACTGGGCGCGGCGCGACGCGGACGTCGCCGCGCGGCTGCGGCGCGTCGACAACCGGCGGATGGAGTACCTGCGCTCCCTCTTCGCCGCGTTCTGCCCCGACCCGGACGACGTCGAGGTGCGCTGCCTCATGACCTTCTCGGTGCGCATCGGCACCCACTACATCGCCGCCGACCACGTCGGACGCTCCAGGGAGCAGGTCCTGGAGCTGACCCAGCGGTGGCTGCTGCGCTGAGCGGTCCTCCCCGGCCGGGCGACCGGGCCCCGTCCGGGGAGCCGGGCGGGGCCGTCAGCCGAAGCCGAAGGATCAGCCGATGCCGGGGATCAGCCGATGCCGAGGAGCTGCTCGATCGGGTCGAGGAGGAAGTAGACGAGGAAGCAGACACCGACGGCGTTGAGCAGCCACGGCACCTCGCGCATCCGGCCCGTTCCCGCGCGCAGCAGGATGAAGGCCAGGACGCCGATGCCGATGCCGTTGGTGATGCTGTAGGTGAACGGCATCGCGATCATCGTCAGGAAGGCCGGCACGGCGATCGTGAGGTCGCTCCAGTCGATCTCCCTGACGTTCGCCGCCATGATCAGCACGCCGACGACGACGAGCGCCGGGGTGGCCGCCTGCGAGGGCACCACCGTGGCCAGCGGCGTGAAGACCAGCGCCAGCAGGAACAGCCCGCCGGTGACCAGGTTGGCCAGTCCCGTCCTGGCGCCCTCGCCGACGCCCGCCGTGGACTCCACGAAGCAGGTGTTCGCCGAGCAGGAGCCGAAGCCGCCGCCGACCACGGCGACGCCGTCCGTCATGAGGATGCGGCCCATGCCCGGCAGCCGCCCGTCCTCGTCCGTCAGCCGGGCCTCCTCGCCGACGCCGATGATCGTCCCCATCGCGTCGAAGAAGCCGGACAGCAGCACGGTGAAGACGAACAGGCACCCGGTCAGGACGCCGACCTCCGCGAAGCCGCCGAAGAGGCTGACGTCGCCGACGAGGCCGAAGTCCGGCGCGCTGACGACCTGCTCCGGCAGCGTCGGCACGGCCAGGCCCCAGGCGGCGTCGGGGACGGAGGCCACGGAGTTGAGGGCGACGGCCAGCACCGTCGTGGCGGCGATGCTCAGCAGGATCGCGCCCTTCGTCCGGCGCACCACGAGCACGGCCATCAGCGCCAGGCCGACGACGAAGACGACGACCGGCCAGCCCTGGAGCTGACCGCCCTGGCCGAGGCCGAGGGGGACGGTGGTGTGGGCGGCGTCCGGATTGCGGGTGACGAAGCCGGAGTCCACCAGCCCGATCAGGGTGATGAACAGGCCGATGCCGATGGCGATGGCCCGTCGCAGCCCGCCGGGAATCGCGTCCATCACGCGCTCCCGCAGACCGGAGGCGACCAGGACCATGAGCGTGATCCCGGCCAGGCACACCATGCCCATCGCGTCGGGCCAGCTCATCTGCGGCGCGAGCTGGAGCGAGACGACGGCGTTGATGCCGAGCCCGGCCGCCAGCGCGATCGGCACGTTGCCGATGACGCCCATGAGGATCGTCGTCAGGCCCGCCATGAGCGCGGTCGCGGTGACGAGCTGCGCGTTGTCGAGCTGCTGCCCGTACTTGTCCGTGCCGGCGCCCAGGATGATCGGGTTCAGCACGATGATGTAGGCCATCGCGAAGAACGTGGCCAGACCGCCGCGCACCTCCCGGCCCGGCGTCGACCCGCGCCGGGTGATGCCGAAGAAGCGGTCGAGCGGGCCGGTGGGCGGCGGGGAAGTGCCGTCGGCCGTGGTGGCGGCAGCCGGAGCGGACATGCGGATACCTCTTGGAGGAAACTACGACGAACGTCGTCCAACGGGGGATGGTTGCAGTATGAACAGACAAGCCCCGTGAGGGCGAACCCCGGCACTGTACTGCGGCGCTCCTCACACCCGTCCCACCCACCCACCCGCCGGGCCGGGGCGCGGGCCCGGGCGCCGCTCCGGCTGACTATCCTGGTGGACGACCGCCCCGGCCGCCCGGGGCACGGGGAAGGGGAGGCGCCGAGCGCGATGCGTCTGAGCACCTGGCTGGACGGCGACCGGGAGGCGCCCGAGCCGCTGGAGGGCAACGTCGTGCTGACGGTCACCGTCGGCACCGTCGTGTGGTTCGCCCTCTTCCTCGGTCAGCTCCCCTTCTACGGCTGGTTCGCGGACCACGGGCACACGTGGTGGGTGTGGACCTGCCTCGTCGGCGGCTGCGGCGGCCTCGTCGGGCTCTGGTACTGCCGCCGCCGCGAGGCCGCGATCCGCCGCGCCGCCGCCCGCCCCGCCCCCACCCCGGACACCCCCGCCCCCGGCCCCGAGCCGCGCACCTGACGCCACCGGCCCCGGGTCACCGCCGGGCGACGACCCCGACCGTCCGCCCCGACGCCGGCTCCGCGACGGCGACCGCCATGTCGGCTCGTCGGCGACCGCACACGGGTGCGGCCGGGAGCGTTGGGCAGGCGGAACGGGCGGAACGGGCGGATCGGGCGGATCGGTCCGCAGAGGTCAGACCGCTCCCGCGGCCAGTGAGGCGGGGGTGCCGAACACGGTGCCCAGGTGGTGGTCGAAGCGCGTGAGGTCGGCCTCGGTCTCGGGGTTCTTCTCCACATCGAAGGCGGCGAAGGTCGGCAGCGCGGAGAGGCCGACGAACCGGGCGTTCAGGTGCACGGGCAGCAGCATGTCGTCGACCGACGCGCCGCGGAAGAGCGGCTCGGAGACGTCGTCGAACGCCTCGCGCGGGGCGTTGAAGGTCACGGACAGCATGTAGCGCGCGTCGGTCAGGGAACCGCCGGTGCCGTAGTCGGCCTTGGGGTTCTCCGCGGCACGACCGTCACCGGCGCACATGCGGCCGTCCATCCCCGCCGTGTAGACCTCGTCCACGTACTTCTTGAACGACCAGGGCAGACCCATCCAGTTGACGGGGAACTGCATGATGACGGTGTCCGCCCACTGGTGCAGCGCGACTTCGGTGTCGACGTCGTACCCCCGTGCGACCTCGGTCACCCGGACCTGGTGGCCGAGGCTCTCCAGGTGTCCGGCCGCGCGGGCGGCCAGGGTGCGGTTCAGGGTGCCCGGGGAGACCTCGTGGGGCTGGTGGCCGTTGATGATCAGGCTGTTCTGCACGGTGTGTCCTCGCTCGGTTCCGGGGCGCCGGGATGCGGCGGACTGGCTGTCCGACCGGCTTGCCCCAGATTGCTATGGCATGGAAGCGAGCATCGAGCGCGACGCGCGGGGGCGGGAGAGCGTCCAGGGCCTCCCCGTCGGCGGATCGGGGGCCTCCCGCCGTGCGCCGCGCGCGGGCAACGCGCCGTCGCGAAGGCGTCGCGTCGTGCCGTGTGCAGGGTGCAGGCTGGGGGGATGGGACTGGCAGCGGAGCTTCGCAGGGCCGTGCAGGGCGAGGTCGAGTTCGACGCCGCGAGCAGGGCGCTCACGACGATGGACGCCTCCAACTACCGCCGGGTGCCCGTCGGCGTCGTCGCGCCGAGGGACGCCGCCGACGTGGCCGCCACGCTCGCGGTCTGCCGGGAGCACGGGGTGCCCGTGGTGGCCCGGGGCGCGGGGACCAGCATCGCCGGGCAGGCCACCGGCACCGGCGTCGTCCTGGACTTCACCCGGCACATGAACGCCGTGCTGGAGCTGGACGCCGACGCGCGCACGGCCGTCGTCCAGCCCGGCGTGATCTGCGACGTGTTGCGGGACCGGGCGGCGCCGCACGGGCTGACGTTCGGACCCGACCCCTCCACCCACAGCCGCTGCACCCTCGGCGGGATGATCGGCAACAACTCCTGCGGTTCGCACTCGGTGGCCTGGGGCACGACGGCCGACAACGTGCGCGCCCTGGAGGTACTGACGTACGACGGTGACCGCGCGCGGCTGACGCCCGGCGGCGACGGGGTGCCCGAGCCGTTGCGCAGCGAGGTGCGGGCCCTGGTCCAGGGTGAGTTGGCCCGACTGCGGACGGGCTTCCCCGACCTGCCGCGCCGCATCTCCGGTTACGCGCTCGACGCCCTCCTGCCCGAGCGGGGCGAGGACTGGGCGCGGGCGTTCACCGGCAGCGAGGGCACCCTCGGCGTCCTGACCGAGGCCACGGTGACGCTCGTGCCCACCCCCGGCGCCCGCGTCCTGGCCGTCCTCGGCTACCCGGACGAGAGCGCCGCCGCCGAGGCCGCCGCCGGGCTGCTGCCGCACCGGCCGCTCACCGTCGAGGGCATGGCCAGCGACCTCGTCGGCGCGTCCGCCCGCGCCTCGCTGCCGCGCGGCGGCGCCTGGCTGTTCACCGAGGTGGGCGGCGACACCCCGGCCGAGGCGGAGGCCGAGGCGGCGCGGCTGTGCCGGGCGGCGGCGTCCGGCACCACCGACCACACGCTCGTCACAGCGCCCGCCGCGCAGCGCGCGCTGTGGCGCGTCCGGGAGGACGCCTCCGGCACGGCGACGCGGCTGCCGGACGGCGGTGAGGCGTGGCCCGGCTGGGAGGACTGCGCCGTGCCGCCCGCCCGGCTCGGCGCCTACCTGAAGGACTTCCGCGCCCTGCTGCGCGACCACGGCCTGCGCGGCCTGCCCTACGGCCACTTCGGGGACGGCTGCATCCACGTCCGCATCGACTTCGACCTGCTGACGGCGCCGGGCGTCGCCCGCTTCCGCGCCTTCTCCACCGACCTGGCCGAACTCGTCGTCCGGCACGGCGGTTCGCTCTCCGGCGAGCACGGCGACGGGCTGGCCCGCGCCGAGCTGCTGCCGAGGATGTACGGGCGGGAGACGGTCGCCCTCTTCGAGCGGTTCAAGGACGCCTGGGACCGCGAGGGCGGCCTCAACCCCGGTGTGCTCGCCCGCCCGCAGCGCCTGGACGAGAACCTGCGCTTCGCCGTCCTGCCCCGGGAGCCGGTGCCGACCGCCTTCGCCTACCCGCACGACGGCGGCGACTTCTCCGCCGCCGTCCGCCGCTGCGTCGGCGTCGCCAAGTGCCGGGACGCGTCGGTGTCCGGGACGGCCGTCATGTGCCCGTCGTTCCGGGTGACCGGTGAGGAGCGGCACTCGACGCGGGGCCGGGCGCGGCTGCTGCACGAGATGCTGGCCGGGGACGTCGTCCGCGACGGCTGGCGCTCCGCCGAGGTGCACGAGGCGCTGGACCTGTGCCTGTCCTGCAAGGGCTGCCGCAGCGACTGCCCGGTCGGGGTGGACATGGCCACCTACAAGGCGGAGTTCCTGCACCAGCACTACGCCGGGCGGCGCCGGCCGATGGCCCACTACGCCATGGGCCGGCTGCCTCAGTGGCTGCGGCTGGCCGCCGCCACCCGCGCGGCGCCGCTGCTCAACGCGGCGGCGCGGACGCCGCTGGCCGCCCTGGCCAAGCGGGCCGCCGGGATCGCCCCGGAGCGGGACATTCCGCCGCTGGCCGCCGTGCCGTTCACCCGCTGGTGGCGGGCGCGGGACCGCAGCGCCCAGCCGGCCGGCCCGACGACCGTCCTGTGGCCGGACACCTTCACCAACCACCTCTCCCCCGAGGCCGGTTCCGCCGCCGTGGCGGTGCTGCACGACGCCGGGTTGCGGCTCGCCGTGCCGCCGTCCCCGGTGTGCTGCGGCCTGACGTACGTCTCCACCGGCCAGCTCGACCAGGCCCGCGCGGTGCTCCGCCGCACCCTGGACGTCGTCGGGCCCGCGATCGACGCGGGGCTGCCCGTCACCGTGCTGGAGCCGCCGTGCGCCGCCGCACTGCGCACCGACCTGCCCGAGCTGCTGCCGGACGACCCGCGCGCCGCCGCCCTCGCGGGGCTCGTCCGGACCTTCGCCGAGACGCTGGAGGAGCAGGCGCCCGACTGGCGGCCGCCGCACGTCGGCCGGCCCGTCACCGGGCAGACGCACTGCCACCAGCACGCCGTGCTCGGCGACGCCGCCGACCGCAGGCTGCGGGAGCGGGCCGGGCTCACCGGGGAGCTGGCGGGCGGCTGCTGCGGCCTCGCCGGGAACTTCGGCTTCGAGGCGGGCCACTACGACGTCTCGGTGGCCTGCGCGGAGGAGCAGCTGCTCCCGGCCGTCCGCCGGGCCCCCGCCGACGCGGAGGTCCTCGCCGACGGCTACAGCTGCCGCACCCAGCTCGACCAGCTCTCCGGCACCCGCAGCCGTCACCTCGCCGAAGTCCTCGCCGAGCACCTGCCCGGCGGCTCCGGGGAGACGGGCGGCGGAGACCGCCGGTGACCCGCCGGCGCCGGCGGCTCGACAGACGTCGTGCCGAAGGTCAGGTCATCCGCCGGTCCTGGCCGCGTCGACCGCCTCCCGCACGGTGGGATGCACACGTCTCAGCTCCGTCCTGCCTTCGGAGGTGCGCAACACGTCCCTCACCTGGCCCACGTCGCGGGCGAGCAGGAGCCGGCCTCCGAGGGCCTCGAGTTCCTCGGCCAGGTCGTCGAGCATGTGCACGGCGCTGACATCGACGAAGGGAACCGTCTCCGCGTCGATCACGACCGCCGTCACCCCTTCACGAGCGGCGGCTCTTCGGGCCTCGGACCGGATCCGCTCGGCGTTGGCGAAGTAGATGCCACCCTCGACGCGCAGCACGACCACCCCTGGGATTCTGTGGCTCTCGCTGTGCCTGTCGAGTGCGGCGAAGCGTCCGTTCCCGGGTAGTTGCCCCAGTTCGCTGATGACGGGTCGGGAGGAGCGGTACAGGAGCAGAAGCAGGGAGACGCCGATGCCGATGAAGAGGCCGGGCAACGTGTCGAAGACCAGCACCCCGAGCATGGCCGCGATCGCGGCCGTGAAGTCCGGCCGCGCGGCGACGCCGTAGGCCTGGCCGAGTCTGCGAGTGAAGACGCGGTAGAGGGGGACCAGCGAGTGGATGTCGACCAGCTCCACCACCGCCGCGATCACCACCCCGGCGAGCACCGCCTCAGGGAGCTGTTCGAAGAGGCCGGTGAGGAAGAGGAGCGTGACCACGGTCAGAGCGGCCACGAGGATCCCGGAAAGCTGGGTGCGCGCGCCCGCCGACCGGTTGACGGCGGTCTTCGACAGGCTGCCGTTGACGACCATGCCGCTGGACAGGCCGGCTCCCAGGCCGGCGGCACCGAGCCCGATCAGCTCGCGGTTGCCGTCGATCTCGTAGTGGTCGCGGGCGGCGTAGCTCTTCGCCGCACCGAGTCCCTCGGCGAAGGCGACGAGCGTCACGCCGACGCTTCCGGCGGCGAGGCCGCCGAGGTCGTCGACCGAGACGTCGGGGAAGCCGAACGAGGGCAGACCGGTCCCGATGCTGCCGACGACGTCGACACCGCGTTCCTCCAAGCCGAAGGCTGCGGCCAGGACGATTCCCAGCGCCACCGCGACCAGCGAGCCGGGGACCCTCGGGGCGACCCGCTTGAGACCGAGGATCAGGGCGAGGCTCCCGGCGCCGAGCAGGACGGTGAAGCCGCCGGTGCCGCCGAGGTTTCCGATCAGGGTCCAGATCTTCTCGAAGAAGTTCCCGGACCCTCCCTCGACGCCGAACAGCTTCGGCAGCTGGCCCGCGATGATCGTCAGCGCCAGGCCGACGACGAAGCCCTTCAGCACGGGCTCGGAGATGAAACTGGCGACGAAGCCCAGGCGCAGGAGACCGGCGAGGAGCGCGGCGATGCCGACCGTGACGGCCAGGGCCGCCGTCATCGTGGTGAAGTCCGCACTCGAACCGTCCACGGTGTCGCCGACGATCGCCGCCGAAAGTGCCGCCGTCGCCGCCATGGGCCCGGTGACCAGGTGTCTGGAGCTGCCGAAGGCGGCGTAGAGGAGCAGGGCCGCCGGCGCGGCGTAGAGGCCGACGACGGGCGAGACGCCGGCGATCGCCGCGTAGGCGAGTGCCTCGGGCACCAGCACCGCCCACACGGTCATCCCGGCGAGGGCGTCCCGGCCCAGCCACTGGCGCCGGTAACCGCGCAGTGAGGGGAACAGCCAGTGCATGTCCGCCCTCACGAGGAGAGATCACTGACGGCGTCGCCCAGCAGCTTCGCGGCGAAGAGGAGGCAGACCACGGTCATGATCGCCGTGTTGTTCCGTTCCATCCAGTGCTTGAGACCGTCGAGGATGTGCTTCGAGCGTTCCTTGAGGGCGAAGTAGAGCACGACCGGTGTTCCGGGCCCGAGCGACCCGAGCACCACGTAGACCGCCAGTGCCACGGCCTGTGCGCCGGCGGCCGTGTCCGTGCGCGCGATCGCCGACGCCGCGGCGATCGAGAGCAGCAGGTTCTTCGGGTTGAGGGCGGACAGCGCCGTTCCGAGTGCCAACGCTTTACGAGGGGTGAACGAGTCGACCGTCCTCATCCACTTCGGCAACGTCACCTCCTCGTCGCCTCGCGGTCGGCCACGCCACTCCTTCACCGCCACCCACAGCAGCAGCACCCCGAGAGCCAGGTCGAGCGCGCTGACCCAGCCGGCCGGCTGCCCCTGGTCGCTCGGGCCGGCGCCGCCGGAGACCAGCAGCACGAGCGTGCCGACCAGAGCCAGCCCCAGAACCCAGCCCAGGAGCAGCGCCGGCCCGTTGGAACGCGCCCTGGGGGTGGCGAGCATCAGCACCACACCGATGATCGGGAACGCGCTCAGCGCCACGGCGATGCCGTAGGGCAGAATCTGACCGATCGCCTCACCCACGGCCGCCTACCTCACGCCGGTTCGATCTCGCCCGGCCGCCAGCTCCTGTCGAACCAGCTTTCCAGCGGGCCGTAGAGCCGCAGCATCACGAAGAATCCCTTGCCGGGTACGGTCTGGACCCAGTTCGCCTCCGAGCCGTCCGGCGGGGTGGGGCCGAAGTGGACGACCGTGTCGCCGTTGCTCTCGGGCCGGACGCCTTCCGACTGGCTGTTGACGCTCGGGTAGGGGTGGTCCGTGCGCAGCAGCGACCGGGTCTGCGGGTCGTAGGCGGTGACCGCCCAGAAGTTCCGCACCGGGATGCCGCTCGGCAGGGTGAGCGTGTAGAACCGTCCGCCGTCGAGCCACGCGCCCGTGGAGTCCTCCGCCGTGTAGGCGTACTGCGATCCGGTGCCGACGGGCGCCGTCACCATCGCGGGCGAGGAGGCGGCCGCGAAGTAGTAGAACACCGCGCGGGAGTCCAGCAGGCGGGCGCCTTCCGGCGACAGGAACTCGTGACTGCGTGTGGGGAACGGGGTCTTCCACGACCCGTCGGGGTAGAAGTAGAAGCCCGGGTCACGTGGCTTGAAGGCCAGCGTCCTGACGATGCCCGAGGCGATCCGTGCGGCGGTGTCGAGAATCGAGCGCGTACGGTCGTCCGGCCGGAAGGGCTCGCCGTGCACGATGCCGAGCGCGGCGAGCTGACCGGCACGCTCCGGATCGAGCGAACCGGGCGGCTCGGCCTGGACGATGGTGTCGATCTCCTCGAAGAAGGAGAAGTCGTTCGCGTGGACTGTGTTGAAGTCCGATTCCGCCCAGTTGACGTAGCGCTGCTCGGGCCGGTCCGCCGCGGCCGAGAGCGGGTAGATCCGTGCCGTGAGCAGGCTCTGGGTGCCGCCCAGTGCGCGCAGCAGTACCCAGGAGCCGAACGTCTCCGGGCGGACGACGAAGTAGCCGTCGGGAACATCACCTTCGTAGCCCGGGGGCAGGAAGAGGTATGTGCCCCCTTCTCCCTGGTCCGGCCCGGCGATGCCCATGTCGGTGACGTAGCGCTGCCACATGTCGTTGACGATGCACAGCGAGTTCCCCGGCGCCTCGACCACGGTGGGTCCGTCCTCGTCGAGCGCCAGGAAGGTCATCCCGTACGTGGTTTCCGTGTTGCCCGTGAGGAGCACCGGTGCCGAGGTGCATCGCGGGGCCGTGTAGCCGATCGTGCGGGAGTCGACGCCAACGCTCCGCAACCCGCGTCGCATCGCCACCATGGACGCGCCGGGTACGCAGTTGAGGAACGCCTCGATCCCGCGTAGCAGGTCCAGCGTGTCATAGCTGCGCGTGACCGTGTCGGGCATGGGCATGCCGTCGAAGAAGTCCATCGGGCCGAAGACCGTCTCCAGCCGGTCGGGGCTGCGGATCGAGGCCATGGTCTCGGCTGATGCGCCCGGGCTGGGGGCTTCGCTGATATGGGGCACTGCGGTCCTCCTGGGGAGTCATTCCTTGAAAGCCACGTTCCAGTCGTCCTTCACGCTGACCGTCGTCCAGCCGTCCCTCTCGGCCGCCGCGTGTGCCCGCTCCGCGCAGTCGGTCTAGGAGTACTCCCGGACGTCGTCGTCGTGGACGCATCGTCGTTCCAGCTCCCCATCCGGTCGTGCCCGTGCACCTCACCGTCCGTACCGTCTGCGGCCGTGCCGTCGGGCGAGGTCATCTCACCGCCTCGATCTCACCCGGCTTCCAGGTCTTGTCGAAGAACGGCTGCAGCGGGCTGTAGAGCCGCAGGACCACGAACCATCCCCGGCCCGCCACGGTCTGGATCCAGTTCCCCTCCGGTACACCGTCGGGCCGGTCGGGCCCGAAGTGCACCGTGGTCGTGCCGTCCGGGCCGGGGACCGCTGCCGGGGTGGGATAGGCCTGGCTGCCGGCCCGGGGGAACCGTTGCGGGGTGTCGAGCATCGACCGCGTCTGGTTGTCGTAGACGGTGACCGACCAGAACCGGGCGGCGGGAATGTCCGGTGGAAGCACGAGACGGTAGTACGTGCCGCCGTCGAGGGCCCGGCCCTCCCAGTCCGCGAGGGAGAACACGTACTGGGAGCCGACGCCCGGTAGCGGCGCTGTGAACGCCGGGCTGATACCCACAGCCAGGTACCACCACCAGGTCCGCAGGTTGAGTTTCCGGGCGCCGTCGTTCGGGCGGGGCTTGACGCCCCTGTCGGTGATGTCCGCAGGTGGGGCCAGGAACTCGTGGCCGGCCACCAGCAGGCCGTTGAGCCACCGGGAGGAGGTGCCGTAGTAGTGCGCCCCCTCGGCCGGGCGCGGACTGAACGCGAGGGTACGGGCCGTGGCGTTGCCGACCGCGGCCGCCTCGGTGAGGATCTCCCGCATCCGCGCGTCCGGCTCGAACGGTCGGTCCTTGACGATGCCGACCGCGGCCAGCGCACCGGCGATCTCGGGGTCGAGCGCCTCGGCCGGCTGGTCGTGCACGAGTTCGCTCGCGAAGTCGAAGTACGTCGCGTCCGCGGGCGGAACCGTGTTCACGGGAAGTCCGGAGCCCTCGACGAAGCGCGGCGGGTCGGGCCTGTGCAGCGCGGCGGTCCAGGTCCGGGCGGTCCATGGCAGCGGCGGGGCCGTGCCGCCGGTCACGATCTCCCCGATGCTGGTTCCGTAGTACCCGGGGACGTAACGGTGGATGCGCAGGCCCTCCTTGATCCGCTCGACCGCCGGCTTCGGGTCGTCGTTCTCCAGGAAAGCGCGCCCGCCCAGGACGAGCCGCGTGGTGCGGGTGCGGAGCGTGAAGAAGCCGCCCTCGGGCAGAGGGCCCTCATGACCGGGCGGCACGAAGAGGTACCTGCCGCCCGCTCCGCGATCCGGACCGGCCATGCCGGGGTCCGTGACCCAGCGGAACCACATGTCGTTGAGGAAACACAGGGCGAGGGGCGGCACCTCCACCACCAGCGGACCCTCGGTCAGGTCGAGGAAGCTCATGAAGTAGACGGTGTCCGCGTTCCCGGTCAGCACGAGCGTCTTGGGATCCAGGAACTCCGAGAAGAGCAGGACGTCGTGGTCCTGGATCCCCGCCTCCAGAAATCCCCGGCGGGCCGCCCACAGGCTGACGCCGGAATACGCGTCGAGGAAGGCGCTGACCGCCCGCACGTGGTCCACATGGTCGTAGACGCGCTTCGCGGTCTCCTCGGTGGGCACACCCAGCGGGAACTCCAGAGTGCCCAGGCGCGTCTCGACCCGCTCGGGCGTCGAGATCGACTCCACGGCCCGGGACGAGATCTGTCCGGTGCGCTGCAAGGGATCGCTCCATTTCTGAGGTGTGGATGCCGTCCTGTCGACCATGTGCCTCACCCCCGCAGACCACCACCCCGCCGGGGCCATCGGAGGGTCTTCGAACGAGCGGTACGCGGCTCGGCCTCCGGCGGCCACTTCGTCCGGCGGCTGGGCGTCACGCCGCAGAGTTACCGGCGCACGTTCCGCGCTCGGGAGGGGCGGTGGGCGGACCGATAAAATCCAGCAAGCACGCTTGATTGTTTCTTCCCGGGGTGCCACGCTGAGCGGGCGTCCAGGCGGGAGGGGGTTCGCGTGCTGCGGATCGGCAATGCGTCCGGGTTCTACGGTGACCGGTTCACCGCCGTCGAGGAGATGCTGAGCGGCGGCCCGCTCGACGTCCTGACCGGCGACTACCTCGCCGAACTCACGATGCTCATCCTCGGCCGGGACCGCCTGAAGGACCCCGGGCGCGGCTACGCCCGCACCTTCCTGCGGCAGTTGGAGACGAGCCTCGCGCTCGCCCGGGACCGCCGCGTCAAACTCGTCGTCAACGCCGGAGGGCTCAACCCCGCCGCCCTGGCCGACGCCGTGCGGGAGCTGGCCGAACGCCTCGGGGTGCCCACCCGCGTCGCCCACGTCGAGGGCGACGATCTCACCGGGCTCCCGCGCGGCTGGGGCGCGGGCGTGCTCACGGCCAACGCCTACCTGGGCGGCGGCGGCATCACCGCCTGTCTGCGCGGCGGCGCGGACCTCGTCGTCACCGGACGCGTCACCGACGCCGCGCTCGTCAGCGGAGCGGCGGCCTGGTACCACGGCTGGTCCGACGGCGACCTCGACGCGCTGGCCGGGGCCGTCGTCGCCGGGCACGTCCTGGAGTGCGGCACGCAGGCGACCGGCGGGAACTACGCCTTCTGGCAGGAGCTGCCCAAGGGCCCGCCCTTCGGCTTCCCGCTCGCCGAGGTGGCCGCCGACGGCAGCAGCGTCATCACCAAGCACCCCGGCACCGGGGGCGGCGTCACGGTCGGCACCGTCACCGCGCAGCTCCTCTACGAGACGGACGGCGCCCGCTACCTCGGCCCCGACGTCACCGCCCGGCTCGACACGGTGCGGCTCACCCAGGACGGCACCGACCGCGTCCGCGTCGACGGGGTGCGCGGCGAGGCGCCACCGCCGACGGTGAAGGTCGGCCTCACCCGGCTCGGCGGCCACCGGAGCGAGGTCGTCTTCGTGCTGACCGGGCTCGACATCGAGGCCAAGGCGGCGCTCGTCCGGGAGCAGTTGGAGGCCGCACTCGGCAACGAACGCCCGGAGAACGTCCGCTGGGAACTCGTCCGCACCGACCGGCCGGACGCCGCCGTCCAGGAGGAGGCCAGTGCGCTGCTGCGGCTGGTCGTCCGGGACCGGGACGCCGACGCCGTCGGGCGGGCCGTCAGCGGGGCCGCCGTCGAGCTGGCCCTCGCCAGCGTCCCCGGCTTCCACCTCACGGCCCCGCCGGGGAAGGGCGCGCCCTACGGCGTCTTCGAGGCCGCGCACGTCCCGGCCGCCGACGTCCCGCACACGGCGGTGCTGCCGGACGGCCGCCGCGTCCCCGTCCCGCCGCCCGGCGCCACCCGCGGGCCCGCCCCCGTCCCCGAGCCGCCGCTGCCCGCGCCGCTGCCTGCCGGGCCGCTGCGCAGCGCGCCGCTCGGCGCCGTCGCGGGGGCCCGCAGCGGCGACAAGGGCGGCAGCGCGAACGTCGGCGTCTGGGCCCGCACCGACGACGCCTGGCGGTGGCTCGCCCACACGCTGACCGTCGACCGCTTCCGGGCCCTGCTGCCCGAGATGGCCGCCCTGCCCGTCACCCGGCACGTCCTGCCGAACCTGCGCGCGCTGAACTTCGTCGTGGACGGCCTGCTGGGCGAGGGCGTGGCCGCGCAGGCCCGCTTCGACCCGCAGGCCAAGGCGGTGGGGGAGTGGCTGCGCTCCCGCCACCTGGAGATACCCGAGGTGCTGCTGTGACCGTCCTGCCCACCCGGCTCGACCCGACCGCCCCCGAGCACGCCGCGAACCGCGCGGCGATGCTGGAGAAGCTGGGCGCCCTGCACGCCGAACACGCCAAGGCCGTCGCGGGCGGCGGCGCGAAGTACGTCGCCCGGCACCGCGAACGCGGCAAGCTGCTCGCCCGGGAGCGCATCGAGCTGCTGATCGACCCCGACACGCCGTTCCTGGAGCTGTCGCCGCTGGCCGGCTGGGGCAGCGACTACACGGTCGGCGCCTCGCTGGTCACCGGCATCGGCGTCGTCGAGGGCGTGGAGTGCGTCATCACGGCCAACGACCCGACCGTGCGCGGCGGCTCCAGCAACCCGTGGACGCTGAAGAAGGCCCTGCGCGCCCATGAGATCGCCCACGCCAACCGGCTGCCCTGTGTGAGTCTCGTCGAGTCCGGCGGCGCCGACCTGCCCAGCCAGAAGGAGATCTTCATCCCCGGCGGCGCCCTGTTCCGGGACCTCACCCGGCTGTCGGCCGCCGGAATCCCCACGGTCGCCGTCGTCTTCGGCAACTCCACGGCGGGCGGCGCCTACATCCCCGGCATGTCCGACCACGTCATCATGGTCAAGGAGCGCGCCAAGGTCTTCCTCGGCGGCCCACCGCTGGTGAAGATGGCCACCGGCGAGGTCGCGGACGACGAGGAGCTGGGCGGCGCCGACATGCACGCCCGCACCTCCGGGCTGGCGGACCACTTCGCGCAGGACGAGCCGGACGCCCTGCGCCAGGCCCGCCGCGTCGTCGCCCGCCTCAACCACCGCAAGGCGCAACCCGATCCGCCCCTCGCCGAGCCGCCGAAGTACGACGCGGAGGAGCTGCTCGGCCTCGTCCCCGCCGACCTCAAGGCCCCCTTCGACCCGCACGAGGTCATCGCCCGCCTCGTCGACGGCTCCGACTTCGACGCCTTCAAGCCCCGCTACGGCCCCTCCCTCACCACCGGCTGGGCCCGGCTGCACGGCTACCCCGTCGGCGTCCTGGCCAACGCCCAGGGTGTGCTGTTCAGCGAGGAGTCGCAGAAGGCCACGCAGTTCATCCAGCTCGCCAACCAGCGCGACATCCCGCTGGTCTTCCTGCACAACACCACCGGCTACATGGTCGGCAGCCAGTACGAGCAGGGCGGCATCATCAAGCACGGCGCCATGATGATCAACGCGGTGTCGAACTCGACGGTGCCGCACCTGTCCGTCCTCCTCGGCGCGAGCTACGGCGCCGGGCACTACGGCATGTGCGGACGCGCCTACGACCCCCGCTTCCTGTTCGCCTGGCCCAGCGCCAAGTCCGCCGTCATGGGGCCGCAGCAGCTCGCCGGGGTGCTGTCGATCGTCATGCGCGAGTCGGCGGCGGCCAGGGGCACGCCGTACGACGAGGAGGGCGACGCGGCGCTGCGGGCCGTGGTCGAGGAGCAGATCGAGACCGAGTCGCTGCCGATGTTCCTCTCCGGGCGGCTCTACGACGACGGCGTCATCGACCCCCGCGACACCCGCACCGTCCTCGGCCTGTGCCTGTCCGCCGTCCACACCGCGCCCGTCCAGGGGGCGCGCGGTGGCTTCGGCGTCTTCCGGATGTGAGGAACGCATGAGGGAACAGCCGATCACGTCACTGCTGGCCGCCAACCGCGGCGAGATCGCCCGCCGCGTCTTCCGCACCTGCCGGGAGCTGGGCATCGCCACCGTCGCCGTGCACTCCGACGCCGACTCCGGCGCGGCGCACACCGCCGAGGCCGACGCCGCCGTCCGGCTCCCCGGCGACGCCCCCGCCGACACCTACCTGCGCGGCGACCTCGTCATCAAGGCCGCCCTCGCGGCCGGTGCCGACGCCGTCCACCCCGGCTACGGGTTCCTCTCCGAGAACGCCGACTTCGCCCGCGCCGTCACCGACGCCGGGCTGGTGTGGATCGGCCCGCCCCCGGAGGCGATCGAGGCGATGGCCTCCAAGACCCGCGCCAAGGAGCTGATGCGCGCCGCCGGGGTGCCGCTCCTGGACCCCCTCGACCCGGACGCCGTCACCGACGCCGACCTGCCCGTCCTCGTCAAGGCGGCGGCCGGTGGCGGCGGCCGGGGCATGCGCGTCGTCCGCGAACGCGCCGCGCTGCCCGGCGGGATCACCGCCGCCCGCGCCGAGGCCGCCGCCGCCTTCGGCGACGGGGAGGTCTTCGTCGAGCCCTACGTCGAACGTGGTCGGCACGTCGAGGTGCAGATCCTCGCCGACGCGCACGGCACCGTCTGGGCGCTCGGCACCCGGGACTGCTCCCTCCAACGCCGCCACCAGAAGGTCATCGAGGAGGCCCCCGCCCCCGGCCTCACCGGCGCCCTGCGCGCCGAGCTGCACGCGGCGGCCACCGACGCGGCCCGCGCCGTCGGCTACGTCGGCGCCGGGACCGTCGAGTTCCTGCTCTCTGCCGACGGACGGCCGTACTTCCTGGAGATGAACACCCGCCTCCAGGTCGAGCACCCGGTCACCGAGGCCGTCCACGGCGTCGACCTCGTCGCCCTCCAGATCCGTGTCGCCGAGGGGCGGCCCCTGGAGGCGCAGCCCCCGCCGCCGCACGGCCACGCCGTCGAGGCCCGCCTCTACGCCGAGGACCCCGCTCGCGACTGGCGGCCGCAGACCGGCACGCTGCACCGGCTCGCCGTCCCCGGCGGCGTCCGGCTCGACACCGGCGTGCGCGACGGCGACACCGTCACCCCGCACTACGACCCCATGCTCGCCAAGGTCGTCGCCTGGGGGCCCACCCGCGCGGAGGCCGTCCGCACCCTCGCCCACGCTCTCGAACGCGCCCACGTCCACGGCCCCGTCACCAACCGCGCCCTGCTCGTCCGCTCCCTGCGCCACCCGGACTTCGCCGCCGCCCGCCTCGACACCGGCTTCTACGACCGGCACCTGGCCGCGCTCACCGCCCCCGACGCAGCCGGCCAGGGCCTCGCCGCCCTCGCCGCCGCCCTGGCCGACAGCGCCGGACGCTCCCGTTTCGGCGGCTGGCGCAACGTCCCCTCCCAGCCGCAGCGCAAGACCTACCGCGCCGAACCCGACGGCACCGAACACGAGATCCGCTACCTGCGCACCCGCGACGGGCTCACCGCCGAGGACTTCCCCGGCGTCCGGCTGCTGCACGCCGCACCGGACCGCGTCGTGCTGGAGGTGGACGGCGTCCGCCGCACCTTCGACGTCGCCACCTACCCCGGCAGCTTCCCCGGCGCCGGGCCCGGCAGCCCGGTCGTCCACGTCGACTCATCGCTCGGCGCCCACGCGTTCACCGCCCTGCCCCGCTTCCCCGACCCCACGGCCCGCACCGAACCCGGCTCGCTGCTCGCCCCCATGCCCGGCACCGTCGTCCGCGTCGCCGACGGCCTCACCGTCGGCGACGCCGTCACGGAGGGCCAGCCGCTGCTGTGGCTGGAGGCCATGAAGATGGAGCACCGCGTCACCGCCCCGGCCGCCGGGACGCTCACCGCACTGCACGCCGAGCCCGGCCGCCAGGTCGACGTCGGCACCCTGCTCGCCGTCGTCACGGAACCCTCCGGCGACGCCCCCGCGCACCGGCCCGCGAAGGAGACGCAGCCATGACCGCCGTCCCGCACGCCCTTCCGCAGAACGCGCTGATCGAGTCCCGCGAACTGACGGACCTCCGCGCGTCCGTCGCCGCCCTCGGCCGGTCCTACGGACGCACCTACTTCCAGACCGTCACCCGCGAGGGCCGCCACACCGACGCCCTGTGGGCCGAGGCGGGAAAGCTCGGCTTCCTCGGCGTCAACCTCCCCGAGGAGTACGGCGGCGGGGGCGGCGGCATGCGCGAACTGTGGGCCGTGCTGGAGGAGCTGGGCGCGGCGGGCTGCCCGCTGCTGATGATGGTCGTCTCACCCGCCATCTGCGGCACCGTCATCGCCCGCTACGGCACCGAGGAGCAGAAGCGCCGCTGGCTGCCCGGACTGGCCGACGGCAGCCGCAAGATGGCCTTCGGCATCACCGAACCGGACGCCGGCTCCAACAGCCACCGCATCACCACCACCGCCCGCCGCGACCAGGCCACCGGCGACTGGCTCCTCACCGGCCGCAAGATCTACGTCTCCGGCGTCGACATCGCGCAGGACACCCTCATCGTCGGCCGCACCGAGGACGCCCGCACCGGCACGCTCAAGCCCTGCCTGTTCGTCGTCCCCCGCGACACCCCCGGCTTCGTGCGCAACCTCATCCCCATGGAACTCCAGGCCCCCGAGAAGCAGTTCGAACTCGTCCTCGACGACGTCCGGCTCCCCGCCGACGCCCTCGTCGGCGACGAGGACGCCGGGCTCCTCCAGCTCTTCGCCGGGCTCAACCCCGAACGCATCATGACCGCCGCCTTCGCCCTCGGCATGGGCCGCTACGCCCTCACCCAGGCCGTCGAGTACGCCAAGGTCCGCACCGTCTGGAAGCAGCCCGTCGGCGCCCACCAGGCCATCGCCCACCCCCTCGCCCAGGCCCACATCGAGCTGGAACTCGCCCGGCTCATGACGCTCAAGGCCGCCGCCCTCTACGACGCGGGCGACGACACCGGCGCCGGGGAGGCCGCCAACATGGCCAAGTACGCCGCCGCCGAGGCCAACATCAAGGCCGTCGACCAGGCCGTCCACACCCTCGGCGGCAACGGGCTCAGCACCGAGTACGGCCTCGCCGCGCTCATCAACGCCGCCCGCGTGGCCCGCATCGCGCCCGTCAGCCGGGAGATGATCCTCAACTACGTCTCCCACCAGTCGCTCGGCCTGCCCAAGTCCTACTGACCCCGCCGTCCTCCCGACCCCCGCCGAAGGTGCCGCCCGCCATGACCGACGCCACCCGGGACGTCACTCCCGAGCCGCAGGACCTCGTGCTCAGCGCCGACGAGCGCGGGGTCCGCACCCTGACCCTCAACGCCCCCGAGCGCCGCAACGCCCTCTCCCTGCCCCTCATGACCGCCCTGCGGGACGCCCTCGCCCGCGCCGCCGCCGACGCGGCCGTCCGCGCCGTCGTCCTCACCCACACCGGCAACACCTTCAGCGCCGGCGCCGACCTCAGCGGACGCGGCGGCACCCCGCACGACCTCGTCGCCCTGCTGCGCGCCCTGGTCGAACTGCCCAAACCCGTCGTCGCCCGCGTCACCGGCCACGTGCGCGGCGGCGGCCTCGGCCTGCTCGGCGCCTGCGACCTCTCCTTCGCCGCGAGCGCCACGTCCAGCTACGCGTTCAGCGAGGTGCGCATCGGCGTCGCCCCCGCCGTCATCTCTCTGCCCCTGCTGCCCCGCCTCGACCCCCGCGCCGCGACCCGCTACTACCTCACCGGCGAACGGTTCGACGCCGCCGAGGCCGCCCGCATCGGGCTCGTCACCGAGGCCGCCGAGGACGTCGACGCCGCCCTCACCCCCGTCCTCGACGCCCTGCGCCGCAGCTCGCCCCAGGGCCTCGCGGCGGCCAAGCAGCTGGTCACCGCGGAGGTGCTGCGCGCCTTCGACCGCGATACCGATAACCTCGCCAGCATGTCCGCGCGACTGTTCGGTTCGGCCGAGGCCCGCGAGGGCATGACCGCCTTCCTCGAACGACGGGAACCCACGTGGGCGCAGTGACGACCCCCAAGCAGGACCGCAGCCGGGCCACCCGGCAGCGCCTGCTGGAGTCGGCCGTGACCTGCCTGGCCGAGCACGGCTGGACGGGTAGCACGGTCACCGTCGTCGCCGAGCACGCCGGCGTCTCCCGGGGCGCCGCCCAGCACCACTTCCCGACCCGCGAGGACCTCTTCACCGCCGCCGTCGAGTACGTCGCCGAGGAGCGCTCCGCCGAGCTGCGCGCCCTTGACGGCGAGCACGGCACCCACGCCGCCGTCGACGCCCTCGTCGGCCTCTACACCGGCCCCCTCTTCCGCGCCGCCCTCCAGCTGTGGGTCGCCGCCTCCAACGAACCCCAGCTCCGCCCCCGCGTCACCGACCTGGAGGCCCGCATCGGCCGCGAGACGCACCGCATGGCGCTGCGCCTCCTGGGCGCCGACGAGACCCGCCCCGGCGTCCGCGAGACCGTGCAGGGCCTCCTCGACATGGCCCGCGGCCTCGGCCTGGCCAACCTCCTCACCGACGACAGCGCCCGCCGCGCCCGCGTCGTCACCCAGTGGGCCACCCTCCTGGACGACGTCCTGCCCTGACCCCTCCCCGCCCACCCCTCCCGGCCGCCCTCGGCGCGCTGACGGAACCGGAGCTGAGGTGTCCTGAAGCATCACAGAGGCGAGCAGCTCTAGCGATCTCGCGCAGCGTCGGCGGTGAGCGCCCGTACGCCACTGAGGAAGGTACGGAAGCTGGGAGACCTGTTCTTCTCGACGCTCAGCCTGGGGCCGATCCGACGTCCCCATTCCGGCTTGGAGGCGATCCTCACGCCGCTGGAGCTCAATGCCCTCTCGAAGGCGTCGGAGGCCTTACCCGCAGGAAGATCCGGGTTGTCCCGGTACGCCCTGGGTACTTCCCGGGCGACCTTGGGGAACGCCTCGCGTACGGCGCCCCAGTCGCCGAAGTACCAGCTCTCCAACTCGCGTATGGCAATGCGGTTCAGAACGTCGAAGCACCCCGCGTCGTCGGAGTCCACCCGCGGCGTGAGACCGGCCTGTCGTGCGTAGCGGTCCAGATCCTTCTTGAGCGTGGCGCAGTCGTCGTTGTCCCGGTCCAGCAGCACGACCACCCGGACATCGCTACCGCGGCGGCGAGCGGCGGCATAGCCGCGCAACCGGTCCGGCAGCTTCTTCAGCAGGTCGGGTTTCCCCTGGAACCTTCGGACCCGCAACCGGACATGGCTGTCCTCGAGAACCCTGGCGAGTAACGGCTTGAGGGCCTCGCTCGCGGATTCCTCCTCGACCAGCACCTCCAGCTCGACCGTCGGACGTGCACCCGCCTTCTGCGCCCGCCGGCCCTTTGACCCCTTCACTCCTCAGCTCCTGGATCGTTCACGGACGTCCTCGGCTCCGGCAGGTTGTCGAAGTAGCCTTCCTGCCAGAGGTTTCCCAGCTGTGCTCCGTTGTCCATCATGTCAATGACCGTGGGAAGTTCGTTCGGGCGGATCACCTGCGTGAATCCGGACTCGTCACGGTAGAGCGCCACTACTTCATCGATCTTGCAGGAGTTGATGAACTCCTGTGAGTGCGTGGTCACCAATACCTGGGACTTTGCGCTGGACAGCCGACACTGATCAGCGAGGCCGGGCAGAACCGTGGGGTAAAGGTGGTTCTCCGGTTCCTCGATGCCGATGAAGGGTGCCGGGTCGGGGTCGTAGAGGAGTGTGAGGTAGGAGAGAAGTTTGAGCGTCCCGTCCGAGGCATTGCTGGCCAGCACCGGATTCTCGAAAGGGGCGTCCTTGATGAACAGGATGAGTCGGCCGTCAGGTGAGCTCTCGTAGCCGACGCTCTCCAACGCGGGGACGGTATCGGTCAGTGCCTCGATGATGGTGGTCAATCGGCTGGGATGGTTCTCCTTGAGGTACTGGAGGACGTTGGTGATGTTGTCACCCGACTGGGAGAGCCGTTCCTGGGGGCCGGCGGCGGGCGATTTGCGTTCCTCGGCTACGGAGAGATAGGAGAGGTACCAACCCGAGATGAAGCGGCGCAGAGCCATGACGCGTGGATGCGACCGGAACTGACCCAGCGCGTTCACCGCGAGTGTGTCCGGGCTGTCCAGGTACTCCATCGTCTTCGCGCCGGTCTCCTCGTCCATGACATAGCCCTGGCCGGATTGGAAGTCGAGGATATGGCTCGGCCTTCCCTGAGCCGCACCCCGTGTCCAGCGCAACTGCTCCCGACTGACGACCGGACGGCCTTTGGACTCCGAAAGCTCCAGCCGGTAGGTCAGCAGCTTGGCCTTCGGGTTTTCTCGGTAGGAGATCTGGATGGCCACCGGCCCACTCGCACCACGCGAACGCAGCTCCCGTGCCCCGCCCCGTCGATCCCAGGCGCTACGGACGCCGCGAGTGAAGCAGGTCTCCAGAAAGGCGAAGACATCGAAAAGCGTCGACTTTCCGCTGCCGTTGGGACCCACGAGCACCGTGAAGGGCTTGAGTTTCTTGATATCCACGTCCTGGAGGACGCGGTAGTTCTCAATCTTGATCGCCTCGATCACGGGAGGCCGCATGAACTCTCCTTGCCCTGTCATGGGTTTGACGAGTCGGTTTGGATGCCGACTGGCCACTGCCGTGCCCAGGGTGCCGACCATGTGAACGTGCCACTCAGTCGGGCGCCGGCTCATGCACGGTTCCGCCGGGACATCGTAGATGAGTGGGCAGGTGTGGCGAGCTTCCCAGCTTGGACAAGGGACCTGTGGGTGGCAGTCCCCACCCACAGGCACATGAGGGCATGTCTACGGACGATCAGACGCTCACACTGTTCGGCGGGCGGTCTCCAGCCGAGTTTCAACCCCCTGGGACAGGTCATGCAGTGGGCCAGCGCCTCCACGACGCCCGTCGCCGCAACTCCTTCGGGGTCGGATACGCCGAACACGTGGGTACGCGCGGGTCCCCGACGGCACCGTGTGCACCGTGGCGACCAGCAGCGCCCCGTTCGCCTCCGACGCCCGGAGGAGTCCGGCGGTCTCCGGCCCCCGGGAGGCGCGTGGTCAGGCGCCGAACAGGGTGCTTGCCAGGGTGACGTGGGCGAGCGTGCCGCCGAGGATGCTGAGCAGGGCGTTGCGCCACCGCACGTGCAACCAGACCGTCACGGCCAGGGCCGCCAGCGGGGCCAGGGCGCGGGCCTGCGTCACCTCGACGTCGTGCAGGCAGTAGACGACGAGGATCACCATGACCCCGGCCGGCATCCGGGTGCTGAGGTACTGGACGGTGCCGCTCGCCCGCAGGGGCGCGAGGGCCGCGAAGGGCAGGGCCCGCAGGGCCCAGGTGACGGCGGCGGCGACGAGCACCGCCGTGACGGCGTAGCCGGTGTCAGGCACGGCCGGCCTCCCGACGGGCCGCCGCGTGCCGGGCCAGCAGTGCGGCGGTGAACAACGCGAAGGCGACGACCAGCAGTTGGTCCGGCGCGACGATCCACGCGAGCAGCGCGCTGCAGAGCGCGAGCAGCGGCGTCGGCAGGTCGTGGCGCCGCTCGCGCAGGGCGTCCAGGGCCAGCACGGTGAACAGCGCCGTCAGCGCGAACTCCAGCCCGACGACGCCGTCCGGGATGAGCGCCCCGAGCAGCGCGCCCGCCGTGGCGCCCGCGACCCAGTACAGGTGAAGGAGCAGCTGCACCCACAGCACCCGCTTCCCCGGCCAGGCCCGCGCCCCCGCCGTGCCGGTGAGCGCGTACGCCTCGTCCGTCAGCGCGAACGTGCTGTACGCCTTGCCGAGGCGGCCCCGGACCCGGTGCAGCGGGAACGACAGCGCGTAGAAGACGTGCCGGACGTTCACCAGGAACGCGGTGAGGGCGACCGTCGCCAACGGTGCGGCGGCACCGACCAGGCCGATGAGCAGGAACTCGAACGAGCCGCCGTAGATCAGCGCGGCGGACAGGCCCGCCCACCACCAGTCGAGCCCGGACTGCGTCACGAGCGCACCGAAGGCCACCCCGAGCGGAATGAATCCCAGGCCGACGGCGGCGGACTCCTCGACCGCGCGCCGCGCCTCCGACCGCCCCTGTCGCGCGGGCGCCGAGGGGCCGAACGCGGTCGGCCGATCGGCCACAGCAGTGCGTATACCCATGCCCGACACTTTAGAAAGAATCGCGCCTTATTTGGTGACCACACATGGCCGTACGATGCTCCTGTGAGCAATGAAGCACCTCTTGATGCCATAGACCGTGAAATTATCTTCCACCTGCGCCAGGACGGTCGGCTGACCAACGTCGAGCTGGCCAGGCGCGTCGGTCTGACGCCGCCGCCCTGCCTGCGCCGCGTCAAGCGCCTGGAGGAGAGCGGGGTGATCACCGGCTACCACGCCGTCATCGACCCCGCCGCGATGGGACGCGGCCTGGAGGTCCTCATCGACGTCGAGATCTACGCCAACGACCGCAAGACCGTCGAGGAGTTCGAGGACACGGTCGCCGCGTACGAGGAGGTCATCGAGTTCCGCCGCATGTACGGCCGCCCGGACTACTTCATCCGCGTCACCGTCGCCGACCACGCCGCCTACGAGGCCTTCCTCACCGGCAAGCTCAGCGGCCTCCCCGCCGTCCTCCGCCTCGAATCCCACCTGCCCATGAAGACGATCAAGACCTACTGAGACCCCTTCCCCGGCCTATGCCCCTCCTCGCCCGTCCGGCTCCCCGGCCCGGGGCTTCCGATGTCTCCCGCGCCCGGGCCGTAGCGGCTGCGCTCCCGACCCCGGCTGCCCGGAGGGCGCCTCCTCCACCTGCGGATACAGGACGGCCTTCGCCTCGGCGAGGCTCGCCGCGAACAGGTGCGGCTCCCACGCGTAGCCGTTCCACCGCTCGACGACGCGCGGCGCCTCCGGGTCGACGTGTGCCCCCTGCGGGCCCTCTCCGGTGACGGCGTTTACGGCACGCAGTCGGCCGATGCGCCCGTCCCGGCGTTCGGCCCAGTCCTTCAGCGGCTCGTCATCCACCGCGCCGCTCCTTCCGTCGACGGAACGCCCCACGTGACCAACGGCCGGCCCTGGCCACCCGTCACGCGCGGCGCGGAACCGTCCGGCCGGGATGCTCCAGCCAGGCGGTGTGGCGGCCGTCGGGGGTCACCGTCATGCCGAACGCCTCCGGGCCCGGCCGTCCCGCCTCCGCCCACCAGCGGTGGGCCGCCTCCACCTCCCGCCACAGTCGGCGCGGGCCGTGCTGCCAGACGGTGAACGTTCCCGCCTCCGCGCCGGTGACGTCGACCGCCGCCCAGGACGCGGCGTCCGTCGTCGCCACCCACAGGCGCGAGCGCACCCCCGGCACGTCCGGGTCGTGGTGCCAGGCCCACCACACGTCCGGCAGCCGGAGCCCGATCGCGAAGCCGGCCGCCCAGCGCTCCCCGGTGACGTCCCGGGGCGGGAGCGTCGACGTGGACTCCTCGGGCACGTGCGCGTCGCGGACCACGTCCCGGAAGATCCGCAGGTCCGTGCGCTGGCCGCGCATCAGCATGAACGCCGCGTGCGGCAGGAAGTGGCCCGAGGCCGAGCCGTCCAGCCCGACGGTGAGCCGCAGCAGCCCGAAGCAGAGCCACGGCGACTCCCACGGCGTCAGGATCACCCCGCCCGGTGCCACACCCGCGACCCAGCGCCCCGGCACCCGCCGCACCGAGCACGTCGCGACGAGGCGTTCCGCGCCGTCCGCCGCGACCGCCGCGCCGTCCCCCGTGACGACGCGCGGCTCCACGCCGACCGACGCCAGGTTGGCGCGCGCCCGCGCGGCCAGCCCGGCGTCCACCTCCACCGAGGTGACGAGCGACGAGCCCAGCCGGTGGGCGAGCAGCCCCGCGTTCCACCCGGTGCCCGTGCCCACCTCCACGACGCGCTCCCCGCCCTCCAGCGCCAGCAGGTCGAGCATGCGGAGGACAACCCCCGGGGCGGACGCGGAGGACGACGCCCACCGCTCGCCGTCCGGCCCCGGGTCCGCGCCGTCGTTGACCTGCGTGACGACGGGCGCGTCGGCGTAGGCCGCCCGCAGCCACGCCTCCGGCGCATCCGCCCGGCGACACGCGGTCAGGCCGTCGCCGAGCCACACCGTCCCCGGGAGGAACGCGTGCCGTGGCACGCCGTGGAACGCCGCCCGCCACTCGGGCGCGAGCGGACGCGTCGCGCCGAGCCGGTCGAGCAGGCCGCGCGCGGCGGCCCGCTCGGCGGCCCCGTACTCGTACGTCACCGCGCCTCCTTGCCCCGGTGCTTGGGCTCGCTCCGGGGGTGCTGGGTGTCCGGCGACGGCTTCGCCGTGCCGGGGTCCTTGCCTCCCGCGTGCTTTCCCTCGCCGCCGCTGCCGCCCTTACCGGTTCCCCATCCCATGGGACGTCTCCTCTCGTCGTTCCGTACCGCTTCGTTGTCCGGTGACCGGGACGGGCCGCAGCGTCAACTCCCACGCGCAGTCCCGGCCGACGTGGTGGCGGAACAGCGGCTCGCCGTTCTCCAGCCGCCGCCGCGTCTCGTCCCCCGCGGCCTCGCCGCTCCAGTCGCGGAAGACGCCCGCGACCTCGTCGTCGTCCCCGAGCGTCTCCGCCACGCACAGGGCCCGCTCGCGGGCCCAGCCCTGCACCTCGCGCGCCGCGAGCCCGAACGCGTCGCCCAGGTGGTACATCCGCGCCTCCGGCTCGCTCTGGTAGGCGACCAGCTCCGCCCGGTAGGCCCGCGTCACGTCCCCCACCCGCCGTGCCCGCCCCGCGCGTCGCCGTCCGGCGGACAGCGGAACCACACCGTCTTGCCCTCCCCGGTGCGGCTATGCCCGAACGCGGCGACCATCTGCCGTAACAGCCAGAGCCCCCGCCCGCGTTCGGCGTCCCACGCCGGTTCCGACACCACCGGCGGATGCGGCGACCGGTCCACGACGCGCACGACCACCGCGTCCCCGCACCGCTCCACCTCGATACGGCACCGCGTGTCCGGCACGTGCCGCACCACGTTGCTCAGCAGCTCCGACACCCCCAGCCGGGCCACCGCCACGGCCTCCAGCCCGCCGCCCAACCCCCTTACCGCGTCGGCCACTTCCCGCCGCCACCGCTCGACGTCCCGCGCCGTGACGGCCACGTCCCACACCCGGCGCGCGGAACACCGTCCCGGCCGCACGCCCACCCGGCCCCCTACCGTCCTCCCGCTCACCGCTCCCCCCCTCCGCCGCTCGGCGCCCGCCCGCCCGACGGGACACACGGCGCGGTGCCGCCGCAGCAACATCCGGCAGTCCACCGCCCCCGAGTGGTCCCCCCTCCGCCGCGCCCGCTCCTCCCTCTCCCGCCACCGCGCACACTCCACACACCCACTCATGAATACCTCCACAAAGCCGCACGAAGTCCCTCGCCACCCTTTGACGGCGGATACGCTTAGCGAACACCGAACGACACTGCGTGGGCACGCGGACGCGGTTGCGGGCATGGTGAAAGCCGTGAAAGATCACGCGACGAAGGAGCGCTGTGGCGCTGACCCCAGGTCGTAACAGCAAGCTCGAATCACACCTCGCCGAGGCGGGCTGGACCCACGCGCAACTCGCCGCAGCAGTCCTGCGCGTCGCGCGCGAGAACGGTGTACCGGACCTCCTGGGAATCGGGCGCTCACACGTTTCCCATTGGGTACGCGGCACCAAGCCGTCAGGACGTGCACCACAGGTCCTTTCCGAGGCGTTCTCGCGTCGGTTGGGCCGCTCCGTCACTCCGCTTGATCTCGGACTTGGGGACGGTGGAGATCTCCCTCCGTATGCCTCACTGTGGGATGCGGATACGCTGACTGCTCTGGCCGGACTCGGAAGGGCAGACCTCGACGTGGACCGCAGAGATCTCTTAGGGAAGGCGACCTACTCGGTTGCGGGTCTCGCCGTCCCAGCATCAACGTGGTGGCGACAGCAGGAACGCACGTCCCAGCCCAGCGGGGCTCAAGGTTCGCGTCGCATCGGTCAGGGAGAGCTCGACGCGGTGCACGACATGATCGAGCTGTTCCAGCGAGTTGACCAGCGTCGAGGAGGCGGGCACGCCCGTTCCGCCGTTGTCCAGTACCTCATGGCGGATGTGGCTTCCTACCTGCGGGGTTCCTACGCCGATGAGGGCGTTCGCCGTGGAATGCTTTCCAGCGCTGGAGAACTGGCCTATCTGGCAGGCTGGATGGCATTCGACAGCGGTGAGCACGGTACGGCGCAGCGCTACCTCCTGCTGGGCGTCAAGCTCGCCGCTGAAGCAGCCGATGCACCGTTGGCCGGGCACATCCTCCGCGCACTCGCGCACCAGGCCCTTGACCTCGGGCACCCGCGGCAGGCGCTACGGCTGGCCCAGGCATCGGTGGAAGGGGACCGGTATGCGAAGGCCACTCCGCGCGAGCGAGCGTTGCTGGAAGTAGTCCACGCCAGGACACGGGTCGCAACGGGTGACGGAGCAGGCGCTTCTACCGCACTGCTCCGTGCTGAGAACGAGCTCGCCGCAGCGGGCCAAGGCGACGACGAACCAGCACGTGTCTTCTTCTTCGGGGAAGCCTCACTCGCTCATGAGACCGCCTGCGCCTTGCGGGACCTCGGTGATCTGAAGAGTGCGCAGGACGAGTTCAGTCGCAGTGTCCGTACGAGGAAGGCGGCCACGTTCACCCGCACGCACGCCGTGACCCTGGGGTATCTGGGAGAGGTGCAGGCGCGCCAAGGAGACGTGGAGGAAGCCTGCGCCACATGGCACCGCGCACTGGACGCGATGGAGGGCGTACGGTCCGGGAGAACGCGACAGGTCGTGGTGGATCTCCGGAGAACGCTGTCGCCGTACCGGGGGCGACGGATTGGCGTCGCGCTGGAACTCGACGCACGAGCTGCCGTGCACCTGATGGGCACACACTGACCAGAAAACCACTCGCGGAGCGAGGAGTGCGCATGGGCGAAGAGAACTACACCGTGCAGGCGTTGGCCCACGTGGTGGGTGGTCGTGAGAAACCGACCGACGACTTCTGGGGCGGCACACGGGCCATCATCCGTATTGATGATCCTCGCTACACCTCTGACGCCACGAAGGGGCTGGAGGACTTCTCGCACCTGGAGGTCGTCTTCCGGTTCCATCTCACCGACCCCGACGACCTGCACCTCGGCGCACGTCGTCCTCGCGACAACCCCGCCTGGCCCGAGGTCGGCACCTTCGGGCACCGCAACATGCGCCGGCTCAACTGGCTCGGCGTATCGCGTTGCCGCCTGCTCGACGTGGACGGACTCGACCTGCACGTGGAAGATCTGGACGCGATCGACGGGACTCCTGTCCTCGACATCAAGCCCTGGTTCGCGGAGATGGGGCCTCGGGGCCCGCAGCACCAGCCGTCCTGGCCGACGGAGATGCTCACCGACTACTACGCCCCGTACCGCGACTCCCCCTGACCGGCCGGCGACCGCTGCCCTCTGTTCGCACCGACCGACCAGAAAGGCGAGCCATGCCCCTGCCCCCATCTACGGAAGGCGGCGCCGACCCGCGTGCGCCACACGTGCGAGCAGCCGCCGCGATGCGGGACGCGATCCTCTGCGGCACATGGCCCCCGGAAACGGCCCACCCCTCCACGTCCGAGCTGGCTCAGCTCCACGGGGTCCAGGAGTCCGCCATGGCGCAGGCGATCGCCCTCCTCATCGAAGAGGGCCTGCTCACGCCGAGTGGCCCCCACACCGACCTCTCCGTCCGACCGAGACGTCAGGAGACGGTGCGGCCCACTGACAGCGGGGCGCCGGTCGGGCCGGGGGAGCCGTACCGGTGGCTGAGCGTTGCAGAGCAGCAGGGCAAGCGCGGAACGATCACTCTGCTCGACGTCGCCGAGGTGCGGCCTCCGGCCGAGGTGGCGGAGGCGCTGGAGCTGGGCGAGACGGGCACGGCCGTGCTCCGACGCCAGCTCCTCCAGCATGACGGTGAGCCGGTGGAACTGGCTGAGTGCTACTACCCGATGGACATCGCGACAGGGACGGCGCTCGTCGAGTCACGCCGCATTCGCGGTGGCACGCCGACGCTGCTGGCGGGCCTGGGCCTGCCGCCGCGCCGGACGGTGGACCGCGTCTCCGCGCGGGTGCCGACCCAGGCGCAGTACGAGGCGCTGCGGCTGCCGGGTGATCTGCCGATTCTGCGTACGTTCCGCGTGGTCTACAGCGAGAGCGACGGCAGGCACCGTCCCGTCGAGGCGACCGTCATGGCCAAGGCCGGGCATCTGTACGAGGTGCAGTACGAGTTCTGACGCCAGGCGCTCAGGGCACCGCCCATGCTGCACCGGAGGTCGCCATACTGGCCGCCATATCGAACCCCACCCTTGCGCCCGAGGTCGAGCGCTTCTACGCCGAGGTGATCGATGAGGGCGCCCGGCTCAGCATGTCGGCTGACGGACGTCTGGAGCTGCTGCGGACGCAGGAGTTGCTGAGACGGTTTCTTCCGGCACCCCCGGCCCGGGTCCTGGACGTGGGCGGCGGCACGGGAGTGCACGCCCGGTGGCTGGTCGCCGACGGCTACGACGTGGAGCTGATCGACCCTGTGGTCCGGCATGTGGAGCGGGCGGCGCAGATCTGTGACGCTTCACTGGGTGACGCCCGAAAGCTGGTCGTTGCAGATGCCACGTACGACGTGGTGCAGCTCCTCGGCCCGCTCTACCACCTGCCCCACGCGGAGGACCGTCGACAAGCACTCGCCGAGGCGCGTCGGGTGGTCAAGCCGGGTGGGCTGGTGGCCGCAGCGGCGATCAACCGGTACGCGTCGCTGTTCGAGCACGTCACCTACGCGCACTTGCACGCTCCACGGCTTCGGGACTCCATTGCGACGATCCTTCGCACCGCCGTCCACGACGGCAAGCGTGGCTTCACACTCGCGTACTTCCACCGTGCCGAGGAACTGGCGGAGGAACTGCGGGATTCCGGGCTGAGAGACGTACAGGTCTACGGCATCGAGGGCCCGGCGTGGTCGGCCCTCAAGGCGGTGGAACAACAGTCGGGCACACGTCCGTCCGACGCCCTCTTCGACTCGGTACTGACGGCCGCCCGGATGGCCGAGCCGTACCCGGAACTCCTGGCCGCGAGCTCCCACCTCCTCGCCGTCGGCCGCGCGCCGGGAGCCGACGCGTAGCGACGGACGTGTGCCGCGCCCGGTCGATCAGGCCGAGCCCCCAACGGTGAACCGGCGGTGCGGCACAGCATGATCCGAGACGGTGCCGAAGGCGCGCCCGTACCGCTCCAGTGAGCGACTACCCGGTGACCGCGTTGCTCGTATTCCCGGTCAGGATGCGCTGCGGCCTCCGAACCTCAAGAGCAGCCACGTCGCACTGCTCATGGTGAAGATGAAAATCACCGGAATTATCGCTCCGCTACCGAATGCCGCAGAGCGCATTGTCGCTGAGGTGAACAGAGCCATGAGCAGGATCAGGGCGAAGGTGGCGCATGCGACCATGCCGGCGAGGAAGCGCACGACCGGAAGAGGGGCGGGTATCGTTCGGGCTGCCCGGGACACGGCCGCTCGCCGTGCTCCTCCTGCATGGTCGCGACCGTGTCCCGTCAAGTGAAGCCCCTCCTACAGAGTGCTGGCGACGCGGACCATGTCCACTTCGACCTTCTCGGTTGTTGAGCCGTCCTCGTTGTTCACGAACGTCCGCTCATGCTTGCCGCTGTCGTCCGGAGCCTGGGTGGGCGGAGTGCGGACCAGGCGAGTGTCCACCATGACCGGCTCGCCTGCCTCATCGGTGACGATGTCGCCGTTGGAGTCCGCGACCTTCGCCTTCCTCGGAAGCTTACTCAGGTCCACGGTACCGTCCTCGTTCACCCAGCCGGGCTGCCGTGATTCAGCCGCGGAGGTGGCACCCCAGCTCCCCAGGTCAGAGTGTGTACCCGAGTAGATCGGATTGTTGAACGTTGGTGTCCACCCGCCATCAGAGTGCATGGCTGAGTGGTTGTAGAGACCGTAGCTGGCGGGGCCGCACAGTCCCTCGGACGGTGCGTTCCAGTACAGATTCAGCGAGAAGGTCGGATTGCTGTTGTAGTAGGTCTTGTCCGTTCGGGCGCACAGCACCCAGTCGTTGACTGCCGTGGAGTACTTCCAGACCTGCATCCCGCCGGCCAAGTGGTTGATCGGCCGCTCACGCGGGAATTCGCAGTCGACGAACGGAACTATCTCGTTGTACCCGGACTCGGTCCACCCGTCGAACCGGCCACCGCCGCTCGATCCGTTGCTCACCTGGCTCTTGTTGAGCATGCAGTGGTTTCCGGAAGAATTGTGCCACTGGGTATCGGTCTCGTACACCGAGTGAGCGCTCGCGGATGTGGCCGTCGTCACGCACAATCCGAGAGCTGCCGCCGCAACTAACCCGATACGGGGTGAACGCCTGCGCCGTGCTGCGTTCTTCAAGTTTTCCTCCTTCTGAGTCCTCCCCCGTTGCGCGTAGCGCGCGTGCATGGTGTTTCCGAGAGTCTATTCGGGTGCAGAGCGAGGTTCTACCGGAATGCCGCCATCTAATTGTGGTAATTGGTATCCGGAGGCTTGTGTTCGATTTACCTGACGAGTTCAGGCGGTCGGTGTCTCTTGTGGGTCACGCAGCGCGGCTCACGGACGTCTCGGCCACCGGGTGCGCAAGCTCCTGATGGTGATCGCGTCAAGTTTCGGAGCGGGGCCTGCTGTTGTGGTCGGCGTGCGTGTGATTGCTGGACGTCCCGGCTGCGGGACAGTTCCACGTGCCGTCACTCCGCCGCTGAGCGTGCGACGGAGTGAACGGGCTGCCGGAGAAGCCTCGGCGTAGGCGGCGACGGGCGCCGAGAGCCGTGGGGTCAGCAGGCGCAGTGGCCGGTGGCGGGGGCGGTGAGGGGGTCGGGGGTGGGTTGTGCGGGGCCCTGGGGAGTCTCGTAGGCGAAGCCCTCGCGTACCCAGTACTCGAACCCGCCGAGCATCTCCTTCACCTGGTAGCCGAGTTCGGCGAGGGCCAGGGCGGCTCGGGTGGCGCCGTTGCAGCCGGGGCCCCAGCAGTAGGTGATGACGGGAACCGAGGGGGCGAGCAGGTCCGCGGCCTGTTCGGAGATCAGCGCGGTGGGCAGGTGGACGGCGCCGGGGATGTGTCCCTGGTCCCAGGAGTCCGGGGAGCGGGAGTCGAGGAGTACGAAGCCAGGGTCGGCGTCGGCCGCGAGTGCGGCGGCGACGTCGGACACGTCGGCGTAGAGGCGCAGTGAGCTGCGGAAGTGGGCGACGGCCTCGGCGGGGTCTGCGGGGGCGACGCGCAGGACGGCGTTCGGGACGGTCGTCGTCATGGTTCGGGCCTTTCCTGAGGCCGGGCAGCATGGCCCGGCTGACATGGACAACCGTGAATCTACGGAGCACAGGAAGGGTTTCGAAGGTCGATCCCACGGCCTGTTCTTGATCTGGCCGGGGAATCCCTGGAAGACTCCGCTTATGACCGGGCTTTCCCTCGACGCCATCGACTGGCGCATTCTCGACGTCCTCCAGCGCGACGGGCGGGCCAGCTTCGCCGACCTCGCGCGTGCCGTCTCCATGTCGGCGAGCGCGGTGACCGAGCGCGTGCGCAGGCTGGAGGAGGCGGGGGTCATCAGCGGGTATGCGGCGGTCGTGGACCCGGAGAAGGTCGGGCTGACGATCATGGCGTTCGTGCGGCTGCGCTACCCGAACAGCAACTACAAGCCCTTCCACGACCTCGTCGCGGTGATGCCGGAGGTCCTGGAGGCCCACCACGTGACCGGCGACGACTGCTTCGTCATCAAGGTCGCGGTGCGGTCCATGCGCCACCTGGAAGAGGTGACCGGCCGCCTCGGCGGCCTGGGTCCCGTCACGACGAGTGTCGTCTACTCGTCCCCCCTGCCCCGGCGCCCCGTCGGCCGCTGAAGCGGCCGTGCCACCGAGCGGCCGGAGGGCGGGCATCGTCAACCCGGAGCCGTGGACTCGAACCGTGTTCCGTATTCTCGGGCGATGTTGAGGAACAACAAGGCAACGGAACAGTGAAGCTCGCGGAAGCGTTGGCGGAACGGGCCGAGGCGGCGCGTCGTGTGGAGCAACTACGTACGCGCATCGTGAACAGCGCGCGGCATCAGGAGGGCGAGAGCCCGGCCGAGGACGCGGCCCAGTTGCTGAGCGAGGTCGGTGAGGTCCTGACCGGCCTCGAAGGGCTGATCAGGCGGATCAACCGCACCAACGCGGCAACGAGCATGGGCCGGGACGGCACACTCACCGACGCGCTCGCTCGACGGGACACGCTGCGGCTCCGCCACTCGGTGGTCACTGCTGCGGCGGACGCGGCGGCGGGTACGGGTGAGCGGGGATACGGTCGGCAACTCCGTTCCGAGTTGAAGATGCTCTCCGCACTCCCGGTTGCCGAACTGCGCCAGCAGGCTGACGTACTGGCACGGGAGATCCGGGAGCTCGATGTGCGCATCCAGCGCACGAACTGGGAGGTCGATCTGCTGGAGTGAGCGTTCTGGCAGAGCGCCACGATGTGGAGCAGGTAGTCGTCACGGAGGCGTGCACATACCGGGAGCCGGCGGATTCCGGCTCACTCCTGGCGCGTGGAGGGCAGCGCGGGGTTCGACTCCCCATCAACGGTGCAGCTCAGCATCGCGTACAGGTGACCGTGCACAACGCACAGCACATCACCGCGTGCAGATCCATGGTGACGAGGGCGGGCTCGGGGTTTCCACATCGACGCAGGGGCTGGGGAACGGGCCAACGTGTGGCTCACACAACGCCGGGAGGCGGCCGTTCCGCACAGGTGGGCTTCATCGGGGGATCGTCCGGATTTCCGGGTGGAGTGCGTGTGCCGCCCACGTCACACACCTTGCACGATGACACCACCCGGGCCGGCTGATCCTGCCGCGCCTCCGCACAGGGCACCCGGAGGCCCGTTCCTGCTGTCCATATGAGGCCTCATGCGATTCTCGACTTCTCTGCGTACCCACCCCGCCGTGCTGGCCATTCCCTTCATCGGCCTCTTCTTCGCCTACGTGTTTCTCACGAGTACCCGGAACATCGAGCATCTCATCGAGTTGCCGTGGGCGGCTCAGGCAGCGTCGTACGCGCTCCATGCCCCCGTTCCGATGGCCCTCGCTGCCGCGGCAGGGCTGAGCGCAGTGGAGGCGTCCCGGCTCAGGGCGCTCGGTACCTGGGAGGTGGGCGCCACTCAACCCACGTGGCGCATCGCAGCGCGACCGGTCCTCGTGACCGTCGTGTCCTTGTCGCTGCTGACCGGCGGAGTCATGGCAGGTGGGCTTTGGGTGGTCGGGGTGCTGCCCGATCTGTACGCACTGCACCTCCTGGCCATCGTGGTGGTTCTCCTCACCGCTCATGCCGTGATCGGCTTCGTGGTCGGGCGCCGACTTCACGCCCTGTACTCCGCACCCCTCGTATCGGTGGCGGTTTTCATCGGCGTCAGCTTTCCGCTCGGTACGGACCGGTTCTGGGCGCACCATGTCACGGGATCCATTGGGTGGGTGGGATTCGGCGAGGCCTACTCCCAGGCCATGACGGCAGCAGCGGTTCTGCCGACGGTCAGTCTGGCCCTTGCCTGCGTCGTGCTGGCTGGTCCGCGCGGGCATCATGTCCGCTCCGTCGCCTTGGCGCTCGCCATCGCAGTCGGCGGCCTGGCCGGTGCCTGGGGCATCACGCTGGACTGGCGCTCGGCCCCGCCTACCGCCAAGGGGTTGGCTCCTGTCGTCTGCGAGGGGGACGAACCCACGATCTGCCTGCCGGAAGCCGGCTCCGATCACATCGGTGACGTACACATCGAACTGCGCGCAATGGTTGACCGGTTGGCGGCCGGGGGGATCATCGTTCAGAAGCCCCGACGCATCACCGACATCTCCGTGGCAGACGTCCGAGAGATCGATACCGACGGGGAGGATTGGACGCTCGACCTGGTGCCTGGTAGCGCGCATCAAGTCCTTCGGGAGGGCGTGGCCATTTCCGTGGTCGGCACGCCGTGCGAGAAACCGAACTGGGACGTGCTGCACTTCAACACCCTCTGGGTGGCCCGAACCATAGGGGTCGAGAAGCACTACATGGCGTGGCTCGCCCGGGAGACCCGGGAGTTCAGCCAAGGCCAAACCAAGGAAGAGTTGCTGTCCGAGATGGCCAGAGTCAACGGACTGCCGCTACGGGAGCAGAGGCAGTGGTACGTCCAACAGCTTCAATCGGCCTGTGCGGGGGGTCGCTGACCATGACCTGGTGGCTACGGCAACGAGGCGTCCTGGGGCTGCTGCCCGGGGCTCTCCTCGCGTTCGTGCTGGGTGTCGGTATGACCGGTGGTGTGGCGGTGGTCTTCCCTTCGTTCATGGGGAGTCACGCCATGGCGACGGAGCTCAGCAACTTCGTCGCCCTCATCCCGAGCGTCGCTTTGATCGCCTGCCTCGAACGGCGGATGCCTTCGGTGGAGCGCTCGGCCGTCCGCCGCATCGATACGCGCGACCTCGTGCTCGTGTCCGGATTCGCCGTCGTCGCGACGGCAGTGGCCGCGGTGATGCCCCTTCTGGGCTCGGAAGCCATGCTGATGGCTGCTCGGAACAACCTGCTCTTCTGCGGGCTCGCCCTCGGCGCGTGGCCCTTGATGGGCCACCGCGCGCCCCTGCTCCCGGTCTTCTGGATGACTCAGGCCATGTTCCTCGGTGGCCGCAGTCGCAACGACCCCTACCCGTGG